>NZ_QTLV01000012.1:0-158761 GCF_003602795.1 Bacteroides sp. AF34-31BH
TCTTTCCACAGCTGTGGTAAGAAAAGAACATTGCTGTGGAAAGATTAGTTTTTTAGGGAAAAACAAGGTAGTACATCGCAGTTTTTTTCCTAACTCTTAGGTGTCATCTACGCATCATACAGCGACAATCAGTAGAAGCCTTTATCAAATCCACTTCTGTGCCCTACCCAAAGAACGCACAACGGCAGCAAACTCTTCCCGAGGAATGATAGCCTTATTACGTGTTTTCAAACGATTATTATAAACGGTCTGAGGTGAATAATGCAAGAATTCGGCAATCTTCACACTATCAGTGATACCTAAACGCACCAAAGCATAAATGCGCAATTCCGTATTCAGTAACTCACCATCTTTTAGCACAATCTGCTCGTCAGGATGGAGCAAGGCATTGAAGTCACTTACAAAATCCGGATAAATGTGCAAGAAGATAGCATCAAAGTTATGATAGAACTCTTTCAACTCATTCTGTGCCATAGAATGAGTATCGGTTAATGCTTTCACATCCTCCAACTGGTTTGCCTTAAGCTTACGATTGATATTTTTCCGATACTCATCCAGCTTACTGATATAATTGGAACAAATGGAAAAGACATAACCTATGTATTCCTCCTTCACATAGTTGGATTCACGAAGCTGATTATTGGTATCCCTCAACTGTTCATTCAAAGAAGTAAGCTGTACATTCGTTTCTGCCACTTGTCCGTGCATTTTCGAAAGCTCTTCCACATGCTTATTCAAGCGGTTGTTTGCCTCATTCAGCTGTTGGCGCGACTGCTTCAACCGCTTCATCTGCTTGTATATATATAGGAAGGCAAACAAGGATATCAAAGACAAGACACTGACCAGTACCAAGTACATGCGCAACCGCGCTTCTTGCCTCTGATTACGTTCCTGATAGATCTGATGAATGGTGTCCTGCACCGCAGAGATGCCCACTACCCTCACCCGGTTCCGATATGCCAAGGCATTCTGCAAGCAGTAACTCATGTAGACATAGGCATGGTCAATATCACCCAAACTAAAAAGTACCCCCGCCAGCTCTTCCAACGAAGCAATATCTTTATTGGAGATACGTACATCGGCCATAGCAGAATATATCAGGTAAGTCAGATAATTTTCCTGCTCATCGGACTCGCGATAAAAGCAGGCCAGCACGTAAGCATTCATGGCATCACGCCGAGTGTCGAATGCAGAATTAAGAATTCCCTTCTGCAAACGTTCCTTAAAAACATACATACTGTCCGTACCTTGTACTACCTGCCCTTTATACCACAAGAACAAGGGGTCTTCAGGGGTAAGAACCATATTCAAAGAGTCCTTGTAAACACGCTCCAACTGTGCATAATGTTCATGCAAAGTACCCATTTCACTACCGGTATACTGATTGAAATGCGAATACAGATACAGCATTTGCCCGTAATAGTCCACTAACAATTCTTTGGGGAGCGAACCGCCTGAAACTCCGCGCAATTCATCCTGAGCTTCTTTCAACAAACCGGTGGCAGCCAACAGAAAAGACTTTTTTATCTTCCACTCCATCTGCCGGTATTTATCATTCTGCTTATAAACTATATTCAAATTGTCTACCACATAATTCATTGCAGAATCGGCGTTATAGACGCAATACTCATCATAAAGATTTTTATTCAGCCAATATCTCTCTTCCAAAGTACGCACATCCTTTTGCAGCTTGTGCAACTGGGCAATCTTCGCCTCTTTAAGCATAGCAAACGTGTTTTTTTGCGCAATCAGAGAGTCAAGGCGCACCAGCAGTTCTTTTATCTTTTCACTGTAAGGTGCCGCATTCAGAAAGGTACACCCCATCAGTAAAAATAGTAAAGCTATGATTTTTCTTTTCATTTCTATTATTTATATAAAGCTGAGAGCACAAAGATAAATTAATCTATCTAAACATAAGCTACTTCTACCCTAAAAAGTACATGAAAGTTAAGAGGTATTTCGACCATTTACAGCGATAAAACAGCATATACAGACCTCCTTCCATAGTAGCTGACCTTTACTTTATACAGCAATCAGCAAGAGCATAACCCGCTATATATGTGATATTTACATTTTACTCCGACTTACTTCTCCACATTACCCGCCTATCGGACGAATAAGATTGTCCACTATCTTTGCAACAGAGAAAGAAAAGTGTACTATGGAAAACATCCAATCTCTATTAGAACATACTTTTCTAAAATAAATTAAATCTTTTAATTAAAGTACTATGAGAATGATTACAAGAAATCTTCTTACGCGGAGTTACAAGCTCCTTCTGACATTACTCGTACTGCTAATGTCAACAAATGCATTTGCCCAACGATTGACAGCTACGGGTAAAGTAGTAGATGCCGCAGGCCTGGAGGTCATTGGTGCATCTGTATTGGAAAAGGGAACAACCAACGGTGTTGTTACCAATCTGGATGGGGAGTTTTCCCTGAGTGTAGGACAGAATGCCACACTGGTAATATCCTTCATCGGCTACAAAACGATAGAGGTAAAAGCAGCCACCAACATGAATATCACATTGCAGGAAGACAACGAACTGCTGGACGAAGTGGTAGTTATCGGTTATGGAAGTGTGAAGCGTAAAGACGTAACCACTGCCGTATCTACGGTTTCTACAAAGGATTTGGACCAACGCCCCATTGTATCGGCAGCCCAAGCCCTACAAGGTAAAGCAGCCGGTGTGTCGGTTATGCAGCCCAGCGGCGAACCGGGCGGTGGTATGAGTATCCGCGTACGTGGTACCACCTCATTCAATGGTAGCAACGACCCGCTCTACGTAGTGGATGGTGTACCTGTAGACAATATCAACTTTCTCTCTCCCAACGACATTGAAAACCTCTCTATTCTGAAGGATGCCTCATCAGCAGCCATCTACGGTTCGCGCGCAGCCAACGGTGTGGTATTGATTACTACCAAGAGCGGCTCGGCAGGCAACGCCAAAGTAGCATTGAACGTACAATATGGCATGACAAAAGTAGGCAAGAGCATGGAAGCACTGAATACAGAACAGTACCGCGAATTGCAAGAAGAAATCGGGGCTGTAAATCCAACTGCTCTTGAAGGGCTGACCGACCAGACAGACTGGTTTGACGAGGTTTACAAGACCGGACAAACCCAGAATTACCAAGTGTCCGTATCAAACGGAAATGAAAAGATGAAATACTTCCTCTCTGCCGGTTATCTGGATGAAAAAGGTATTTTGGAAGGAACATACTTCAAGCGGTATAGCTTCCGCGCCAATATCGACAACCAAATACGCAGCTGGCTGAATGTAAGTGCCAATATCTCCTACTCCGACAACATCGGAAACACCGGCATCATCTCCGGTACGGGTGCCAACCGTGGTGGTGTAGTCCTCTCGGTCATCAACACTCCGACCTATGCTCCTATTTGGGATCCTGAAAAACCGAATCAATACAATAAGAACTTCTATGGAGTGAACATCATGAACCCGATGGAAAACCTGGCCCGCCAGAAAAACAACAAGAACAAGGAAAACCGCCTCATCGCATCCGGAGCCGCTACCATCAGCTTCCTGCCCAACCTAAAGTTGAAATCATCTGTAGCCCTGGACCGCCGTAACGGTGTAAGCACCACATTCCTCGATCCAATATCGACCACCGACGGACGCAACAGCTTCGGTACAGCCTCTGACAACCGGAATATGAATACCGTGTTGGTTTTCGATAATATATTGACTTACAATACCAATATCAAGAAGCACGGCATCGACGTAATGGCAGGTTCTTCCTATACCAAATCGGACTATACCAACAGCTGGATAAACGGCTCACATTTCCGGGACGATAAAATACAGACCCTGAACGCTGCCAATAAAATTTCATGGGACGGTACCGGAACAGGAGCTTCACAGTGGGCCATCTCTTCCTATTTCGCCCGTGTGTCCTACAACTATGACAGCAAGTACATGCTTACCATGAACATGCGTGCCGACGGTTCATCCAAGCTGCATCCCGACCATCGCTGGGGTATTTTCCCCTCCTTCTCGGCTGCATGGCGCATTTCGTCGGAAAAGTTCATGAAAGACATCGCTTGGATTGATGACTTGAAGCTCCGCGGTGGCTGGGGACAGACCGGTAACCAAAGCGGTATAGGCGATTACTCGTATCTGCAACGTTACAACATCAACCGCATACCCTGGTTTGAAGAAGGTAACGACCATGCAGTTCCCGGTATCAGCCAGGCCAACCTGAGAACAAGTGACCTGAAATGGGAAACTACCAACCAGACGAACATCGGTCTTGACCTGACTGTACTGAACAACAGACTAACCTTCAGCATGGACTACTATTACAAGAAAACTACAGACATGTTGATGAATGTAAGTCTGCCTGCTGGTGCGGCAGCAACCACCAGCATCACCCGTAACGAAGGCGAGATGACCAACAAGGGATTCGAGTTCGCCATCAACTCCCATAACCTGACCGGCGAGTTTTCTTGGGATACAGACTTCAACATTTCTTTCAATAAGAACAAGCTGACCAAGCTGTCATTGCAGAAAATCTATACAGCAGCAAGCAGCGCCGAGGTGGTGAAAGAAAATATCGTACGCAATGAGCCCGGACGTCCTTTGGGTGGTTTCTACGGCTACATCAGCGACGGTGTAGACCCCGAAACCGGTAACCTGATTTATCGCGACCTTAACGAAGACGGCAAGATTTCCACTTCTGACCGTACCTATATCGGCGACCCGAATCCCGACTTCATCTACGGATTGACAAACACCTTTACATGGAAAGACCTCAGCCTGAGCATCTTCATCCAAGGAAGCTACGGAAACGACATCTTCAATGTGTCCCGTATGGAAACCGAAGGTATGTACGACGGTAAAAACCAGTCAACGGAAGTATTGAAACGCTGGAGAATTCCCGGACAGATTACGAATGTCCCGAAAGCCAACTTCAACATCAAGAACTCCACTTACTTTGTAGAAGACGGCAGCTACCTGCGTGTCAAAGACATTTCACTCTCTTACAACATCCGTTGCCGCCAGTTCAAGAAATGGGGTATCAGCCGCGTACAGCCTTATTTTACCGCCAGCAATTTGCTGACCTGGACCAGCTATTCAGGTATGGATCCTGAAGTGAACCAATATGGCAACAGCGGTTCTGTACAGGGCATCGACTATGGAACTTACCCGCAGAGCAAATCATTCGTTTTCGGTATCAATGTTGAATTCTAAAAAAGGAAGAAATAACTTATGAAACTAAACCATATATATAAAAGTATAGCTTGCGGTGTATTGTTGGCAATGACCGCAACCTCATGTGACTTGGACTATAATCCGGTAGACACCTACTCGGATGTAACGGAAGGAGTGAACAAAACTGATGAAAAGCCTATTTTCAACAGTGTGCAAGACGTGGAAACTTCAATGGTAACCCTTCACAAAAAATTTCGTGACCAGCAGGAGCACTGGTATGTCGACAAACTGCTTATCGGTGACGCTCATTCCGATAATGCCTACGCCGGAACAACGGGGGCCGAAGTGGTGCCTTACGAAACCAACTCCATTGAAGGCTCTAATTCTGTACTAAAACGTGACTGGGACCGTTTCTTAGGCGACATTGCCGTTGCCAACCGCATCATCGTGGGCTGTGACCAGCTCAAGGCACTCAGTGAAAGTGAACGCGGCAAGTATCAGTCACAAGCCAAGATATTCCGTGCCATGGTCATGTTCGATATGGTACGCTTATGGGGTAACTTCCCGGTCATCACTACCGTGGGCGGTGACATTACCGAAGACAACGTAGAAGAAATGTACCCGACCTATTTTCCTCCACAGAATACGGCTGAAGAGGCTTACGCCCAAATAGAGAAAGACCTGACTGAAGCAGTGGAAAACCCCAACACACCGACAAACGACACATCAGACAAGAGCATACTTACCAAATCGGTGGCACGTGCCATGCTTGCCAAGGTCTATGCAGAAAAACCTCTGCGCGATTATGCAAAGGTTATCAAATATGCCGATGAACTTGCTGCCGACGGCTTCGACCTCGTGGAAGACTTCAGTGACCTTTGGGCGTATGATACGGAAAAAAAAGACTGCCGGGTGCGCAATACCAAGGAGGCAATTCTCGAAGCCCACTTTCCTCCCGGCTCCGGCAACTGGTGTACTTGGATGTTCGGCCGTAACTTGAGCAACTGGGATGAAAGTTTCACCTGGGCCAAATGGATTACCCCTTCCCGTGACCTTATCCGCCTCTATGAAGAGCAAGGAGACACGAAACGTTACAATGAATCTGTTGTATGGTATGACTGCGGATGGAGCAACTATTATCCGGCAGACCATTATGCCTTCATGTACAAATGCCGCTCTGCGTTCAACAGCATTATCTATCTGCGATATGCCGATATCCTGCTCCTCAAAGCCGAAGCAAAAATTATGGGAGAGGCTCCCGACCTGAACGGTGCAGCCGACATCATCGACCGCATCCGCAACCGCGCCGGACTGGGCAAACTTCCACAAAGCACCCGCAGCAGTAAAGAAGCATTGCTCCAAGCTTATATGGACGAACGCCGCATGGAGCTTGCCTTTGAAGGACAGCGCTGGTACGACCTTTGCCGCCTCAATAAGGTAGAAGAAGTGATGAACGCCGTTTACGCCAAAGACAGCGGCCGCCATGCACAAGAAAATCTGTTCAATGAGAACTCCTATCTGCTGGCTATTCCCCAAGGAGCCATCGACCAGAACGAAAATCTGATACAGAACCCGGGCTATTAATACTAATGAGTAATATAAAAATCAATTGAATATGAATTTAAGAAATATATTCACTACCGCATTAGGCTGCTTCACCATACTGGCAGCCTGCGGCAATGACAATGACAGTAA
The DNA here is from genome assembly GCF_003602795.1 of Bacteroides sp. AF34-31BH. Classification (NCBI taxonomy): domain Bacteria; kingdom Pseudomonadati; phylum Bacteroidota; class Bacteroidia; order Bacteroidales; family Bacteroidaceae; genus Bacteroides; species Bacteroides sp. AF34-31BH. The sequence continues at coordinate 6,872 of NZ_QTLV01000012.1, forward strand.
CATCACCCCTACACCGGAACCCAAGCCAGACCAACCCACGGAAGAGGCAAAGGATGTTACCCTCTATGTAACGAACACCAGTCGTACTTATGATTTGACAAAGTCCGGGCTGGCCTTCGGCACCGGAAGCAACATGTCACCTTCTACCGTGACACTCAACCCTGCCACCCGCTATCAGGAAATGGACGGTTTCGGTGCAGCCATCACCGGCTCTACCGGTTACAACCTGATGCAGATGACACAAGAGAACCGCACGAAGTTTCTGACTGAAACATTCTCGGACAAAGAAGGCTACGGCTTCAGCTATGTACGTATTGCCATCGGTTGTTCCGACTTCTCATTCAGTGAATTCACTTGCTGTGACGAAAAGGGGCTTGAGCACTTTGCCCTTCCGATGGAAGACACCAAATATGTGATTCCTATATTGAAGGAAATTCTGGCAATCAATCCTGCCGTCAAAATAATTGCCGCTCCCTGGACATGTCCGAAGTGGATGAAAGTGAAAAGCCTGGAGGAACGTGTACCCTTTGACTCATGGACCAGCGGACACTTGAACCCCGAATATTACAGAACGTATGGCGACTATTTCGTAAAATGGATACAAGCTTTCGAAAAGGAAGGCATCAAAATCCACGCTGTGACTCCGCAGAACGAACCGCTGAACCACGGTAACTCAGCATCCTTGTTCATGGGATGGGAAGAAGCCCGTGACTTCATCAAGACCGGCCTGGGCCCTGCCTTCAAAGAAGCCGGAGTTACTACAAAGATTTATGTTTTCGACCATAACTACAACTACGACAATCTGGCCGACCAAAAAAGTTACCCTACCAAGATTTATGATGATGCGGAAGCCTCACAATACATTGCGGGCGCTGCCTACCATAATTATGGCGGTAACCGTTCTGAGTTGCTGAATATCCACAAACTCTATCCCAACAAGGAACTGCTTTTTACGGAAACCTCCATCGGTACTTGGAACTCCGGTCGCGATTTGGAAGCACGCCTGCTTAACGATATGGAAGAAATAGCATTGGGAACAGCCAACAACTGGTGCCGCGGCACCATTGTGTGGAATCTGATGTTAGACAGTGACCTGGGACCGGTAAGCCCCTCAGATGGTTCTTGCAAGACCTGCTACGGTGCAGTGGATATTGACAATACAAACTATTCTAAAATTGTCCGTAATTCCCATTATTACCTTATCGGGCACATGTCTTCAGTCGTGAAACCGGGAGCTGTACGTATCGGAACGACCGGTTACACAGCCAACGGAATCACCTACTCCGCCTTCGAGAATACGGACGGTACCTATGCATTCGTATTGGCAAACAACAATGCAGATGCCAAGCGAATCACCGTAAGCGACGGCACACACTACTTTTCCTACGAAGTTCCGGCCAAAGCAGTCGTTTCTTACCGTTGGAAAAAATAAAACTAATAATTTAAACAGAAGATTATAATGAAAAGCTTAAAATACTATCTAATGGCATTGGCAGGCATAGCCATGCTGAATGCTTGCAGCGATGACGATCCGGTTCCCGGCAACCCGACAATGGACTTTCAGGCAGAACCTTCTTCAGCCTTGTTCGGAGACAGTCTGCCTTTTACAATCAAGGCATCGGACGCAGATGTACCCCTTTCCACGTTAAAAGCGCGGTTATACTTCAGCGACGAAATGGTGTCAGAGACTATAATCCGTACAAAAGTAAACGGTCAAGACTATACCGGGAAAATATATGTTCCCTATCTGGCAAATATTCCCAACGGAACAGCTACATTGAAGTTCATTCTGCAGAACATCAATTTCACAATTACAGAGAAAAGCTATGACGTGGCGCTGAGTCGTCCGGACTTCCCCTACCTAACTCTGATTTCCGGAGACCAAGAATACCGCATGGAAAAAGTCGCAGCCAATCAGTATAGCGTGACCGGTGAATTTGCACAAAAAGTGAAAGGTTACATCAAAGCTCCTAAAGTAGGCGCCAACGGGAATGAAATCAACTTCGGATGGAGCAACGGTGCCATTACACAAGGTACCTCCAGTGAAATTACCTTCTCCAATCTGTCAGCTGGAGAATATTCCATCTCCTTCAATACGTTGACTTATGCAGCCGCTCCTTTCGTGAAACTACTGCTGAACGGTTCTGAAATGGAGATGGTGGATGATGACCATTACAGCATCGACCTCAATCTGAAGCAAGGGGACAACATCACTGCAGACATTCCCAACTTCGACCAATATTGGATAGACCCCGACTTCTTCGAAAAGAATGAAGACGGTTCGCTGAAGTTCCTGCCCATCGATGGAACTTATCGCGTCATTGCCAACCTGGCCCTGAATTATCTGGAAGTATTGAAAATGAACGGAACAAGCACCGCCACTCTGAACGATGACGGAACCGGCGCCCTTTGGATTATCGGTGACGGTATCGGTAAACCTTCCGTAGCGACCAATGCCGTAGGTTGGACTACAGAAAAAGGTCTCTGCATGTCACAGATTGAAGCGAAGAAGTATCAGGTAACAGTAGTAGCGGGAGAGCAAATCAAATCTGATGACATCAACTTCAAGTTCTTCCACCAGCAAGGTTGGGGAGGTGAATATAAAAACGATGCCTTGTCTACCACCAGTGACTTAGTATTTATAGGTGACGGTACCAACGGACGTGATGCCGGCAACTTGGGCCTCGTAGAAGGCAAAAGCCTGGAAAACGGTGTCGCTTACCGGTTCACAGTTGACGTAACGGCAGGTGTCTCTTCGGCAGTTCTGACAGTAGAAAAGGTAGAAAGATAGACGGATAACGCAGAAGATTAACTAAATGAGAAAGGGGCTGGCTCTATAAAAGAGTTCAGCCCCTCTTGTTTATGCAGAATATATGTTCCGGATTTAGCTTAAACCTTCTTTCGCCTCTTCTTGTGGAATACGTACCGAAGTGTAAAGCTCAAGAATGGCGGCTATCGTCAGAGACACAATCCATTCATTGCCCCTTGTAAAGAGCATGAATGCCCCCGTAAGCACCAGCAAAAGCGCACCGAATATTTGCTGTCGGCGCAGGCGTTTGACAGTGGGACTTTTACATTTGGACGGAGAATTAATTTGGGCCAAAGCAACCATCGTAGCGCCGATAGTATATACATAAGGTGAAAGAGGCCAGCCCGTGATATAAACGGCAGCTCCTGCCAAGAGCATCACGGCCCCTACTGCGAAAAGGGCAGGTATCAGTTGTTTCATTCTTCTATATCTTCTTCAAATACATAAATATCCTCATTGGGCTTTTTCATCAGATACTTCTCACGGGCAATCCGTTCGATGGCACCGGAGTCGACGGCAAGCTCATTGAGCCGTTCGGTATTCTCCTCGTATTCCTTGCGGTACTTTTCTATTTCATCGCGCAGACGGCTTTCTTCCCGGGCGTAACCCAAACGGCGTACAACACTGTTCTCATCCAGGAACCCGATAATTACAGCAAACAACGCAAGCGTAATCAGATATTTATGCTTGCGGACAAAAGACCAAAGAGAAGCAAGTTTATCCATCTCGTTATCTACTATTTAGCAATTTATCATTCATGATGGAGCTTGCCCATCATATAACTTCACGTCACAAAGATAAGAGGAATAACCGAAAGATTTCTTTTTTTTGTGTACATTTGCACAAAAAGCAAAGAATATCCCAAATATGGAAAACTATATCGTATCTGCACGGAAATATCGTCCCTCGACCTTTGAGTCCGTAGTAGGCCAACGTGCACTGACCACTACCTTGAAGAATGCCATTGCCACCGGAAAACTGGCGCATGCCTATCTTTTTTGCGGTCCAAGAGGCGTGGGAAAAACAACTTGTGCCCGTATCTTTGCTAAAACAATCAACTGCATGAGCCCCACAGCAGACGGCGAGGCATGCAACCAATGTGAATCCTGCACTGCCTTCAATGAGCAGCGCTCCTACAATATCCATGAGCTGGATGCCGCCTCAAACAACTCTGTGGATGACATCCGCCAATTGGTGGAGCAGGTACGCATTCCACCTCAGATAGGCAAATACAAAGTATATATCATTGACGAGGTACATATGCTGTCCGCCTCGGCTTTCAATGCTTTCCTGAAAACACTGGAAGAGCCTCCACGCCATGCCATATTCATCCTTGCCACTACCGAGAAGCACAAGATATTGCCCACCATCCTTTCACGCTGCCAAATATATGATTTCAGCCGGATTGGTGTGGAAGATACCGTAGCACACCTCGCATATGTCGCCTCCAAAGAAGGTATCACTGCTGAACCGGAAGCGTTGAATGTCATTGCCCTCAAAGCAGACGGCGGTATGCGCGACGCACTATCCATCTTCGACCAGGTGGTAAGCTTCACCGGAGGACACATCACCTATAAGAGCGTGATTGAAAACCTCAATGTGCTGGACTATGAATACTACTTCAAACTAACCGGATTCTTTCTTGAGAACAAAATCAGTGACGCGTTGCTATTACTGAATGATGTGCTCAACAAAGGCTTCGACGGCAGCCACTTCATCACCGGACTTTCATCCCACCTGCGCGACTTGCTTGTCAGCAAAGACCCGGCGACACTGCCGTTGCTTGAAGTGGGCGCAAGCATCCGCGAACGTTACCAAGCACAAGCACAGCAATGCCCCCTCCCTTTTCTTTACCGTGCCATGAAGCTCTGCAACGATTGTGACCTGAACTACCGTGCCAGTAAAAACAAACGGCTACTGGTAGAGCTCACTCTGATACAAGTGGCACAACTGACCGCCGAGGAGGACGACGGTGCCAATGGGCGCAGCCCTAAACAAGCTATAAAACCCATATTCACGCAGCCTGCCGCCGCTCAGCAGCCACAGGCCACTGCTGCCACGCCCCAACAAACCGTACAGCCGGCAGTACAGACAAACAGCACTCCCCAACCTGCTGCCACGCAGCATAGTAATGCAACAACTCCACATGCTACACCTACTGCCGTATTAATGGCGCAAGGGAGAGAAGAGAAAAAAATTCCGGTCATGAAAATGTCCGGATTAGGGGTATCCATCAAACGCCCCCATATAGAAGAGGAACAAAGAAACCCTTCATCTAACCCTACTGCCGCCCACCAAGCAGCACAACCGGAAGAAGACTACATCTTCAATGAAAGGGATTTGAACTATTACTGGCAGGAGTATGCCGGACGTATGCCCAAGGAGCAAGTAGCCATAGCCAAGCGTATGCAGAACATGCGCATCACTTTAATAAATGACACAACTTTTGAGGCTGTGGTAGATAATGAAATCGTTGCCAAGGAATTTACCGGCATGATACCCACTCTGCAAAATTACCTACGTACCCGGCTAAAGAACCGCAAAGTCACCATGACTGTCCGGATTAGTGCTCCTACCGAAAAGGTACGTGCCTATGGACGCGTTGAAAAATTCCAGATGATGGCACAAAAGAACAGTGCACTGTTACAACTAAAAGAAGAGTTTGGTTTGGAACTCTATTAATCCCTTCCAATCTCCTGCATAAAGTTGCTAACAAATTGACTATAAAGGAGAAAAAAAGCATCTATTTAATTTTTTATTTACTCGTTTATATTTATTTTTGCCAATAATAAACAAAAGAGGCAAACAAACATTTGAGAACAAAAATGATTATATGGATGCTATTGGGGCAGATATTGTATACTTCTGTCTTATCAGCACATACAATAGCCAATCAAGAAAAGCAGAGTATTCTGCAATCATTGGTCAAAAGACAAGTTCTCTATGATGACTCCATATCCATAGACAGCGTCATTACGTGGAGTGAGCAACTTCTTCCCACCCTACAATCAAATGAAGATAGAACGACGTATTTTCTATTACAACTTCAATTGGCCAATGCCTACACATTGCGCGGCGATATCAGCTTAGCAACGAACCGGGCACAACTTATGTACGAAGAAGCCAAAGCTACAGACTACCAATTTGGTATGGTAGTGGCCAACCAAGCCATTGGAGACGCCTATAATACAATAGCCAACATGGGGGATAAAGCCTTGGAATCATACCAAGATGCTTTGACTGAACTATCCAACATTTCAGGCCAGCATCCATATAGGGCACAGCTTCTTTTAAAAATGTCCAACGTTCTGCAACGGAAAGGACGTCTGGAAGAAGCGGAAAAAATCCTGGAAGAACTGGAGAAAATATTATATCAGGAGCCTGACTACCCGACAGACTTCTTTTTCTGCATCGAAAAGACGAATTTTGCCATTTCCCATGGACACCTCTCACAAGACTATCTTGATGAAGCAAACATCTGGCTCCACAAAATGGATTCCATCTACCAACTGCACCCAGAGAAGTTCTACCGGTTTCACTTGGATTACACCACTGCCGCCTACTATAGAGCCATGGGAAATTGGGACAAACAATACTGGAAACAAGCTCTGGACATCTACTCCAAATTGCAAGCAGAATACTCCGGTAATAAACGCTCCACGTATTACCGCTGGACTTCGCTGGAAAAAATCTATCTCTGTAAAATACAAGGCATGGCCATGGAAGCCTGCCGAATCTATCAGGAATTGTATCCTCCTATAGATACACTGGCTTCACAAAGCTATATCCGGCAAATCAATACGATAAAGGCAAAATACCAGGTAGATAAGATAGAGACGGCCAGCAATAACGAATACAATAAAATCATAACCAGCATATTGGTAGGAACGATGGCATTAGTAACGTTATTTGTTCTACTTGCCATCCTACTCAAAAGGCAGCGGGAAAAGGTGAAGCTCTCCACCCAAAAACTGGCAACATCACGGATAAATGCCGAAAATGCCATGCGTGCAAAAAGCGTGTTCCTCTCGAACATGAGCCACGAAATCCGTACCCCGCTCAATGCATTATCGGGCTTTTCATCCCTATTGACGGAAGAGGGACTGGACGATGAGACACGCCGTCAGTGCAATGAAGTTATCCAACAGAACTCAGAACTATTGCTGAAGCTTATTAACGACGTGATAGATCTATCGAGTCTTGAATTCGGCAAACTGCAATTCTGTATTGCACAACATGATGCCGTAAGCATCTGCAGAAACGTGATAGATACCGTGAACAAAGTGAAACAGACACAAGCTGAACTTACATTCACCACCGAGCTGGAAGAAATGCCCATCGAGACTGACGACTCACGCCTGCAGCAAGTCCTGATTAACCTACTGATAAATGCTACCAAATTTACCCCACAAGGCAGCATTGTCCTAAAGCTGGAAAAAGAAACGGACGACACCGTACTATTCACCGTAACAGATACCGGTTGCGGCATTCCCAAAGACAAGCAAGCCAACATTTTCCAACGTTTTGAAAAGCTGAACGAGAATGCTCAAGGCAGTGGGTTGGGGCTCTCCATATGCCAACTTATCATAGAGCATATCGGCGGACAAATATGGATTGATTCAGAGTATGCCGAAGGCTCACGCTTCTGCTTCACCCATCCCATAAGCCAGAAAGGCAGAAAGGAGAATAAGAAATGAAACAGATATTTACATTGCTCATTGCCTTATGCTGGCTGTTACCGTCCGCACACGCAGATGTGCGACGGACAGAAGCCAAGGATAGCCTGCTACGTATATATCTTGCCTCCCCAGCCGATACCACCAGATTGGAAACCCTATATCAGATAGCACTGCTTGACCAACTGTCACCGACATTCATCTATTACGAGAACAAATTACTGGAAGAGGCCATCGCCCAGAAAAATATACTTTACCAGAGTGCGGCCATATATGCACACATTATTTATTATTACAACCTACTGGACCAAAAACATGCAGAACAATGGCTGAGGAGGCTCGAACAGTTGTCTGAAGAGCACAACTACTACCGTCATTACTTCAGAGGCAAAAAGATGATGATAGAATTCTATGTCATCAGCCAGAAGATTGAATTAGCCCTCAAACAAGCACAAGACATGTACGACAAGGCTCAAAGTCTTGGCAACCATGACGGTATGCGCGAAGCATGCCTATGCCTGATGACTGGATATTTCAATACCTTACGTTACAAAGAAGGAATCATCTACCTGAACAAGGCTTTTGAACTGACAAGTCCGGATTCCTCCCTTGCCACTCAGATTGATTTATTGACAAAAGCGGTACTGGCTTACTCATATCTCCATGACAACGACAACATGTTCCGGTATCTGGAGGAACTCAACAATGCAAAAAACAGATTGCAGGAAGAAGGCACCACCGTACTGACAAACGGCTATACCAATTTGTATCTGCTCATAGATTTACAATACGCCCTTTACTATACCCGCCTTCAACGTCCTGCGGAAGCATGGGAATATTTGCAGAAAGCAGAGCGGCATCTCAGTACATCTTCATTTCTTCCTTATCGGTTGATACGTTTGGCAGCATATGCCGAATATTACCAACTGACAAAAGAATACGACAAAGCTTTGGTTTATTTAGAAGACGCCATTGAACTTGTAACCCCTATTTCACTGGATAATGCCATGATTTATGGACTTCAGAAAGCGGATATACTAGTAAAGATGGGGTTTCCGGACGACGCACTTCCTATCTATAAACAAATAACCAAGGCAAGAGATTCGTTATATACAGTATTCTCCACCTCACAGATAGAACAGATACAAAGCCTATATAATATGGACCAACTGCTTTTCCAGAAAGAACAGCGGCAAGCCACTTTTCACCGTATCTGTCTGGTCACTTCCATTATCATCATTATAGCCTTGTTACTTTTCAACCTACATATGTATAGAAGCAGGAAGCGGCTGCAACAAGATGAGAAGGAAATGCGTAAATTGGCAATTATTGCCGAAGAAGCCAACGAAGTAAAAAGCCGTTTCCTTGCCAATATGAGTTATAATATCCGTATTCCACTGAACAATGTAGTCGGTTTCTCCCAACTGCTTTCCACCGACAACGAACTGGATGAAGAAGAGCGAAAAGAGTATTCCGGTATTATCCAGACCAATTCGGGTGAGCTTATCCAACTGGTAAACGACGTATTGGACCTCTCACGCCTGGAAGCGAATATGATGAAATTTCAATTGCAGGATTGTAATGTAAAAGAATGGTGCAACGAACTAGGTTGTCTAATACAAATGCGTAGTGAAGGCCGTATCCTCCTGGAACTACAAGTGGAGGTGGGAGATGTGCGTATCCATACCGACGTCAACCGCCTTACACAAATAGTGACAAGTATGCTGCTTTATCCGAACGACTGCAAAGAAACGCGCAAAGTCAGCATGTTCTTGGTCAACCATCCGGACAAACACATCATCGCATGCCGGATAGAGAACAGTCCTATAGCCGATTCCAGGTTTGCCTCTCAAAAAGTATCAGTGCAACAGAAAATCAACCAGTTGTTCTTTGAACATTTCAAAGGTACCTATCAAACCGAGAATGTCGAAGAAGGAGAAATCGCAGTGATTACTTTTACCTATCCGACTCTTTCTTAAAAGTTGAAAATCGGCTTAAGCTCCAGCTAAAGCCAATAGTATCAGAGCAATTCGTTTACGAAATTCAAAAACGAACATTTTTCAGTCTCTGCGGTATGCTGTGTCGCTTTCTCGACTCCTTATTTAGACGACATACAAATTATACGTTTTTAATCAAGATTGATAGCAAGTAATAAAGAAAACCACTATTTTTGCCAAACGAATTAGTACTAATAATAATTTAAATCTAAAAGAAAATGGCTTACGTAATTAGTGACGATTGTATTGCTTGCGGAACTTGTATCGACGAGTGTCCGGTTGGCGCTATCTCTGAAGGTGATATCTATCATATCGACCCTGAGACTTGCACAGAGTGTGGTACTTGTGCAGATGTTTGTCCTTCTGAAGCAATTCATCCGGGAGAATAATACAATCCCAGTATCAAAAACAAAAGCGTGGGTAGATAAACTGCCTGCGCTTTTTTATATCCCCCACGTGAAATTCAGTACCTTCACCCCCCTCATTGTTATTTTCTATATACGGATAATACGTTAGTTCACAGACATGAACACTTTGTTCCATAAGTATAAAACAAAGTGTTCATATAGTAGAAAACAAAATGTTCGTATAATATAAAACAAAGTGTTTATACTGTATGGAACAGAGTGTTCGCTATAATGAAACAAAGTGTTCGTCATAACAAAACGAACAGTCCGCTTTGATGAAACGAACTGTTCGTGACAGCATGACAGATGTCTTGCTAAAATAAGTTTGTAGAAGAAGTTAGAATCACTTCAGATTAGCCAGTGCTTCTTTTATACGACGGATAGCTTCAACTATATTTTCATCGCTGGTTGCATAACTCATACGAATGCATTCGGGAGCTCCGAAAGAAGCACCACCTACGCAAGCCACATGAGCCACTTCCAACAGATACATGGCCAAATCATCTGAATCATTGATTTTACGTTCTCCGGCAGATTTACCGAAGAATGAATCGCATTTAGGGAACAGATAGAAAGCACCTTCCGGTACATTCACCTCGAAACCCGGAACTTCCTTGGCCAACTTTACAATCAAATCACGACGACGCTCGAAAGCCTTGCGCATTTCCTCCACCGGAACTTGTGTACCCGTATAAGCAGCCTCAGCAGCCTTCTGAGATACAGAACAAGGACCGGAAGTATACTGTCCCTGCAATTTATTGCAAGCCTTCACAAGCCATTCCGGACCTGCAATGAAACCGATACGCCAACCAGTCATTGCATATGCTTTGGAAACACCATTCACAATGACCGTACGCTCTTTCATTTCGGGGAATTGTGCTATGCTCTGATGCTTGCCGATATAGTTGATATGTTCGTAAATCTCATCGGCAATCACAACAACCTGCGGATACTTTGCCAATACTGCGGCCAGGCCTGCCAACTCCTCCTTGCTGTACACCGAACCCGTAGGGTTAGAGGGAGAGCAAAGAATCAGCGCCTTTGTCTTCGGGGTGATGGCAGCCTCCAGCTGTGCAGGTGTTATCTTAAAGTCCTGGTCGATACCGGCAGGTACGATAACCGGCGTACCCTCAGCCAACTTTACCATTTCCGGATAACTGACCCAATAGGGAGCAGGTACAATTACTTCGTCACCCGGATTTACCAATACCAGGATTGCATTGCAAACCGACTGCTTGGCACCATTGGCGCAAGAAATTTGTGCGGCGGTATATTCCAGACCGTTTTCCTTCTTCAACTTCTCTACAATTGCATTACGTAAGGCAGGATAACCCGGCACTGGAGAATAGCGAGAAAAGTTATCGTCTATCGCCTTTTTCGCAGCCTCTTTAATGTGGTCGGGAGTATTGAAGTCCGGTTCTCCCACACTCAGGTTAATTACGTCTACGCCTTGAGCCTTCAGCTCTGCGCTCTTTTGAGACATAGCCAGTGTCGCAGAAGGCGACAAACTGTTTAAACGATCTGATAATTGGTTCATTTTGTTACTATTTAATGATTGTTACGCAAATCCGGTTGCAAAATAAGCGATTTTCTTTGATATAAGAAAACAAAAAGACAGTTACTTATTGAAATGAAGTGTATGTCCCATACGTTCTTTCTTGGTACGGAGATAACGCTCGTTGTATGGATTCGGAGTAGTCTCAATAGCTACGTTCTCCGTTATTTCCAAACCGTAAGCCTCCAAGCCCACACGTTTCACGGGATTATTGGTCATCAGCCGCATTTTGTGCACTCCTATCTCACGAAGCATCTGGGCACCCACACCATAATCACGCTCGTCTGCCAGATGTCCCAGGCAAATATTAGCATCCACAGTATCCATGCCTTCTTCCTGCAATTTATATGCTTTCATTTTTTCCATCAGGCCAATGCCGCGACCTTCCTGATTCAGATATACAACTACCCCCTTACCGGCTTTCTCTATCATCTCCATTGCCTTATGCAGCTGCTCGCCACAATCACAGCGTTTGGAATTGAATATATCACCAGTGGCACAAGAAGAATGTACACGCACCAGAATCGGTTCATCCAATTCCCAAGTACCCTTGAACAAAGCTACATGTTCCAAACCGTTCGACTTCTGGCGGAAAGGAATCAAACGGAAATGACCGTGGTCTGTAGGCATATCCACTTCCACTCCTTTTTCTACAATAGACTCCTGCTTCAAACGGTAGGCAATCAAGTCACGGATAGAAATCAATTTCAAGCCAAATTCATCTGCCATTCTGCGCAATTCGGGCAAACGGGCCATTGTACCATCCTCATTCATTATTTCCATAAGGGCTCCCGCCGGATAAAGTCCAGCCAAACGTGCCATATCAATAGTAGCCTCCGTATGTCCGGCACGGCGCAACACACCTTTCTCCTGGGCATACAATGGATTAATGTGGCCAGGACGCCCGAAAGTGGCCGGAGTAGAAGCCGGATCGGCCAACGCCTGGATAGTAGCAGCGCGGTCTGCCGCAGAAACCCCGGTACTGCAACCTTCCAACTTGTCAATAGTCACCGTAAAGGGAGTACCCAATACAGAAGTATTATCCGATACCTGATGCGGCAAATCCAGTTCCTTGCAACGCGAAACTGTAATTGGAGCACAAAGTACACCACGGGCATGCTTCAACATAAAGTTTACTTTCTCCGGTGTAATCTTTTCAGCTGCAATTATCAAATCACCCTCATTCTCACGGTCCTCATCATCCACAACAATCACAAAGTTACCGGCTTTGAAGTCTTCAATGGCCTCTTCTATCGTATTCAACTTTACATTTTCCATAATCTATTTTGTTTTTATTTATTCTGATCTCTTTCTATGATTCCAATCACATCTTCATTTGTCTTGATAATCCGCTCCATATCCTTATTCAGACGGATACGGAATGCCCAGATACGGAAATAAAAGAACAAGCCTATCGGGAAAACAATACCGCAGAGCAAGTTTAACCAATAATTGCGGAACGGACGGACATGCGCATGGATGGGGATGACCGGATAGGTGTTCAGCGCTGTCAACAAAGTAACGGATCTTGTATTCGACATCTCATCTATCAGACTCTCCAAACGTTCGTTAATATCTTCCACTGCCTCATCCTGGCTATCAGTCATCCACAATTTAAAGTAATTGGGAGCACGTTTCAACCCCTTTCTATCAGCATATTCACGACAGTCTACGGACAAAGCCTTCAGCTCTTCCGGAATACGTGTATAATCAGGATCATGGATGATTACTTCCTTACGGAACAGATGGCGTACACTGCGAATACCCACAACCTTCTTGAACCAATTTATATAAGCATCAGCATTCAATACCACTGAATCATTGTTGGATTTATATGTCAAGAACGCACCCAATGGAGCCAAGACAGCAGTACTGGTCCACATACCCATCCAGACAACCCACTGTCCGTCACGGGCCATCTTATACCCCGTATTGTTGATGATGTAATAGATAATAAAAATCAATACAGAAACCACCACCGGCATTCCCAAGCCTCCTTTACGGATAATTCCTCCGAGTGGCGCACCAATAAAGAAGAAGATGAGACATGCCAGAGAAAGAGTCAGTTTCTCATGCCAGGAAGTCATGTGCCGTCGAAGGCTGCTTTCAGTCTGCGATATATTAAAGCTCTTAAAACTCCAGTCACTCCCCGCACTCTCTGCACGGCTGACGGCCGTGGATATAACCTTCTGTTTCTGCATCAGTGTAGCCACATTGTAGAGGCTGTCTACATTGTACTCACCTAAATAGGCCTTTTCAATCTTCAATGTATCCTCTTTAGACAAGCTGGCTGTCACCTTATAAGTTCCTGCCATAGCTTCTTTATAATAACCACGTCCCACACTGTCATTCTGCAATTTCATGGAATCAATATCCGCCTGCAGCATTCTCATATCCTTACTGTTGGACTGATTACTCATGATACCTGCATCCACCATATTAAAATCCGAATTGAACTCAATGATTGCATGCTTTTCGCGGAATGTCTCACGCCGGTAAGGCACATTCCTTTGGTTCATGTTCTGCGATTTCAAATTCTCAAACTGCTCACCACTGTATAAATGCAAATATAAATGCTGTTTGTCAGCCGTCATCTCCAGACGTCCCGAATCAGACTTGATAATTTGAGCATTCTCAAAACCTTTCTCAAAATTATATATCAGTACGTCATACAGCATACCAGTTTTGCGGTTCTTATGCTTCACATACAGATTATAACCATCTATTTCATCGTAGAACACACCTTCAGGAATATCCACTTCGGGAGATTTCTGCTTCATGGAAATAAGCAAAGTCCATAATTTTGTTTGGGCTTTTGGTCCTATGACATTTTGGAAATAGAAAGAGACACAACAGATGAAACAAATAAAGATAATCAGGGGCCGCATGATTTTCAATAAAGAAATACCGGCTGCCTTCATGGCAAGTAATTCAAAACGTTCTCCGAAATTTCCAAAGGTGATAAGGGCAGCCAGCAGAATAGCCAGCGGCAACGACGCAGGTACCAACGAAAGCGCAGAATAAAAGAAAAACTGTGCAAGGACAGTCATCTCCAATCCTTTTCCTACCATTTCGTCCACATACCTCCATAAAAACTGCATCATAAAGATGAAGAGGCAGATGAAGAAAGTACCCATAAAGAGCATGCAAAAGCTCTTCAAAACAAATATATCTAACTTTTTTATGCGCAGCATTTTACTCGTTTCATGCAATGAGAGCACAAAAGTAGTACAAAAAAGGGAGTACGGGAAATTTTTAATCTAAAGTTAACTAAAAACCACAAGTTCTTCGCAAAGTATCCACTTGCGATTCCCATAATTCACGCGAATCACCCACCTCGTCTATATCGGCAAAGTCTGTTATCTCCAATACGAAATCATTGGTCAACTCATTGTTTGTCATCTTCAGTTCAAAGTATTCTCGCTCGTTCTCATCGTCCAGCCAGCGGAAGCGGATGAATGAATACGCCCGCACGGCAATAATCTCGGCATCACGTTTTTCTGTTTTTCCCCAAAAAAAGGTTACTGTTTTATCGTCTGACTGAACCCTATCAGCAAACCAGCCCTCCAAACCAGTAGGGGTACTTATCGCTGCCCAAAGAATACTTTTAGAAGTCGCATTCAAGAGATATTCCAAATGTATTTTCTTTCTTTCCATAGTCTATTCTGCTTTTTATTGCGCCAGCCAAGATAAATACTTTTTTCTAATTACAGAAAATAAATCATCAAATTTATTTATACCTCCCTTTCCATACACCCCTAATTCATTGATAATGTTATACAAAGACTTTTAATAAAAAGTACTGCAAACCACTTCAGCACCCTATCAGCAAAAGAAAAAGCAGAAAATATCCATAAAAGTTTTGGCAATTTAAATAAAAGCTATATCTTTGCACCCGCAATCGAGAAATGATGGCGGGATAGCTCAGCTGGTTAGAGCGCATGATTCATAATCATGAGGTCCCCGGTTCAATCCCGGGTCCCGCTACAAAGAAGATTTAGACTGTTAGGAGGCTTCCACTCTTGGCGGTCTTTTTTGTTTTTAATACTCGTTTTTTACTATGGTTTGTTTTCAAATTATAGTAAAAAGGAAAATATGAATACAAACAGTTGATATATGGATAGTCCTCTTGCATTTTAAGCCACTAACTTTGTGTGCAAATATCAAGTGACTATTATGAAAAGACAACTGTTCACATTTTCCTTTCTGTGTCTGCTTGCACTAGGTACAAGAGCACAAGATACCCTAACCTTGGAGGACTGCCTCAAAATAGGTATCGAAAACAATTTGTCCTTACAAAGCAAACGGAAGGAAATACAAAAAGGGAAATACGGCATCTCTGAGAATCGAGCCAAACTACTGCCCCAAATCAATGGTTTTGCCAACTATAACGACAATATCGATCCACCCGTATCCGTTACCGATGGTTCAGCGTATGGCAATCCCTATAATGTAACCCAAACTTTGCAATACAACGCCAACTTCGGATTACAGCTGCAGATACCACTTTATAACCAAACACTCTACACCACTCTGTCCATAGCTAAAACCATGGATGAGATGAATCGCCTTTCTTATGAAAAGGCAAGAGAAGACCTCATCCTTCAAATTAGTCAAATGTACTACCTAGGACAGGTTACAGCTGAACAGATTATTTTGATAAAAGCCAACATCACTCGCCTAGAAGAGTTGAGAGATATCACTCAGGCCTTCTATGACAACGGTATGGCTATGGAAGTAGATGTGAAACGCGTCAACATCAACCTGGAGAACCTCAAGGTGCAACACGACAACGCACAAGCCATGATGGAACAGCAACTGAACCTACTGAAATACATCATCGACTATCCGGCAGAAGAAAATATAGCACTGGTACCGGTGAATACAGAAATGATTACGCCCGCAGCACTCACCGGGCTATCTGAAACACTATATGAACTACAGCTGCTGCAATCACAGAAACAACTCGCAGAGCAACAAAAAACAATAGTCAGCAACGGTTACATCCCCTCCTTGAGCTTGACGGGAAGCTGGATGTTCTCTGCCTATACGGACAAAGCTTACCATTGGTTCCATTCCGGCCCTTCCAACCATTGGTATCGCTCCTATGGAGTGGGACTCTCCTTGCGCATTCCCATTTTCGACGGACTGGACAAACGCTACAAGATGCGTAAGGCAACCATTGACATAGAGAACATCAAACTCGCTCAAGAGAATACCCGAAAAAATCTTCAGACACAATATCTGAATGCTACCAATGACCTGATGAACAGCCAGCGTAACTTTAAGAAGCAGAAGGACAATTATCTGCTTGCTGAAGATGTATATACCGTTACCATGGACCGTTATCGGGAAGGAATCGCCTCAATGACCGAAGTGTTGCAGGACGAAATGCGGATGAGCGAAGCCCAAAACAACTATATCAGTGCCCACTACAATTACCGGATAACCAATCTGACTTTGCTGAAGCTGACGGGACAGCTGGAGACGTTGAGCCCCTCAATTCATTAAAGAGGAAGATGAATAGAGCCCGTATTCAAGGACGGATGTATATATAATAATAAGTAAACAATATAATATAGAAAATATGGAAACAAAAGAGAACAATAACACCGCAAGTACCCACCAAGAAAAAGCACGGAAATTGAAGAAGCTTCGCCGTTGGCAAATCGTTGTCAGCCTATTAGGAATAGCTATCCTTATCTGGGGAATTATTCAAGTGGTCTGCCTCTTTTTGAACTACAAACGGACGGAAACCAGTAATGATGCACAGATTGAACAATACATATCTCCCGTCAATCTGCGCGCATCAGGATATATCAAGAAAATTTGTTTCACAGAACACCAAGAAGTACACAAAGGAGATACCTTACTTATATTGGACGACCGGGAATATAAAATCAGAGTCATGGAAGCTGAAGCTGCACTCAAGGATGCACAAGCCGGTGCCACAGTCATTGGTGCCACACTACAAACCACGCAAACTACAGCCTCTGTCTACGACGCCTCCATAGCAGAGATAGAAATCCGCCTTACCAAGCTGGAGAAAGACCGCCAACGATACCAGAATCTGGTGAAGAGAAACGCTGCCACCCCCATTCAATTGGAACAGATAGAAACCGAATATGCAGCTACCCACAAGAAGTTGGAAGCCGTGAAACGACAACAGAAAGCTGCCTTGTCGGGTGTGAACGAAGTGTCACATCGCCGTGAAAATACCGAAGCTGCCATACAACGGGCAACAGCCGCACTCGAAATGGCACGACTGAATCTCTCCTACACCGTAGTAGTAGCTCCTTGTGATGGGAAATTGGGGCGGCGTACTCTTGAAGAAGGACAATTCATCACTGCCGGACAAACCATCACCTACATTCTGCCTGACACACAAAAGTGGATTATAGCCAACTACAAGGAAACCCAGATTGAGAATCTGCACTTGGGACAAGAAGTAGTCATTACCGTCGATGCCATCAGCGACAAAGAATTCAAAGGAAAAATCACTGCCATCTCCGGAGCCACCGGCTCCAAATATTCCCTAGTGCCCACGGATAATTCTGCCGGCAACTTCGTGAAGATACAGCAACGCATCCCAGTCCGCATCGACTTTACCGATTTGTCCAAAGAAGACAACAGCAGCCTTGCCGCCGGTATGATGGTAATAGTCAAAGCGAAGATGGAATAATGATTAGTGTTTAATGATTAATTTTTAATTATCCATGCCCTCATCCCCCAAGAACTATCCCTTCTACAACTGGGTACCTAAGCCGGTAGGTATCATCATCCTATTCGTATTCTTTTTGCCGATACTGACTGTAGGCGGTACCTACTCGGTGGCAAGCACCGAAATGATGAGCGGGCTCGGCATCATTTCCGAGCATATCCAGTTTGCCAACTTCGCCACTTCCATCGGTATGGCGGCATTCTGCCCCTTTCTATATAGGCTGGTAGTCATACGCCGGCAGAAAATGATGTGTCTGGCAGGATTCTCCCTGATGTACATCTTCAGTTATATCTGTGCCAAGACAGACAGTGTTTTCCTGCTGGCACTATGCAGCATCTTTATGGGATTCCTACGAATGGTACTGATGATGGTCAACCTCTTCACCCTCATAAAGTATGCAGGGCATATCGAAGCGTACGATAAGATTACACCCGGCAACGAGCCTGTAACCGGCGAAGGCTGGGACAAGCTGGACATCGAACGGAGTGCGGCACAACCTGCCATCTACCTATTCTTCATGGTACTGGGACAATTGGGAACCTCGCTCACCGCCTGGCTCGCCTTTGAGTACGAATGGCAGTACATACACTACTTTATGATGGGGCTACTATTACTTTGCATCCTCATCACATTCATCACTATGCCTTATCATAAATATACCACCCGCCGCTTCCCCATCAACCTCAAGCAGTTTGGCAATGCCTCCATCTTCTGCATCACACTGGCTTGCATTACCTACGTGCTTACTTATGGCAAAGTGCTCGACTGGTACGACGACCCAACCATACGATGGGCCACAGTCTGCGCCATCATTGCTGGTGGTATATTCCTCTACATCGAGTCTACCCAACGCAATCCTTACTATCAACTCGATGTATTCAAACTGCGCACCATCCGTATGGGTTTCCTATTCTATTTTCTGTTAATGGTACTGAATTCCAGCGCCATGTTTGTCAACGTATTCACAGGCATAGGCATGAAACTGGACAACTTTCAGAACGCCACCCTAGGCAACTGGTCCATGCTGGGCTACCTCATCGGCGGTATAGCCACCATCTGGCTCAGTGTGAAAGGCGTACACTTCAAATATCTCTTTGCCGCCGGTTTCCTTCTATTGGGGCTTTCCACCATGTTCATGTATTTCGAGGTACAAGGTGCAGGACTGTACGAACGGATGAAGTATCCGGTCATCATCCGTTCTACCGGTATGATGTTCCTCTATTCGCTGATTCCAACCTACGCCACCCAACGCATGCCTTACAAATATCTTTCTTCCTGGATATGCACCATGCTTACCGTACGCATGGTATTGGCTCCCAGCATCGGAGCCGCACTCTATACGAATGTACTGCAAGAACGCCAGCAGCACTACGTCACCCGCTATGCACAGAATGTAGACATGCTACACCCCGAAGCGTCCGCCTCGTTTACCCAAACTGTACAAGGTATGCAATATCAGGGAAAGAGCAAACAAGAAGCAATCAACATGGCTGCCATATCCACCAAAGGACGCATCCAAGTACAAGCCACTCTCTCTGCTATAAAGGAAATGGCAGGATGGACACTCTATGCCTGCCTGATTTGCATGATATTTGTGCTTGTCGTGCGGTATCCTAAACGAAAATTACTAACTTAGCGGACAATTTTCAGTACAACCTGTAATTTTGTCTGTTATGGATACCCAACAAGAACGTTTATCCCACTTGGACCACGCATTGTCAAACGGAGAAAACATTTGTAGTTCAGAAGGTATGCTCTGCTCCTTTCCCACCTCCCTGAAGAAACCTTTTATGATTAATGGAGCAGGACTGATAGTTTGCCGCCAGGGTAACTTCACCTTTTCGCTCAATATGAAAGTATTCTCGGCCCAGGCTGGCGAAACAGTTTTCATTCCGGAAGATTCCCTCTTCCAAGTGCTGAGCGAATCGGAAGACCTGCAACTATTCATATTCATTTACCAGATAGAACCGATAAGGGACATCATAGGCAATTCAGTGGCAACCATGTACCTATACATGCAGCTCCGGACCGAACCATGCTACGTATGGAACACCGGAGACGAAGAAGAAGTTCTGAAATACATGTCCTTACTGGACAATACCCTGCACTTAGACAACAACACCTTCAACGACAACGAACAAAGGCTGCTTCTGCTGGGACTCACATACCGCATCTGTTCCATTTACAACCGTAAACTGATGAACCTTAAAACAACGGTTGGCCACAAACATGAATTTTTTATCCGGCTGATTCAGTTGATAGATGCGCACTACACGGAAGAACGCGGTGTAGAGTTTTATGCAGACAAACTCTGCTTATCACCCAAATACCTCTCTGCACTATCCAAGTCCGTCTGCGGATTCACCGTACAGGAACTGATATTCAAATCCATCATCCGCAAAAGCATCTCACTACTCAAGAACACCCAGAAAAATATCCAGGAAATCGCCGATTTCTTCAATTTTCCCAATGCTTCTTATTTTGGTACATTTTTCAAGAAACAAACAGGCATGTCTCCGCAACAGTACCGCAAAAAATAGAAAACGTTACGCTTTCAACCGGATAACGAAGCGGCTCCCCTTACCCAGCTCACTCTGAACAGTCAGTGTACCGCCATGCGCTTCCACAAAGTCTTTCGAAATGGAAAGTCCTAAGCCACTACCTTGCACTTTAGTGCCCGGCACTCGGAAATAACGGTCAAAAATGCTCTGGTGATAACGCGGGTCGATACCTTTTCCAAAATCCTGCACATACATTTCCACAAAATCCTCGTCATGCTTGGCGCCGATAACCACCCTCCCGTTCTCTTTGGAATAGCGGATAGCATTACTCAACAAATTGGTGAGTACCCAAGCAATCTTTTCGCTATCGACAAACAATTTAGGCATTTTTTCTTCCGGATACTCCACTTCTATCTGAATGCCGAATTTATCAGCCTGTACCTGATTAGCCTTGATGGCATACTCTATCAGTTCAATGGGCTTTGTTATTTTAGGCATCATCTGCAGTTTACCGGCTTCTACCTGCGTCATGTTCAGTAGTTCTCCGGTAATCCCAAGAAGGCGATCAGCATTTTCCTTAATGCTGTTCGATAATTGCTCCTGCTCGTCGTTCAACACCCCTACCCGTTTGTCCTCCAACAACTGCAGACTCATCAGAATAGCGGATATAGGCGTTTTCAGTTCATGAGAAATAGTCGAGATAAAAGTAGTCTTGGCACTATCCAATTCTTTGAATTCTGTAATATTTTTCAGTAAAATCACATCGCCAAGATTATGAGGTTCGTCATCATCAGCCTCTGCATTTATAATGGTAATGTAAGAAGCTTTAAAGTAACTCTCCTTATTGTCTGCATAAATCTTCAACGGTTCTTTCTTTTCACCCGGATTTACCAATTCACGAACTAAACGGCGGAGCAAATCATTCTTCAAAGAAAGCTCCTCAGCCGAACGGCGAATTACCTCTTCCCGTTTTAAATTCAGCACAGTTAAAGCCTCATTATTGATAAAGAGAATTTCCCTATTACGGTTCAAACCAATAATAGGTTCATCAATACTATTCACAATAGCCTCAAGAAATTTCTTAGCAGAAAGTATGTCGTTCAGCGTACTGGCGCGATACTCCGTCAGTCGTTCCGCCATCCGATTAAAACTATCAGCCACTTCACGAAATTCCTCGCGTCCACTCATATCCAGACGTTTCTCATAATTATGGTTCGCTATTTCAAGAATCCCACGCGTCAGTTCTTGAATAGGTTTGCTGATGGAACGGGGAAGCCATACCAACAATATGATACTGGCAAAAATACATACCCCACCTATCACAGAAATCCAGAGCAATGCACGTTGCAATCCCGGTACAGCAGCAGGACTATCCGGCTCTGTAGCCGTCAGTATCTGTAGATTCACCACAGAAAGAGCAACCAACAAAATAATCATTCCAGCCAATACCCCTACGCTGAGTATCAATTTTGTACGAATATTCATAATGTTCCTAAGAATTAATATTATGCAAGTATAATCAAATCTATGTTTACTTGTGCCAAATCACGCACAAATTTTCGGTATTTCAATATCATGAACAATGATTTCGGAAAAGAAAGTGACGGACTTCCCATGCAGACAGTTGTTATCTGTTTCTCCCTACAAGTATCAACAATGCTTCCCAGCACATCCGGCGATTGCACCTGAACGACCTCCCCTCCCAGTTCGGTCACCAATTTGAAGTGGTTCAATAAATACCTTTGATTTGCCAGACCGATGCGGTCAGTACTTTCTCTGGGAGTCTGCACATAAAGGGCAACAAACGAAGTATTGTAGCGGGTTGCCAGACGTGCAGCTTTACGAATGATGCGTCGTGGTGTTTTCTCGTTGCTGCTGATACATGCCAGAAATCTCTCATGACGGACTCCCACACTGGTAACCACTTCATTCTCCACTTTCTTTTCCACCCGTAAAGCCACCTCTTTTAAAGCCAGTTCACGTAATTGGAGAATATTTTCCGTTTTAAAGAAATTGTTCAAGGCAGTAGAGACCTTTTCCGGCTTGTAAATTTTTCCAGCTTTCAGACGGGCTATCAATTCTTCCGCAGTCAAGTCAATATTCACCACCTCATCTGCCTCTTGCAAAACGCTATCGGGAATACGTTCCTTCACCTCAATACCCGAGATGCCTTGTACTTCTTCATTGACACTCTCAATGTGCTGGATGTTAACGGCAGAAATCACATTGATACCCTCATCAAGCAAATCCATCACATCCTGCCAGCGTTTCTCATTCCGGCTACCTTCCACATTGGTATGTGCCAGTTCATCCACCACTACTATCTCAGGGTGTATCTGGATAATGGCATCCAAATCCATTTCTTCCAGCTCTTTCCCTTTATAGAATATCTTACGACGAGGAACAACGGGCAATCCTTCCAACATAGCATCCGTACCGGCACGCCCGTGTGTCTCTATATAGCCTATCTTCACATCTACTCCGTTGTCAAGTAACTCGTGTGCTTCCTGAAGCATACGATAAGATTTACCTACACCAGCAATCATGCCGATGTAGACTTTGAACTTGCCACGCCGCGACTTTTTAATCAAATCAAGAAAATGCTGTACGCTTTCTTCCCTACTCATTTCTTCTGTTTTTTTACTTGTCTTATATATGCCATATAACCCGTAACGATCATCACGACCGCCACGGGCATCCAACACTAATTCATGAGTTCTAAAGTTATATCTAAATAAATCATGGCCTTAAAGTAAAGCCGAATACCAGATGTGCATCTTCCATACGAGGGTTCCAAATGGCTTGTGCAAATACAGGTATTGAGAAATTGTCAGTAATCTTGATTTCCGTAATACCTTTCAGTGCCACATTGGTTACGGCAAACCCGCTGTTAGGAACGCCATATACTCCTACCCCAGCTTCATAAGGCAGAAATCCGCAAGTCAGGTTCAAATCTACAGACTTAACACTGAACGGATAGTTGAGTTCAACATACGAAGAATAATTCTGCCTGCCTTTATCATCTTTGTCAGCTCCGGCAAACATAGTGTACCAAGCGATTGACAAAGGAAACTTTTCAACCGGCAATGTATAGGCTAATCCCGCTTCAAAGTGATGAGCTGTTTCGTGACTC
Organism: Bacteroides sp. AF34-31BH; assembly: GCF_003602795.1. Classification (NCBI taxonomy): domain Bacteria; kingdom Pseudomonadati; phylum Bacteroidota; class Bacteroidia; order Bacteroidales; family Bacteroidaceae; genus Bacteroides; species Bacteroides sp. AF34-31BH. The sequence continues at coordinate 30,671 of NZ_QTLV01000012.1, forward strand.
TTAAAATTAAAATACTTTCTTGCTCCTTGTCCGCCCCACCACAAGCTGGCAACAGAAAAAGTTAGACCTGATTCTCCCAAAGCATAGGCAGCCGTCAAATCAATCTCCTTAGCCGCAGCCCCTTCTCCTGAAGAAACTCCGTCAAAATCGGTAGAGCCCCATGCCGTCAAAGAAAAATCACCGACCCCAAAACCCAAAGTGGGCTGAAAACTGGCTCCCGTCTGGTAAAAGCCGCGCCAAACATAAGAACTGACTAAATCACCTTGTATTGTAAATTCCTGAGCTTGCACTTTGCCGGTTCCCATAAAACAAGCAGCTACCATACTCGCAAAAACTAGAATTGATATTTTTAAACTTTTCATATCCAACTATTTATTTACCATTACTAATCAATCGTTGAAAGGCAGGAAGGAAGTTTCGGCTCCCCCTGTAAAATGACAGTCTTTCGCTGCCTGAACAGAAATACTTCCGCTCCTGCCCATAACACATGACAAACACAACTAAAAAATTATTTATTCTGATCGGCTTCTTCTAATGCAATGTTCAGTTCCAGCACATTGACAGTTTCCGTACCAAACACCCCCAAAAAGGGTTTGCTGATGTTCTTGTCTACAATGGCTTTCACTTCAGCCTCGTTCATGCCACGTGCCTGAGCCACACGCTTCACTTGTACATAAGCACAAGCAGGTGTGATATGTGGGTCTAGACCGGAACCACTGGCGGTTACCATTTCAGCAGGCACATCCTTGCGGCTCAGATAAGGATGATGTACCAGAAAAGTATCGATACGGGCTTCCACTTCTGCCAGGTATTCATCGTTCGTAGGTCCCTTGTTACTACCACCCGAAGCATCGGCTGTATAATTACCCGCAGATGGGCGTCCCCAGAAATAAATATCTTGCGTAAACATCTGGCCTACATTGGCTGCACCTACCACTTTACCATTGAGTGTTGCCACCTCTGCATTTCCCTTGTTGGGACCGGCGAACTGTGCAAATATCCACAAGACAAGGATATAGAACAGAGAGAAAAATATGCAAAATGCAATTGTTATTTTAAATGATTTCCAAAGAGTTTTCATTTTATCCAAGTTTTAAAAAAACAGACTAACTATCATATCTATCAGTTTGATGCCGACAAACGGAGCAATGACGCCACCCACACCATAAATCAACAGATTGCGACGAAGTAGCGCACTGGCACCGATCGGCTTATACTGAACACCTTTCAAAGCCAACGGAATCAAGATAGGAATAATGATAGCGTTGAATATGACAGCCGAGAGAATGGCCGTTTCAGGGCTATGCAGTCCCATAATGTTCAGAGGAGCCAACTGAGGGATGGCTACCATAAACAAAGCAGGGATAATAGCAAAGTACTTGGCAACGTCGTTCGCAATGGAGAAGGTAGTCAACGTACCGCGTGTCATTAACAACTGTTTGCCAATCTCCACAATTTCAATCAGCTTCGTCGGATCGTTGTCAAGGTCCACCATGTTACCAGCTTCTTTGGCTGCCTGCGTACCGCTGTTCATTGCCACCCCCACATTAGCTTGTGCAAGGGCGGGAGCGTCGTTTGTACCGTCACCCATCATAGCCACCAGCTTACCGGCCTGCTGTTCTTTTTTGATATATTCCATCTTGTCTTCCGGCTTGGCTTCAGCAATGAAATCATCTACTCCAGCTTTCTCTGCAATATATTTGGCTGTCAAAGGGTTGTCACCGGTCACCATCACAGTTTTCACACCCATCCTGCGAAGACGCTCAAAACGTTCCTGAATGCCCGGTTTGATAATATCCTGCAACTCAATTACCCCAGTAACTTTCTGATTGACACATACCACCAGCGGAGTTCCACCGTTGCTGGTAATTACAGCAATCACCTCTTCAATCTCTTTCGGGAACTTGTTTCCGGCATTTTCCACAATCTTGCGAATAGCGTCGAATGCGCCTTTACGTATCTGAGTACCATCCTGCAAATCCACACCCGAACATTTTGTTTCGGCTGTAAACTTAATCATATGAGCACCGGTAGTATTCAAATCACGCATACGATGACCGTTTTCACGTCCCAGTTCAATGATAGACTTACCCTCCGGAGTCTCGTCAGAAAGTGAGGACAACAAGCAAGCCTCTACGAACAAATTCTCGTCAACACCCGAAGCCGAATGAAACTTAGTAGCTTTACGGTTACCGATTGTAATGGTGCCAGTCTTGTCTAGCAACAAGGTATCAATGTCACCGGCTGTTTCTACCGCCTTACCGGATTTTGTAATTACATTAGCGCGCAAAGCACGGTCCATCCCAGCAATGCCGATGGCAGAAAGCAGTCCGCCGATAGTAGTCGGTATCAAGCAGACAAACAAAGATATGATGGCTGCAATGGAGATATAAGTTCCCGGATGGTCAATATTCGTATAATCAGCCATAGGAATCAACGTTACACATACAATAACGAATACCAAAGTGAAACCAGCCAGAAGAATAGTCAATGCTATTTCGTTCGGAGTCTTCTGGCGAGTAGCGCCTTCTACCAAAGCAATCATCTTGTCAAGAAAGCTCTCACCCGGTTGCTGCGTCACCAATACCTTGATTTTATCAGAAAGAACTTTTGTACCACCAGTTACGGAACTCTTGTCACCACCGGCCTCACGGATAACCGGAGCAGATTCACCGGTAATGGCACTTTCGTCAATGGAGGCCAAACCTTCCACAATCTCACCGTCGGCAGGAATCGTATCTCCTGCTTCACAAATAAAATAGTCACCTTTCTTCAAACGTGAACTGCTAACGGTATGGATTTTACCGTCAACCAACACTTTAGCAGGAGTCTCTTCACGGGTTTTACGCAAACTGTCAGCTTGGGCCTTACCACGAGCTTCAGCGATGGCTTCAGCAAAATTAGCAAACAGTAACGTCACAAACAAGATGATGAATACCAATAAATTATATCCGAATGCTCCATATTCCGAAGTACCCAATGAAAGGAAACAGACAATCAGCATGACAACCGTTACGACTTCCACCGTAAACATAATTGGATTCTTTATCATCACTCGTGGATTTAGCTTCACGAATGATTGCTTCAAACTTTCCATTACTTGCTCCTTCTGAAACAGAGAAGCTGATTTATTATCTTTCATACCTATGAAATTACTTTTTACAAACTACTATTACAAACTGAAATGTTCAGCAATCGTACTCAATGCATGTGCCGGGAAGAATGACAAGGCAGCCACAATAAAGATAACGGCAAAAGTCATCACACCGAAAGTTACTGTATCTGTCTTCAGCGTACCGGCACTCTCCGGAACATATTTCTTTCCGGCCAACAGACCAGCAATGGCTACCTGACCTACGATAGGCAGGAAACGTCCTAAAATCAGCGTCCAGCCGGTAGTATAGTTCCAGAAGTAAGTATTGTCGCCCAATCCTTCGAAGCCAGAACCATTATTGGCCGCAGCCGAAGTATATTCATAAAGCTGCTCACTCAGTCCGTGGAAACTGGGATTATTCAACCAGCCGCCTTCACCTGCCACAAATTCAGGATAATGAGCGAACAAAAAGCAAGAAAGTGCCACACCGCCCAAGATGATAAGCGGATGAAGCAGTGCCACAATGGTAGCAATCTTCATTTCACGCGCCTCTACCTTCTTACCGAGAAATTCCGGAGTACGTCCCACCATCAGTCCACTGATGAATACGGCGATAATGATGAATGTATAATAGTTCATGAAACCTACACCCACACCTCCAAACCACGTATTAATCTGCATGTTCAGCATTTCCATCATACCGGAAAGAGGCATCGTTGAATCATGCATACCATTCACAGAGCCATTGGAAGTAACTGTAGTCACAATACTCCAAAGAGCAGTAGCAGCAGACCCTAAACGGACTTCTTTACCTTCCATTGCTCCATTGTCTTGAGCAATTCCCATCTCATCAATGCGCGGATTACCTCCCATCTCCTGCGAAACATTGATGCAAACACCGACAAGAAAAGCAAAAAGCATTACGCTATAGATAGAGTAAGCCATCTTCTTACGTTTGATGTAAAAGCCGAGTGCAATCACCATAGACATTGGTATAATTAGGATAGACCAACATTCTGCAATATCTGTCAAGTAAGTAGGATTTTCCAACGGATGTGAAGAGTTACATCCAAAGTAACCGCCACCGTTCGTACCCAATTGCTTGATAGGAACAATCGCTGCCGTAGGACCTTGTGAAACCAACTGGGTTTGTCCTTCCATCGTCTGAACTTCCAGCTTACCATCAAATCCCATCGGAGTACCTTGTAGAATGAGGATGAAGCCCACAATCAACGAAAGCGGTAATAATACACGGGTACAGCTCAAAACCAAGAACTTCCAGAAGTTACCGATAGTCTTCGTCGATTTAGCAGCCATACCCTTCATGATACCTGCCATAGCTGCCATACCGGTAGCGGCGGTAATGAATTGGAACAACATAATGACGAACAACTGTGTAAAATATGTCAGTCCGCTTTCACCGGAATAATGCTGCAAATTACAGTTCACCATAAAACTGATACATGTATTGAATGCCAGGTCCGGTGTCTGGTTAGCGTTTCCATCCGGATTTAACGGCAACCACTGCTGTGTACAGAGTAGCACCATGCCCCATACAAACCAAAAGGCATTCAGAATCAGCAGGGCTTTCAAGAACTGTTTCCAGTTCATCTCTTCCTCCGGATTGACTCCGGCCACTTTATAAATCAATCTCTCGACCGGCTTCATGAAATCCGACCATGTCTTTTCGCCTTTGTAAACCTTGGCAATATACTTTCCCAGAGGATAGGATATCACAATCAGCAGAACAATCTGCAAGGCTACACCTAAAATTTCAGTGTTCATTTCTCCACTCTCCATTCATTAAAACTTTTCGGGTCTTATCAGCACATAAGTCAGATACCCGAACATTACAATACCTAATACAAATAAAGCTGTGTACATAATTCTCTCTTTTAAATCTTCTCAAACCAATCTACGCATTTCCAGAAAAGCCAAAAGGCGAACAAACCGCTCAATAGGCAAAAAATAAATGATACTGTTATTCCCATGTTTTTACCTTTTAAAATGTTACTACATATTTTTGTCTGCCAGGAATGTGCCAAATATGTGCCAAAAAGAGCGCATATACCATACACCATTAATTATCAACAGAATACATACTAAACAAGTATAAAAAGAAACAGGTTGCACCCTTTCAAAATGAAAAGGTGCAACCTGTTTTGATATGTTTTAGCCCATAGGCACTTTCTGCTTCTAAGCCTGTTTCAAGAATAATCTTGCCACGGTCCTATATCGAAGGTACCTCAGTCGTATACTGAGCCCCCTATTATAGATCTGAGATCTTGTATTCCTCAATCTTCCGATACAACGTCGTCAAACCTATTTTCAATAACCGGGCTGCTTCTGTCTTATTCCCCTTTGTATACTCCAGTACACGGGCAATGTGCCGGCGTTCCATAGCTGAAAGTTCAAAACTGCCGGGACTTGAATCATTGGAGTGTTCATAATGGGCATTCTGAATATCAAACGGCAAATCAGCAATGTCCAGATATCCGCTCTCGCAAACAATCATACTGCGTTCTATCACGTTACGTAATTCACGAATATTTCCCTTCCACGGTTGGGAGTCCAATGCTTCAAGAAATGCGGGAGCTATTTCAACCACCGGACGCGCCAGCTGTTCCGCAAAACTCTTTATAAAAGCCTTCGCCAACAGCCGGATATCACCTGCACGTTCGCGCAATGGCGGCAGATGTATCTGAAATACGCTTAATCTATAAAACAAATCCTCGCGGAAACGTCCGGCAACAATCTCCTGAGACAAGTTGCGGTTCGTAGCGGCAATGATGCGGACATTGACACGGGTAGGTTTCGTATCACCTATCTTAATATACTCACCGGTTTCAAGAATACGCAGCAACTTGGCTTGCAGTTCAAACGCCATCTCACCGATTTCATCCAAAAAAATAGTCCCATTATTCGCTTCCTCGAACAGTCCCTTCTTATCCTTCAATGCGCCGGTAAACGAACCGGCTTTATGACCGAACATTTCACTTTCCAGCAACTCCTTGCTGAACGAAGAACAGTTAACCGCTACAAAATTCTGCCGTGCACGCTTACTACTGTAGTGGATGGCCTGGGCAAATACCTCCTTACCCGTGCCCGTTTCTCCAGTCAACAGTACAGGAACATCAGTCCCTGACACCTTCTGAGCTAATGAAACAGCATCCTTCAGGACTTTGGATTCTCCCAGGATAGAATCAAAAGAGTACGTCTGTCCCACCTTCTTCTCCAGTTTTTCCAACCGCACATTCATACGCGCTTTCTCTACAGCACGGCTTATCAGAGGAATAATCTTGTTATTATCGTCTCCCTTGGTGATGTAGTCGAAAGCACCGTTCTTGATGGCCTGCACCCCATCGGGAATATTGCCGTGCGCTGTCAGCAGAATAACTTCCACATTGGGTGCCGCCTTCTTGATAGCCAACACCAGGTCTACCCCATTTCCATCGGGCAGAAACACATCACACAAAACTACATCGGGATTTTGGAGTTCCAGTTGCTTCAGGGCAGCCCTGCAATCACCAGCCTGACAGACGTCATATCCCTCCAACTCCATCATCCGTGTCAGAAGGGTACGGATTTGTACCTCATCATCAATGATTAGAATCTTACTCATATCTATTCGATAAGTTTTTAAACTGATAACGGTAAAAAACAGGGTGTGCAAATATAGGCTTTTCCCAAATACCAACGGCATATCTTTTGAACTTTTATAGGTGAAGGGGCAAGAGCCTGCCACCAACCGGGATATGAATATCCCACCACAGCAATGCCACAGCGGCATTATGCAGGCCTAGTCCCAGTGAAAGCCCCTCATGCCTCCCCCTTCCATTTTGGAAAGAGGCCACCTGAAATGAAAAGCCGGAAGGAAGAACATCCGGATGAATGCAATTATGAAACTGTTAAAAAAGAAACAAGAAATGAAAGTTTGTAAATTCGGCGGAACTTCCGTCGGCACCGTAGAGAGAATGAAACATGTAGCAACACTCATTAAAGATGCAACACCCAAGATTGTGGTACTGTCTGCCACTGCAGGCACCACCAACCATCTGGAGGAGATTGCCGCCAACTTGTTCAACCGTGAAATAGAACAAGCTCACGACCGTATCACCCGGCTGGAATTCCAATTCATCGAATTTGCCAATGGGTTGCTGACCGACGAGAAACTGAAACGGGAAGCAATAGATTATATCCTCGACCGCTTCCAGCAACTTTGGAAATTTACCAAAGATTCCTTCACCTCTGTCGAAGAGAAGGAAGTGCTGGCACAAGGCGAACTTATCAGTACCGCCCTAATGCACTTCTACCTGCGCGAGCTGAAAGTTCCCAATGTACTGCTTTGTGCATTCGACTTCATGCGTATCGGCCCCGACAACGAACCCGACTTGGAATATATAGAACAGAAACTCCGAGAACAGCTTGCCTGCCATCCCGGCATCAATCTCTTCATCACTCAGGGTTTCATCTGCAAGAATGCCTATAACGAAACAGATAACCTGAAACGCGGCGGCAGTGATTACACTGCTTCCCTCATTGGCACCGCCCTCCAAGCAGACGAGATACAAATATGGACGGACATAGATGGCATGCACAACAATGATCCGCGCGAGGTGTCAGGTACCCGCCCCGTGAAACGCCTCAGCTTCAACGAAGCCGAACAACTGGCCTTCTATGGTGCCAAGATACTGCATCCCTTCTGTATCGCCCCGGCACGCCTAAGGAATATTCCCGTCCGGTTGCTTAACTCTATGGAACCGTCGGCAGAAGGCACGCTAATTTCCAACCTGCAGGACGACAATATCATCAAGGCCATAGCCGCCAAGGACCACATCATATACATAAAGTTCGAATCGAACCATAATCTGTGTCCCTATCTGTTCATCAGCAAGATTTTCGACATTTTTGCCAAGTACCGTACCCCCCTCTGCCTGCTGGTATCTTCCAATCTGGACGTATCTGTGGCTATAGACGACTGCACTCGTTTATCGAACATCATCTCCGAACTACGCCAATATGCCCATGTATTGGTAGAAGACCGCATGACCATCGTCTCCGTGGTGGGCAACATGCAATGGGAATATGCCGGATTTGAGGCAAAGATTATGGAGGCGCTAAAGGACATCCCCCTACGGATGATTTCATATGGCAGCAGCAATAATGATGTGGCATTCGTCATTAAGAATACAGACAAAAAAAGGGCTTTACAAGCCCTAAATGATAAGTTATTCCAACCGGAATATGCAGAACGGAACTAAAAGAAATGGTTCCGTATCTCCTTCGCGATGTAACGGCCCATCAGCTCCTGCCCCGGTTTGTCGGGATGCAACCCGTCGCGCAGATAGCGCCCGCTACCGGAAGGCTGCTCAAACTTTTCGGTGATACCACAATTGGAGTAACAGTCTATCAGCTGCACGGAAAGCGCCCGGCACAACTCACGCAAGATGGCAATCTTCTGCAGATTCAGTGCATTGTGTTCGGGGTTGCCGGTCTGAATCGGCGTGCACACGAATACGCGGCATTGGGGATAATGCTCCAGAATGGTCTGAATGGACCAACGGGCACCGCCCGCCATGGTGTTGACATCTACTTCATCGAGCGTCTTCCCTTTAAGGGCCTCTTCGGCACTACCCAAGTTACGGTCATTCGTTCCCATAGAGAACACAAAGACATCGGGCGCAGGGTAAGCGCCACTTTCCACTTCGGCTATGAACTTCTGGATATGCACCTTTGACACGTTGTTGTGCCGCATCTGTAACTCATGCTTATCCTCCGTAACCTGCCAACCGCCGGAGATGCCGGCAAAAGCTTCGCTGCCATAATCCTGAGTATCGGGATGGCATGCCCATGTGGCAGAACCGACCGCCACGTTGTGATGTGTAGCGAATCCGAGTTTATCCACTACAGTCTTAGACCATTGTTCGCCTGCGGTAATGCTGTTTCCATCGCACCCGAAGTTCAGCTTGCTGAAGTCCGGATAAAGAGATTGCGCATGCAGCGCAATCCCCATCCAGACAAGAATCCCCAAAACCATCAATCTATTCATCTTCTTATGATAGAAAACCTATGAAAAACGTTCAATAATTTCCATGCACATACGTCCGTTGTGATACGGACATTTCCAGAATCCCGCCTTGTCATCATCGGTGTTCACCGTGCCGTCGGCACGCACGCTCCAATGCCATTCTCCGTACTTGTAGTCTACCAGATGCTGCTTGATGAAGTCCCAACATCGGAGAGCCTTCTGCATGGCCACTTCGTCATCAAAGTGCTGGTAGAGGTTGGCATGTCCCACTACGTTCTCGGCCTGCACCCACCAGTGGCGGTCAGTATCGGTCTTTCCTTTATCCAGAAAAGTCTCGTATATCATGCTGCCGTCGGGCGTCAATCCTTCATCGGCAGCGGCAGCGATGTATTCTACAAGTGGTTCCACTTTCTCCAGGAGGTCCTTATCGCCCAGAACAAGGGCAGCCTCGTGTATCAACCAGGAGGCTTCGATGTCGTGCCCATAGGAGACAATGCGGTATTTACTAACCCAATCATCATTGAAGAACAATTCCAGATGACCGGTCTTGATATTCAGAATCCGTTCCGTGAAAAGGCCTATCAAATTGCGCAGTTGCCTCTCCAGACGGGTATCCTTCCACACGCGGAAAAGATTGGTATAAGGTTCCAGAATATGCAGATGGGTATTCATCGTCTTGCGCTCGTTCTCATCCTTGGCGCTGAGGCGCATGTCGGCTATTTCTCCCCATTCGCGGGTCAAGGCTTCGCAATAACCGTTTTTCACGGGGTCGAAGCTATGCTCTTCGATGGTCTCGAACAAGCGGATGGCATATGCCAGCGCTTCATCATCGCCCGTGGCACGAGCATATTCACTCAGCCCGTAGATGGCGAACCCCAAAGCATAAATCTGCTTCTTGGTATCGAGCGGATTGCCTTTATAGTCGAGAGACCAGTAAACTCCACCAAATTCATTGTCATAGAAACGGTCGATAAGAGTACGTTTGGCACGCGTAGCCGTTTCCAGATACTCCGGCCTCTTCAGCAAGCGGTATGCAGCCGAGAAGGTCCACAAGATGCGGGCGTTCAGGATTGCCCCCTTTTCTGCTTCGGGCTTCACCTCCTCCCGGCCCGTGATACGGCCGTAGAAACCGCCGTTCACTTCATCCGTCATTCTATTTATCCAGAAGGGGAGGATATTGGAAACCAGCTCCTCCTCCATCTCCTGTTTCATCTTCTTGATATCCACAAGTTTTTGAGTTATGAGTTATAAGTTATGAGTTATTCTGCTAAAGGTTCTCACGGCGCTCTTTCAGGTCTGCATTGATGGCTGCCATACGCGTCTTATTCAATGGATAGATGAATACGACAACGATGGAAAGTGCGGCTATCGCAGCAGGAATAAAGCTCATCAGATACTTCAAGCCATCCAGCGCCTCGGGAGTCTGCACGGCATTCTCTGCGGTATTGTAACCGAAGAATGCCAACAGTGCCATTACTGCCCAGCCTGCAAATGCACCGCCAAACTTCTGCGCCATAGAACCGGAAGAGAATATCAGCCCCGTAGAGGATGTGCCATCCTTTTGCTCGGCATAGTCCGCCACATCCGCATACATGCTCCAAATCAACGGAGATACGATACCGGTGCAGATGGAGATAAGCACCTGGAAAATCATCATCAGCCACCATCCCAGCCCGTCATTCGGCACAAAGAAGAAGAGCACGCTGAGCACTACCAGGCACACGAGCGAAATGATATAAGTGGACTTCTTTCCAAACTTCATGGACAGAGGCACAGCCAGCGCCACACCAATCATATTACACACTTCACCCACCATCAGGAACAAGCCGGCATACAATACCAGATTGAACACCCCGAAATCGAGGAATGCATTGGCACTGATATAGTCCTTGAAGAAGTAGGCGGCAGTAGCTCCGCGTACCGTATTGAAGAAATTCGACAACAACGCCGCACCATTCAATATCCACCAAGGCGAATTGCGCACCAGTGACTTCACATCCTTACCGATGGATTCGGACGCCACACTCTTGACATGCTCGCGCGTCATGCTAAAGCAAAACAGAAAACCCAAAAAGCAGAGCGTGGCAATGCATACCATGGCATATTGCCAACTGGAAGCATTGCTATAGTCCATTGATTTAAACCAATTACACAATGGCTCCCATGCTCCCAAAGCGATAAAACTACCTCCGTATGCAAAAAACATACGGTAAGAAGAGAAAACCGTTTTTGTGTTCGAATCATCAGTCATTACTCCCAACATAGCCCCGTATGGTACATTGATTGCCGTATATACCGTCATCATCAAGATGTAAGTGACATAAGCCCATACCAGCTTACCCGTTGTCCCCATGTCGGGCGTTGTAAAAAGTAAAATCCCGGCAATGGCAAAAGGAGCTGCAATCCACAACAAATAAGGACGGTATTTACCCCAACGCGTATGAGTACGGTCTGCAATGACTCCCATCATCGGATCGGACACTGCATCCCAAATACGTGTCACCAGCATCAGCAATCCTGCATCAGCCAAGCTCAAGCCAAAAATATTCGAATAGAAGAACGGTAAGTAATAGGAGAATATTTTCCAGAACATAGAGGAAGACATATCCCCGAAACCATAACCGATTTTCTCTTTTAGTGTTGCCATAGTATGTTGTATTTTTATTATTTCATTATCTGCAAATTCTTGTCTATCAGCTTCTTCAACGTTTCTACCGAAGCTGATGAAGACAAGCCGTCAGCAGGCGTATTCATGCAATAGTCCACCAGCTTATCAATGGTAGAGGTAGCCACATGCATCCGCGTGTCGGAAGAAGCGTAGTAGATGAATACTGTTCCGTCTTCGTCGGCAATCCAGCCGTTGGTGAAAAGTACATTGCTTACGTCACCTATACGCTCCTCACCCTCGGGTACCATAAAGGCCCCACCGGGAGTGGCAATCAGTTTCGTCGGGTCTTCCAGGGAAGTCATGTACATATAGAGCACATAACGCAATCCGGCGGCACAACCGCGGACACCATGAGCCAGATGCAACCATCCTTTCGGAGTCTTGATGGGATGCGGACCTTCACCATTCTTCACCTCCTTGATGGTGTGATAGTAGCGCTGGTCGATAATCTTCTCTTCCTTCACCTCAGCATGGGTTATGTCGTCCACCAGCGCCCAGCCGATACCACCACCGCTGCCGGCATCAATAAAGCCATCCTGCGGACGGGTATAGAGGGCATATTTGCCATCTACAAACTCCGGGTGCAGCACTACGTTGCGTTGCTGGCTCTTGGTCTTCAGGTCGGGCAGGCGTTCCCAGTTCTTTAAATCCTTGGTGCGGGCAATGGCAGCTGTAGCCGTAGCCGAGGACAAATCACCGGCAGGCGCATTGTCGTCGTGGCGTTCGGCGCAGAAGATACCGTAAATCCAGCCGTCCTCATGAGCCGTGAGGCGCATGTCGTATACATTCGTTGCCGGAATCGCGTCTTCGGGCATGGTGATGGGATAATCCCAGAACCGGAAATTATCAATGCCGTTGGGACTCTCGGCTACGGCAAAGAACGACTTACGGTCAGCGCCCTCTACACGTACCACCATCAGATACTTGCCATTCCACTTAATGGCCCCCGAATTCATGGTCGCATTCATACCGATACGTTCCATCAGGTACGGGTTGGACTTCTCATCCAAATCATACCGCCAGAATACAGGTGTATGAGCAGCCGTCACTACCGGATATTTATAGCGGGTGAATATGCCATTGCCGTCTTCCACGGCCACATTCTTTCTCGTAATCAACTCTTCGTGTCTCTGAAAGAGCCTCTCTACCTTTTCTTTAAAAGCTTCCATGTCTGTTATATTGATTGTTTGTTTATTGATACAGATTTACATCAGCTGCAAACAGCGTCTTGGGATTGTTATAGAACTCCACAAAATCCTCCGCAGATGTCTGTCCCGGATAGGGGGCATAGTAATGGGTCACCTTTTCACGGGCATTGCGCCACACCAGCACATAGGCAAGCGGATATTTCTCCAACGCAGGCAGCAGAGTACCAGTCCACCATTTGGCATCGGGAATTCCTTCGTAACCGGTTTCGGTCACAGCAATCACCTTATTGTGTGCTTTCCCTACACTGTCGATAATGGAAAGTGCCCTATCCATCCCGGCAAGATAGGCATCCCGATCGAACTGATAGGTATCGAAACCGATAACGTCTATCAACTCATCGCCCGGATACTTCTTCAAATATTCCGTCGTGTCCTTGGGTTCCGTGCCCGGAGAGTAAGCATAAAGTGCATTGTCCACTCCTTTGGCCTGCAGAGTATCCACTGTCATGTGCCACAATGCCTTATACTCTTCAGGGGTACACAGTTTTTCGCCCCACCAGAACCAGCTGCCGCTGTGTTCGTGCCAGGGACGGAAAAGTACGGGTATCTTCACGCCGTCCGCCGTCTTCAACGAATGAAGGAAATCGGCCACTCCTCCCAACCAGCCGGCAAATTTCTGGTGATTCTCGCCACCAGGCAAGATGGACTTCACCACCGTCGTATCCGATACATCCCAGGCATCACCGCCCGTCTTGGGATTGCGCGCATGCCAACTGAGCGAAACCATGCCGCCCCGCTGATACTGATTGATTATCTCTTTCCTGATTTTATCGAAGGGAACCTTATCCAGATTGGCGGCATTCCCAAGTTCCAGCTCTCCCAAATCAAAGCTGATAACAGCCGGATAGTCGCCACACACGCTTTTCACATCCGAACGGCCTTCCTCACCTTCCCAGCCGATACCATATACCGTATCGTCATGATGGCCGAGCATGATACCTTTGGAAGGGATTTTTTTCAAGTTAGCCAGTAAGTTCTCCGTTTCCTGCGTACGCGCAGCAGCCGTCTCTTCATTCACACTCTGTTCTTTCTTGGAAGAACCGCAGGCGGTCAACAGACTTGCCGCCAGAATCATCATAGCAAATTTTACTTTTCTCATATCCATGTTTTTCAATCTGGTATTGTTATTGGTAACACTAATTCCTGGCACAAAGATAGCGGATTGCACCAAGAGAAAATGATACAATTTTATCCCTTTACTGTATTAAAAAGCAGAATATAAAAAACGTATCATCTAACTTTCACCGGAACGCGCTTCCGCGAGACAATTCCCCGTTCCACTTTCCGGCGTTCCAGCTTCACCGGTTCGCTTGTAAAATCGGGAACATTGTACGAGTAGACCAGACGGTCGTAATACTCCCAAGGATTTTCCTGAGGAAGCAGGAAAGGCTTGCCCACCACCCCATTCTCATCCATACTTGCCAGATACAGACGGGTATAAAGCCCATCTCCCCTGCGGCTACTGAACACAAACCATCGGGAGTTACTGCTCCAGTTATGGAAACTTTCCGTATCATCGCTGTTCACCTCCTTTATGGGACGCATACCGCCATCCTGCAAATCCAACAGCCATAAATCGGCTTCTTTATGCCAAATTGAGAAATTCCCGTAATCCGACAAAGTAAACATGATATACTCGCCATCGTACGAGGGCCTCGGGAAGGAGATGCTTTTCTTCATAGCTGCCGCATTGACCAGCGTATCTATCTTTTCGCCAAATGTCCCGTCTTCCGGATTGAAATCTATACTACACAAGCTATAACGTATTTCCTTATATTCCGCCGGTATCGGCTTGGCCTCCGCAGTACAGAAATACAGTTTGCGTCCGTCCGGTGAAAATACTGGAAAGGTTTCGAAGACTTCCTTCTTCTGAAGCAAGGGAGAGAGCAGTAATTCATGTGTCTCGGGATGATAGACCAGTACATCCGATTCCAAGTCGAGCACTTCCACACGCTCATCCTTCACCGCATGGAAAGACTGGCGCGTATTGTTGACAGAATAGGCAATATATTTGCCGTTTGGATGCCAATAAGGGTACACCCCCGCAGAGAGAGTGGAATCCGTTTTCGTATCCAGCATTTCGCGCTTCCCGTCTATCTGCATCAAGGTCCCTCCGTTCTTTCCACGGATATGCAGGCTCAGATGGTCCGGATTTGTTTTGTTGAAAGCATGACAATTCAGGCACATGCCCGGCACCATGGTATTCTCCAGCAAGGGACGCTCCTCGAACGAAGCAAGGTCACGCTCATAAATGCCCATCTTGCTATAAACTTCATATCCGGGAGCCAGCTTGCGGTATACCACCCCATAATCTATAGGATACGGACTGACATACATAGGAAAAGAGCGGTACTGTTTCCACTCGCCGTCTTTCCGGATACATACCGTAAACAGAAGGCTATCACCCTTGTTCTCCTCCAAAAGCTCTTGCCATGCATCTTGCGGAAATGATACTATTTTATCATTTACGTGCATCTCTCCGGACTTTCCTCCGGTCACGGTCACATCCACACGTTCGTACGCTCCACCAATACAATTGAAATTCATAGGAGCAATGGTTGCAGGAATAGTCACACCGATATAGTCGGGATAGATATCCGGCCATTCATCCACCCTTTCCGGGGAAGTCACCGGATTGCCGCAAGCGGCAAACCACCATGCAGCCATTATGCAAACAGCTATATTCTTCATCTTTTTCATTTTACTTTCTTAGTAGCAAATAATTCCAGTATGTACTGCCGAAACGCGCCTCCAACATCTGCCGGGCATTCTGCTGCGAGGTATATATCCGCGCAAATTCCGTTACATCCCGCACCACTTGGGGCGAAATGCTCCACGGCATACCCTGGAAGTTCTTGTGCGTCTGTGTCCATACATATATCAACGCCTCTTGATAGCTGCGGGGAATATGGTCGTAGCCGGCATGCTTACCCAGCGGATAGTACTTCATGAAACGTTCCAAATCACGTTGCTGCAGGACATAGGCCAGCATATACTCAAATGCCATCCGGTTCCGGTGGTTGTGCTGGTAAAGCAGCCCCAGCATGATGTCCGTTTCCTGGCTGCTGAACAAGAAGTCTTCCGTATAGCGTATCTGCCTTAACCAACCCCACTCCTTGTGGGCATTGATTTTTTCCTCATTATACAGATAGGTCATGGCATCCTCTGCCCAATCCCTGTAGAAGATTGTCTTCCTCAACAAACGCAGGTACTTGGCTGCCACTTCGTATTGCCCGTTTATCAGGTTCGTCTCTGCCAGACGCTTGAAGCAACGGCCACTCTTGTTGAAGTTAGGTATGGCCTCCATCGCCTCAAAAGTGAAACGCTGTGCCGTATTGACCATACCCAAATGATAGTATGCCTCACTGGTGGGCAACGGAGAAGTAAAATCACGCTGAAACTCCGGCAGCAGCCCTTCCGTCCCGTTCTGGTAAAACTCGAACATACGGTCGCCCATCTGTCCCGTCTTTCCCAAAGCAAGATTCAGGCAGGTCACGCCGAAAGGTGAAACCGGTGACTTCTCTTCTGCCTTTTCTATAATCTCCTGCCATTGTTTATTACGTACCAGCTGGTCATACTCCATCGCTTCCTCTTTATCCATATCGCAACCAGCCGCCACGTAGTAATAGCCGAACAATGTTACCGCCACCACTTGCAGAACTCCATAAAATACCGGCTTCTTCTTCAAAGCGGGCAAAGCGGACAGCAGGAAGGGGAGAACAACCAGTAATACGGCAAGCCCTATCTCTATCCAGGGAATCACTGCCGGGAAACGGTAATATCCTATACCACCCATCAGACGGTAAATGGGGAATTGTACCCACATGCTTGCCAATAGCGGACAGCCGATACCCCACAATCCTACACCCCAGAACACTCCGACACCACCCCAGAAATTCTTACCTTTAAGATTCAACCGGAACTCACGTACAGTCACCCAGCCCATAAAGATGAAGTGTGCCGCACCCGCTGTCCAGTAAAGCAGCGGAAGGACAATCAGAATGTACGCGACACGCTGCCACTTCCCCTTCAAATCCACATACCAGCAGGATGCTGACAATACCAGCAGTAGAGCCACCGCCAATGACAGCATCGCATTTTCATCACCCATGAAATGCCACAAGACAATGATGGGCAGAAAACTCAACGGATAATACACATCAGCCGCACCCTGCTCCTTCGCCAGTTTCCAAACCAACCGTTGCAACAACACGTACAAAAAAGCCAGAATACAAGCTCCCGCCCACACGTGATAATAGAACTGCGTCAGATACTCTGCGATATAATCGGCCAACCCACCGGGAACCACTATCCGTTCCCACCAGTAGTCGGCATCGAACAAGAAAAGCTGGAACTGCTCCTGATAGGAAATATGGGCCGGATATACGCTTCCCCAAAAGAGAAGCACCGCTACGCCAAAAAGTATCGACAACCCTATCTTCCAAGTCTTTTTCAGAAATAAGAACATTTACTATTTACAATTTATTATTTACAATTTGTTACTCTCTGTATGTCTTGTCATTTGAATTCCTCAGCCTTCAGTTGCCGGTTTATCCGCTTGATGGAAGAAGCATCAAAAGGAACGGGAGTAGCCGACAAATCGGGAATATTGTAGGATTTCAATGTCAAATCGTCTTTTTCAGGGTCCGACTGGGGTAGCACAAAAGGCTTATGCGCCTTCCCTTCAGCATCCAGATAGGCAAAATAAACCCGCCCGTACTGCCCGTCACCCCGCTTGCTGGCAAAGGCAAACCAACGGCTGCCTGACGACCAACTGTGATAAGTGTCCGAACGGCTGGAGTTGACCATTGGCAGGGAGTCGATGGCGCCCGTCTGCAAATCCATCAGCTGCAATTCCGTCTCCCGGTGCCAAATGGGAAATGTTCCATAATCAGCAACGGTATAAAGCAGGTAGCGTCCGTCCGGTGAGGCTTTCGGATGACACACGGAGCCTTTCTCCAGCCGGGCATTCCAAAGGGTATCCACGCGGTCACCCCATGCGCCGTGATTGGCATCGAACGCAATGCGGCAAAGCGAATAGCGTAATTGCTGTACGCTGTCCGGCAATGGCACAGTCGGAGCTGAGCAGTAATATATCCATTTCCCATCGGCAGAGAATGTGGGAAAAGTTTCCAATACGGTGGAATCCGCCGTAAGCGGAGATAGAATCATCCGGTTTCCGTCAAAATCGGCGACAGCCAAATCGGAGACGGTATCGTAAACTTCCAGACGGCGGTTACTTTCCGTATGGAACATGGGAATAATCACATTAGACGAGAACACACCATACCGCCCGTCAGGATGGAAATCCCCGTAGACAGCCGCAGATATCATCTGTTCATTCTTCAAGGCAAGCTTACGGAGCTTGCCGTCACGGTTCAGGACAGTCCCCCCTCCCTCACCCCGAAGATGGAACATCGAAAGGTTGCCACTATTTCCTCCGTGCACATGACAGTTCATGCACTTGCCGTCTGTCTGACTGTTATCCGCCAAAATACGCTCTTCGAAATTCTCAATACAACGTTCACGTATCTGCAAGGCATTCCATACCTCATAACCGGGCTCTATCAGACGGTAACTGACATAGGCGTCAAGCTTGTCCGCCACTACCTGCCATGCAAAGGAAGGATAGCGCAGCCAGCGGCCGTCGGTACGGGCAGTAACAACTACTTCCAAAGTATGTTCCTTCTCCGCTTCCAGCAATGCACGCCAAGCTTTCAAGGGGAATATCGCCTTGTTCCCGCGCGCATTTATCTCCAAGCTGTCCGATGCTCCCTTTACACTCACGCACACCGCATCCACCCCTTCATTTCGCACAAGGAAATTCAAAGGAGCCACATTGTAGGGAATGGTTACATCCTGATATTCCGGATAGAGCACCAATAACCGGTCTGCAGGCTGTACAGACTCCGGACGGGGACTGCAAGCATATAGGCAGTAGCACAGTAACAGCCCCACAACAACTTGTATATATTTCATATCTATGTTCATCATAAATCACTTCCCCTTTTTCATCGTAGCATAGTGGAAATAAAACCAATATGTTTTTCCGTATTTGGCTTGCAAAGGGGCACCATTACCATCGTTTGCCTCGTACAGCCGGGTATATTCACTGAATTCATCCAATACTTGAGGCGGTATATTCCATTTTTCCACTTCATCCAACGAAGCCTTTTTCCCGGCAAGATAGATAAGTAAACCTTCGGCATACAATCTGGAAGGAAACTTCTTTGCAGCAAACTCCCGATAATCTCCGGCGAAAGCCCCAATATCCTTATTCAGCAAATCAAAGCAGAGAAGGTAATCGCATGCCAACGTATTATCAGGATTGTTACGCAACAGATGACGAAGTGAAAGCGGAATGTCGGCAGAAGAGCGCAAAGTATCCGTTGCAGGCAACAACAACCGCTTCCGTTCCAGCCATTGGCAGACTTCGGCCGTCTGTTTTCCGGGAATACGCCGTCCTGCCCAATCACGGTAACACATTGTCTTTTGCAGGAGACGAAGATATTTCATAGCCGCCGCCTCATCACCGTTCACCAGGTTGATTTCCGCCAAACGCTTGACAGCTCTTGCTCCGGTATGATGCGGAGAAAAAATCATTCCCAGAATGGCAGCATGTTCAGCCATCGTCATATCTCCCAACGCAAACCAGACTTCATTGGCTGCATAAATAGTGAGGTAGGTAGAATGGGGAGCCACGGGCAGAAACAGCCCTTGCGAAGCCGGTTGATAACCATCCATCAGCCGGTCGGGAAGTCGGTCCTGCTGTGCATTCAGCAAATTATAATAATAGGCAGTGAACGGAGAGCGGTATTCACCCTCCGCCAACAGTTTCCGTACTTTTTCCGAACGGCCGAAATACATTTCCGAATCCAACGCCAAAAGATATTCTCGCCCTAAATCGGGCATATTGTACCATCGTGACGACCAATCGCCACAGCCAAACAGCCAATAGCCGGACAATACCGCCAATATGCTTACCGCTAAGCCCGACTTCCACGAACGTCGCATGCAGCTACGACACAACAACAAAACACCTCCGATACCGGTTAAAGCGATTGTGCCGGAAAGCGGATAACTCAATCCGCATTGCCTTCCTGCCTCCCAAGCCACCGCCAACACCGTAGGAATCCACGCCCAACGTCCCATGTACGGGACCAACAAACGGAACACCACCACTCCCCAAAGCAACAGCACGACAGCCATTATGGCCGGACCACCCCCTTCGTAATAAAAGAATTGAGTGAGGAAATCTCCTGACAGACGTGCCAGAGCCGCCGGATGCCGCAGATACCCGGCCAATGGTTCGGTGGCAAGCAAAAAGAGTTGTGTCTGCTCCCGATGGAACAGATGATAGGGCAATATCCGGAAGAAAAAAAGGAACAACGCCAAAGCGCCGATTCCTGCCGCTCCCCATTCAATGTATTTCCTTCTGCAAGCTTTCATCCAACAGTTTTTGTTGTTCTTCCGTCAAGGAGCCACGCACCATCTTCCGCATGAATATTCCCAACGTATTGTTTCCCTGCTCTTTCAAAAACAGAAAGTTCGTTTCCTGCTCCTGCATCCTCAGACTGTCACGTATCTGTATCAGATGCAGTGAATCTTTTCCGGTGGCATTCCGTAGTCCCGTCCGGATGAAATGGTAAGCCTCTTGCTTCTTTTCCCTCCCCTCTTTCCATTTCTGAAGGGCATCATTTTGCGGAGTGCCCGTTACCGAGCCGACAGAGTCGGCCTTCACATGTATGGTTCCCGGCTCCGTCACCACCAGCAGTTCCTGGATGTAGATACGCAGCAGATGGCGCAGACGCAACACCCTCATCTCCTCCCCTTGTCCGGAAAAAGAAAAAGAGGCATTGGTTATCTTTACAGAATCCACCCGCCCCGGCGCATTCTCCATCGGCACGAGGTATATCCATTCCCCGTCGTATTTCACCGACGGCAACGTTCCTTCAATCACATAATTCTGTCCGGAATTTCCACAACTTGCCCAAAGAAGGCAACTGATACAGAAAAGCAAGATACGTGTTTTCATCCTTATACATTAGAATTTCAACAAAGGTAGGCGTTTACCAACTGTCAGCCTAATATTCAATTAACCAAAGATAATATTTTTAATCAGAGATTTTCTTCACCGCCATACACTCCATTTCCACCAGCCACCCCGGGCGACAGACGGGAGCCAGCGTAATCACTCTCGGCGTATCGGGAAAACGCTTGTCAAACATCTCTTTCACTACAGCATAATCCGCAATATCACGCAGATAGACAATGATATGCCCTACATCTCCAAAGCCGCAGTCAGCTTCCTTCAGCAGAGCCTCCACATTCTCCCACATCCGTTCTGTCTGACGGCGTACATCTCCGGCATACATCACTTCCCCACGGTTGTTGATACTCGCCGTACCGGAAATGAGTACTTGCCGACGGTCGTCGTAATCCACCGCCGTTCCCCGTTCGAAACTGACTCCATACTCATAAGTGGGATTCAGGTGTGTGCGGGCATAGAGATATTTGATTTGTCCGGGCTTTAATCCCGCTACAGCAAAAGCATCAAGCATCACCAATGCTTTCGGGTCGGCATGACGCCCACCGATACCGGTACTGGCAATATAGTGCGTGTTCTCCGTCAGGTTCTGGGTGACGAACATCTCATTACGTGCCTTGACTACACCGGCATAATTGCAATCCACATTCTGCACAAATATCCAGGTACGCAGGCAATTGTCGGCCAGAGTACACCCTTCCTCCATCAGTTGCATGGCATAGTCGTTGAGCAAAAGACGCATCTGGTATTCCGAATTGGCGGCACGGTTGAAGCTGCCTCCCATCCAGAGCTGGCGGTAAACACCGTGTTTCACTTCATACAGTCCGTTCGGCAGCACTCGTGTCTGCACATCGGTCTGCAGATAGGCCCACAAAGCAATCTTGGTACCATCCAGCGGAGGCTGTTCCACCACAGACAGCGCGCAATCGGAGCTTTCTGCCGTAGCGGCAAGCAACAGTTCCGCTTGGTTGGCGGCATCACTCAGGAAGTATCTTTTAAAAACCGCCACGGCTCCGGACAGTTCTTTTTTCAGTAAAGCGGCATACGCATCCAACACGACATTCATCTGTTCACGATAGGTCTGTTTCGGGTCAGTGGCATGTATCATCACATGGTATTCCGTCACTCCGCCGGTCACAACAAATGCAGCCACTTCCGCCCTGCCTGAAGGATAAGAATATGATGTGTATTTCATATCATTAACAAGAGATTGTTTCAATCGCAAAGATAAGTTTTTTATCCGACAAGAAGTAGTGAAAATCGCAACTTTCGCTTGTTTTGTTCTTATAAAAAAGTTACTTTTATAGAAATCTATAAAATATACAGTTATTATGAGCGAAAATATTTATCCCATCGGCATCTACAACCTGAATTAATAGGAATCTATGTCAATCCGTAATGAGACTATAAACCGGCTTTCTCTTCCTTCACCCCTTCACCTTTCGCATTATTTCCCTATCGTTCAACCCTTTCCGGTGAAACTTCTTTTTTCCTTCTCACCACCTCGTATACGTTGCCGTACTTCGTATGCCGGCGTTTCAGTCCCGCCCGCAACAGCACCGAGCCGAACTGCACGGGATTGCTGCCACGCATCAGGGCGGGATGCGTTTTTTGCAACTCGTCAAAGATGTCGGCGGCAGTCAGGTCGATGCTCTTCTCTGCCGGAAGCGGGGCACGGAACAAGCTGCGAACCGCCTCCTCGGCAAGGCTGACACGATAGAAAGCCTCGTTGTGCCGTTGCAGTTCCTCCTCCTCCGACTTGGTGAACCAGCTGCGCCGTCCGGCAATGAGTTCCGCTTTCAGTTGGGCGAAAATCCGGTCGTGCTCTATGCCGGTGCAGTCGATGTCGTGCTTCACCTCGATGCAGAGGAAACGCCGGCTCCCCGTGGGGTCGGTCAGCAGGTCGAAGCGGTTGCTGGTGCCGATGAACGAGGCGATACGGGGCAGTTGCCTGAAGTTCTGCTGATAGGCCTTGCGGATGTTGAGCACCGACATCTGCATCAGGTTTTTCAGCAGCGGCATCTTGCTTTCGGCATACTTGTCGAACTCGTCCATATTGAGCAGCCCCATTTCCGCCAGCATCCTTTCGGCTTGTCCCTGCGAGGTCAGTTTCAGGTTGTCGGTGTAGTAGCGTGCCAGCACATCGGGCATCAAGGCACGGCAGAAGCTGGATTTCCGTCGTCCCTGTTCGCGGCTGACAAGCACGGGAGCCACGCTGTTGGCATGCAGCCCGGACACGCCCATCCATTGCGAGGCAAGTCCCAGCATCCAGGTATGGAATCCCCGCACCCAGTGGGGCCGAGAAGAGACGCGGCAGGCAAGCGCAGTCAGCCGGTCCTTGCCGTCCCAATCGGGCAGTTCGTCCATGTAGAGCAGGAAGGGATGGTAGGCAGGGATGTAAGTGGAATAGACGTATCGGTTCAAGTCCTTGTCCCAGCAAGGAATACCTTCGGCATGGGCTTCGATGCAGAAAGTGTTCAACTCGCGCTTGCCCACGGGGGTGAAGGCGGCAGAGCGTTGTCCGGCGGGGCGGAACTCGGTTTCATCCGTCAGCAGATTATAGCGAAAGTCGTAGCGCGAAGTGAGGAACTCCTCGATGTCGCCGCTCAGTGCAGTCACGGTGCTTGCGGCTTTCGCGCTCCGGCGGCGCTGCTCTTCCCGCTCCTTCCAGTTTCGGTCGGTCGTTTCTTTTTGTGCGTGTTTCAGCCTTTCGGAAAAGGCTATCAGTTGTCCCGCTTCCTTCAAGAGCCGGTGTTGCTGCAAAGTCATCAGTTTTTTCTTCATAAATATTTTTTATTAAAATGATTATTGGGAGGTTTCGAGGAAGGGAATCATCCTTTCTTTCCTCTCGCCTCTTCGCCAAAGTTACTGCCTGCCGAGGGCGTTTTGCAAACCATTCTCCGCTTATTCTTCAAAAATCATTCCTGCCGACAAACATACTTATTTATGCTTCGGAACCCTTTATTTTCAGTACCTTTGCACGGTTCTTTATAAGTGAACGCCCCGGGTCGTCCAATCGCCTGACTTAGGTCGTTCAATCGAACGACCCGGGTTATTCGTTCGGCCGACCGGAGTCGTTCACTTACAGGAAGACACTTCCGAGGGAAGAAACAAGTATGTTGAACGCACTAAAACCTATTGATATGGCAATACTATATGACTGGTACGAGAATCCGGGCACTAATGAGGAAGCCCCTGAAGAGAGAGGCCTCCATCCCCGCCCGTTGCTCAACGGGAAAGTAACCATGCGGCAGCTCTACAACCGCGTGCATGCCCGCAGCTCGCTCACGGTGGGCGACGTGATGAACGCGATAGACTGCCTGGCGCAAATTTGCGGCGAAGAACTGCGCGACGGCCACGAGGTGCACATCGAAGGGCTGGGCTACTTCGCCCCCACCCTGGAAGCCACACAGAAAGTGACCCGCAGCACCCCGAACAAGCACCTGAAACTCCGGCTGAAAAGCATCAGCTTCCGTCCCGACGTCAGGCTGAAACAAGCGATGACGGGAGTCAATGCCATCCGCAGTAAATACACCCGCCACTCCCTGAAGCTTTCGGAAGTGGAGATAGACATGAAGCTGAAAGAATACTTTGCCGACCACGACGTGCTGATTCGCAGTGACTTCCAAGCGCTCTGCGGCATGGCGCGCACCACCGCGAACGTCCACCTGAAACGGTTGCAGCAAGAGGGCAAGCTGAAGAATGTGGGGAAGCCCACGCAACCCATCTACCGGGCCATGCCGGGATACTACGGCGTGTCGCGCGATGCAAAGGCGGGGCGATGAGGGTGGAAAGCGGTTTCACCGGGAAAGCCAATGAACAGGAGGATGGGAGAAGGAGGTGAAGGAGATGCAGGGATAAAAAGAAACATTCTGCGCCCTGAAATCAGGGGTAATACAAAAAGGAATGTGAATTGCATCCGGAAAGGCAATAGAGAATGAATGCGAAAAGGCGAATCTCACGACTCGCCTTTTCCTGATTTAACCATTAAACAATTGTACTATTCGGTTAATGCATTTACAATTATCCGATGTTACGGGCGACTAATAAAGTCGGGGGGGTAACGACAACTGCTTTGAGTTGAATAATTCATTTATAGATTATTCTTAAAGTGCCTTTTTAGAAAACACAATGGAGAAGAATGACGCAGGAACTGTGAAAGTCCTACCAGCAGAAAGCGGTTGTCTAACATTTCCATACTCCAAATAAATATAATTTCCATTGGTAGCACTCAAAGATTTTATAGTGTATGTGCCTGGCTTAATGTAAAAGTAATGAGCACCGCCTATATGTCCGGTATAATTAAAGATACCATATTCTTTTTTGTCAGAATCAACCAACACCCCACCGCCGTTTGTCTCTATTCCATACACTTTCATTATATTGTAACCTACTTTGGAAGGAGGAACATTATCATCAGTACCCGATGCTTGAACAATACTTGGAGTAGAGATTGTTCCTATATAATTTAAAGAAATATAGCCACCTCCTGTCACTTCGAAAATTGTACCAACCGTAAGTGCGCCCCAATTAGATTGTGCTGTACAATCCTCTAAAGCGACCACGCGGTAAACGCCATAAGCCAAGAAATAACAATATGGAGCAGCATTTGGGGTAGTAGTTCTCAAAACATACTGTTGACCACTTTCGTCACAAACAGTTATGCTTACGGCTACCGAAGCGTCAGCACCTCCTATCGGAAGTACAACCCGAGCATATCCGGTTGGTGTGGGAGGTACATTACTATCCATTGTATACGGTCCCAAAACATCCGCTTTAACAAAAAGAGCACAGAAGAACAGTAATATCAAAAAGAAAGTTCGTTTCATTGTTGCATTTTTTTAATTAGTAATAAAAGTATACGAGTGGTCGTTACCCACCCGTACCTTTCAATATTAACTATTTTTTCTTGAAGTTCCAGAACCATGCCGTACCCCAAGCGCCAGCACCGGGTTCAGGAGCACAAAGACGAAGTTCATCTTCTGTAATCTTCAAAATATGATACTCATACTGACGTGCATTTCCTTGATTCGGCTGTATACCTAACAATGGAATAGTACCAGAGAACTCCATAGTACCTACATCCCAACCGGATTGCACCACATCTTCTGACACCTTGACAGAACCACTTTCACCACGACTTGTCTGAACACCAGTCAAACTAAGTGAGAACCAACCATTTAATCCATCATCAGGCAATCCTTTTCCTACAGCTTGTTCATCAATTTGCCCTCTACCGTTTCCGACATCTCCCACAGCATCACAAATCCACCAACCGGGGCCGGTATTGCCGAGATAACCTCCATTACCCCAACAACCGTCTGCAGCTTCTGTATTCCAGACCCAAGTGGTTGTTCCATAACCACCGTCCGGAGTTGTGCCGAATACATCAGCATAAATAGCGGGAAGATCTGTATACTCCGTTACTGCTATTGATTTGGAAGCCGATTTTGTTATGGAGCCGTCCGAATTAATGGTTGTTACATATACTTGCAATTCTTTATTAGGAGGAGCTACTTGAACCGACGGAGCCGTACCTTCTGCCAACTTGATATCAGACGTAGCATCATAAACCTTCACATAACGTGACGGAGTAGGAACAATCTGAATGTTGTTGTTTCCCTGGTTCTTGGCCACAAGTTCAAAAGTAAGATTTTCCGGTGTGACATTGGGATCCGGACTGATTTCATCCACTATCGGATCGCAAGCCACCAGCAGCATTGCAAACAAAGGTATTGCGAATAATATCTTTTTCATATCTTTTTTCATTTTAAATTCATATTCTATTCTTGCCAACCATTATACTCAGCACTTGCATCCGTATAACCCTCATTTTGTTCTACCTTTCCTTCATTCAGGAGGACTTGGTTTTCGGGAATCTTCTGGAAACCTGCCGTAGCCTTATAACGTGCGGCATAACCACCGTTCTGCGCCACATTACGGCTTTCAGCCCCATTTGTATAAACCTTTGCTCCCGTCTGTCTTTCAAGGGCATCGGCAGCAATATGCCAACGGCGAATATCGTTCCAGCGAGTACCTTCAAAACATAATTCCCAACGGCGTTCATTCTGCAATGCAGCCAACGAATATGTACCAATAGGTTCAAGTCCGGCACGACTACGCACTCTGTTTATACCGGAAACATCTTCCTTCAATTCAGACTGCATCAACAATACATCCGCAAAACGAATCAAAACCAAATCATGAATAGAACCGGTTTGCATCAGATTATCATTAATCCAGCCGTCGGCACCATACATTATCTTCTCAAATACCGGCTCAATCGTTTTATTTCCAGCCGCATCCGTACTATAAGCCATGATAGAACCTATTTTCATCTGATAATAATCCGTTTCTTGGATAAAGCCGTCACCACCACCTTTATTATAACTCGGCATATCCTCCGTCTTGAATACGGAGGCCGGACGACGGGCATCATCTTGTTCTGCCACACTCCAATCATTATAAAAATTGGGAGCTACAGGACCGGCACCCCATCCTTGTCCGAAGGGGAAAGAATTGGCCTGATCATTGCCACGTACACCAAAATGCAGAGCATAACCGTTACCATAACCGATAGTAGTGCTCCAAGATGCAAGTTTATTATATTTAATGGCAAACATGGATTCGGGATTTACCGCTGCATCATCTTCTACCCACTTCAATCCCTGACCGGCAGTAAACGGAAAATCTTCTACCGTACATTTATTGGTATATGCCCACAAATTACGAAACTCAGGAACAAGACTATAACCAGAATTATTCACACAATCATCAATATACCCAACCACATCCTGCTTGGTCAAAGTTGTCCCATCAGGCAAATCAACTGAAGTCAACGGACTATAGTTCGTACTAACCAAATCGTTCAGAGTTTCACCATTGCCATACATACCAGTATAATACAACCAAGCACGTCCTAACATAGCTTCAGCCGTATATTTATCAACATGCCCATCCGACTTGCGAACAGCCGGCATATTTGCAGCCGCATCGCGAAGATCCTGCAGAATCTGCCCCCAGATAACAGCGGCAGTCGGAGGAGTAGTATCTTCGGGCAACAAAGCAGTAATCACCAAAGGTACGCGCCCATACATGGAAGCCAACTCGTAGTAATAAAAAGCACGAAGGAACTTGGCTTCGCCCTCAGCCTGCGCTCTTACTTCCGGATCCATTTCAATACCAGCAAGAGCCTCCAACAACGTATTGGCACGGTTGATTCCTTGATAGCGAGCCACCCAGTAGTCCTGCGTAGCATTTGTACCCGTATTACAAATAAGGTCCAAAGATTGCATCAACTTATCATTGGGACCACCACCACCCAACATATCATCGCAAGCCAGCAGAGAATTATACAAGAAAGACTGCTGTGGAAAAGCATTGACATTATTCAGGTTCTGATATATGGCAGCTAAAGCCTGATTGGCATCTTCAGCCGTTTTAGGAAAATTGGTCGTATCTTTTTCCGTCAGACTCATCGAGTCCAAGCTACAAGAAGCAAACATTCCTGCTATCATCAAAGCTGCACCTATTAAATATGCTATTTTTTTCATCGTGTATCAATTTTAGAATTTAACATTAACACCTACCATATAAGTACGAGGTTGAGGATAGTTACCTACATCAACACCGGTTACCCACGGTTCTTTGTCATTGAGGGCTCTACCATTCTCCGGATCCATCCCTTTATAACCGGTAAAAGTAAATAGATTCTGTGCAGCAGCATACACACGAAGTTGCTGGAACGGACAGTTCTTCCAAATTCTCTTGAAATCGTATCCTATAGTCAGATTTTGAATGCGAACATAGTCGGCATCATCAATATAAATATCTGAAATGGCCTGGAAATTCTGTCCACTATTTCCCGGCGCAAGCAGCGGATATCTGTTTGAGGTTCCTTCGCCATGCCAGTAATCGTAAACTTCTGTCGTATAGTTTTCATACTGTCCATCTGAGAACTTTCGCCAAGAGCGAGCTACCTGTGCACCAAAAGCGCCATAGGTTGTTACAGAGAAATCAAATCCTTTATATTCCGCACTTAACGTAAGACCCATTGTCACGTCAGGATGAGGATTACCCAAATCAGTCTTATCGTCATCATTAATCACCCCATTTCCATCAACATCCACAAACTTCAAATCACCCGGTTTAATACTTGCACCTTGCTTAGAGTTTGCCGCATTTCCTTTACAATTCTGGTCAAGATATGCCTGCAAGTCATTCTGGTTCTGAATGACACCATCCGTCTTATAACCATAAAAATAGCCAATAGGATGTCCTTCTTCCATACGGACAAACCGACCCGTACTTTGAGCCAACAAATCATTACCGCCTTCAATAAAATGATTGGCGTTATTAACCTCCGTTACTTCATTCTTATTATAGGCCATATTGACATTCACCCCATACTTGAACTCCTTACCAATCTGATCTCTCCAGCCCATTGAAAGTTCAAGGCCAGTATTCTTTACCGTACCAGCATTTTGATATTGAGTAGCGAAACCGGAAGCCGCATTGGTACCCACTTCCACTAACAAGTCTTTCGTCTGCTTGCTATACCAGTCCATGGTAAAACTCAGACGGTTATCCAAGAAACGGGCATCAATACCGATATTGGTCTGTTCTGAAGTTTCCCATGTCAAATCGGGGTTAGCCAAACGATTCGGGTAAGCTCCGGTTGTACCTCCATTCTTATCCGAGCCAAATGTATAAAGACCATAATCGCCAAACTCGTAACCGGCACGCCAATTTGAATTAGGGATATTGTCATTACCATTCTGTCCCCAACCAGCACGGACTTTCAAGAAACCAAGCCAAGAAGCAGTATTCTTCATAAAAGCCTCGTTTGAAATAACCCAACCAGCAGAGAATGATGGGAAATATCCCCATTGATTGCCTTTCGCAAACTTAGACGAGCCATCGGCACGAATGATAGCAGAAAACATATAAGTTTCCTTAAAGTCATAATTCAAACGTCCAAAATAAGACATCTTAGAACCATAATCCGAGGGATAACCATTTACTGTAGCAGTAGCTTTACGTTCTGTATTATGCAAATAAGCATGTGTAAAGTCACCAAAAGCACTATTATAACCGGTTGCCTCTACTGATTCGCCATAAGTTGGTCTTGATTTAGAATACTCTGTACCAGCCAAAACATCAAAATGATGTAAGTCTGTAATATCAAACCGATAACTCAACGTATTAGTCAAACTCCAGTTCCAACCCAAAGACACGTTATTTATCGTTTGGTCTTTATCACGGCTATCTCCCTGATTATTAATTTGGTAAACGGGAAGATATGAACGCCATGAACTTGACCATTGTTTGTAACTAACCTGACCTTTATAAATAAGATTCTTAAGTGGTTGTACTTCCAGATATGCCGCTGTGTTCAGATTAAAATTCTTATTCTTATTATTCCCAGCCTGATTATATACCATGTGAGCCATCGGATTAGAAGCATATGCAGTATAATCAAGTATACCATTAGCACTCGTTCCAAAATTCTTCAAATCATCATACATGAAGAAATCACCATTTTCATTATATACAGGAATCAGAGGAATAGCACGCAAAGCATTAGAAAGGTCATTCGAATATTGATTACCTAACTGCACACCTTGATTCTGTTTGTGCTGATAATATATATTCTCACCAAACTTTATCACATCCACATCTCCCTTACGATATATCACATGCTCAGAATTAATGCGGAAAGTAAAACGACGATAGTCAGTCTTCACCGGACCACCGAATGCACCATCCTGATACTGATAGCCTATACCTGTCGAAAATTTGGAGAATTCAGAACCACCTGTTACATTCAACGCATGATTAGTAACCACAGCATTTTTATTCCGGAATTCTTTTACCCAATCTGTACCAGGATTGGTACCATTCTGATAAGCAGTCAGCAAATCAGCATCTACGAATTTTGACCAATCATACGGTTGGCCTCCATTATTATAGGCCACTTGATCCATTACCGCCATATATTCTTTGGCATTCAACATATCAGGCATCTTATATATATTTGCCCAACCTATGTTTCCATCATAAGATACAGAAACCTTTCCTACCTTACCCTGCTTCGTAGTAATAAGGATAACACCGTTGGCACCGCTCGAACCGTAAATTGCACAAGATGCAGCATCTTTCAACACGTCAATACGTTCAATATCGGCAGGATTCAAGGCGTTAATATCGCCACCGGCTACACCATCAATAACGTAAACTGGAGCTGTATTTCCGTTAGTACCAGCACCACGAATATTAATTTTAAACCCATCACCCGGCTGACCGGAAACGGCCTGAATATTTACACCCGGAGACTGGCTTTGTAAAGCGCCCAATGCCTGCGTAGTATTTAATTTTGCGATGTCTTCGCCTTTTACCTCAACCGTAGCACCTGTCACCAGTTTCTTCTTCTGTACACCGTAACCCACTACGACTACTTCATCCAACAATTCCGTATCTTCCTTTAGCTGAATCTTGAAACTAGTCTGGTTACCTACCACTATTTCTTGCGGCTGATAACCGATAAAAGACACAACAATCGTTGCTCCCGGCTGAACATTCAATGTGAAATTACCGTCAATGTCGGTAATGACACCATTTGTGGTTCCTTTCTCCAATACATTGGCACCGATGACCGGTCCCATTGCATCTGTTACAGTACCTGTGATTTTTTTTGCTTGCTGCACAGCATCTATTGCATCGACCGATGCGGCGAAAAGTTGCGGAGTATAAGTCAGGCTGACAGCCGAACAGATACCCACGAGCAGCGCGGTTCTTCTGAAATTTAAATTCATACTTGTATTTTTCTTAGATTAATGAATTGGTATTGCCTGGCGGCATCTACCGTTTAATATAAGGTTAAACTTCTCTTTTTGAGGAAAAATTAAATATACCTTATTCTATAAAGTGGTTGGTATACATATCACTCCTTTCTCATAGGCATTTTTCATTTCATTAGCGGTTAAACATTATATGATTATTATCAAATTTTAATTAGGCTTGACAAAAGTAGACTTTTAGCAGCAAACCTTATAATACTATTTTATCAAATAACGACACTCATTTAACATCCATTACTATTTTTCCTAAAAAGTATAAAGCATGAATTCTATAACCAACAACTAAAAGCTATAAAAGACAGAAAGGGTTGCCCCGATACTAACCAGAGACAACCCTTTCTATTTTATTATTAAAAATTGCTATTCCATAGAAGGAAGCTCTTCACGGGAAACAACAAATTCCTGGCTCATAGCATCCTTCCACCATGCTTCATCAGCATGGACTACCGGGCTACCATCCTCATTTGTCCCGTCATACCACGGCATGAACCAACTCCAACGTGCACCAGATGCCCATTGTTCGGAAATAAGTCCGACCGTACCACATTCACTCAGCGAAACAATCTTGTTTCCATAATTTTCGGCAATGGAAGTATATTCTGAAACACAATCTGCAGTTTCCTTATTATAAACATCACGTCCCACGATGTCTACATATTGATCTCCCGGATACCAATCGGCATCATTGCCCTCGGTAGTCCAAACCCAGATAAGATTATCCAATCCTTCAGTCTTGAAGTAATTGAACATAGCAATCCACAGAGATTTAAAGCTGGCAGCATCCTTACCCCACCAGAACCAGCCACCGGCTGCCTCGTGGAATGGACGCCACAATACCGGAATATCCGCATCTCTCAATAGCTTCAAGTAAGCGGCAGCATTTTTCAAATCTTCGGTAAACACCTTGTTTTCCCAAGTGCCTTCCACTGTGGCATTGGTAGCATCAAACTCCGTATCTGCCTTATAAAAGGCATAATCCTTATTCGGGTCGAGAGCTGTACCGTTATTTTCAAGATAAACAGCAACTGCTGTATAATCATGTCCACCAATGATGAGACCACCTTCTTGCAGGGATTTCAAAACATCTTCGGTAATCACCAATGTATAGTCCCCGGATATGTCAAAATAATCAGTTCCTGAAGCAATCTCGCTCCAACCACTGTTTTTGAACGAACCTTGTGCACCCGCTGCCACATCCTTCACAGCCACGCGTATCACCTGACCCACTTGTGCATCAGCAAAGACAGCTTTTGCAGCATCATCCGTCATCTGTACATTTCCACTCCAATCACCCGGCATTACTGTCTCTCCTTCCCATATTTGGGTAGAAGAAGCTTCGCCTACAGCTTTCTTGGGTACATTCCAATGCCACATGGCAGCTACGATGCCACCTTTGTCAGACCAATCCTTAACAGGAGTAATGTCACCGTAATTAATCCAGTCTGCTCCAGCTACAGATGCCGGCAGATGAACATAGTCGAAACAGTTGATAGCCGGATATTTTCCAGTCCATCCATACACCTTTTCGGACATTTCCGTATTCCAGGCAACATTGGCCATCATAGCTGAAAGTGTCTTCGTCTCGAAGTTATCCAATAGATAATTGTACAGTTTCACAGCTTTGGCCGAACTAGCGGCAACCAGTGCCTTGTCCAAAGCGACAGTAGAGAACTGAACCGATACAGCCGGAGCAGGCATCTGGTTCGGTCCGGTTACTATTCCCTCGGGGATAGAGAGAGAACAAGCCGTCTCTCTCCCGGGAACATTCACTTTTACAGTCAGTATATTGCTTGCGCCAAGTACATCGGCACTTATCAGTTCACCACCGGTAAACTTGATTTCGCTCAGATTGTCTGTTGCAAAGAATATATTCTTGTCATATTTCACCTCAATAGTGATTTCTCCCGTTTTCACTTTGGCTGCTCCACTTTCAGGAGTAGTAGACACCAATACCGGTGTATCCACTGCTGGGATATCATGATCGACATCAGTATCGCAGGAGGCAAAAGTAAAAGCTGCTATCAACGAAAGCATCCATTTTATATTCAGTTTCTTCATCTTAATTATGATTTTATTTCATTCTTAATCAGGGCATCCATAGTCACATTCTTCAAGCCACAATTCATCAATTTACAATCGTTATTTTTGTAAACGTCAAATCACTGCCCTGAATAATGATACCTACATTTGTCTGGTCTTCACAATCTCCTTGTTTAGCTTGAATATTATCAAGTATCTCCTGAGTCAACGTCAACTCCATCACACGGCTCTCGAAACTCCATCCGTAAATGTCTGTCGGT
Organism: Bacteroides sp. AF34-31BH; assembly: GCF_003602795.1. Classification (NCBI taxonomy): domain Bacteria; kingdom Pseudomonadati; phylum Bacteroidota; class Bacteroidia; order Bacteroidales; family Bacteroidaceae; genus Bacteroides; species Bacteroides sp. AF34-31BH. The sequence goes on from NZ_QTLV01000012.1 coordinate 64,875, forward strand.
ACCATAGTCGTATCAAACAAAGAGAAAGCTATGCCACTCCAATCGCCATAGTTAAACTGAGCCTGTGCCCAAGTCTGGTCTTTCTGATCAAAATAGACTTTCATGACAGTGCCTGCCGTTACCTTGGCAAAAGATACAGCCGGTACCAACACACGTCCTCCATCACCCCAACTAATATCGAGCGGACCAGCCCAAACTGTTTCTTCATTGGCAACTACAAGAACATCATAAGCAATTTCACCATTTGAAGAAATCAGTTTTAGGCTATAAGTTCCATCCAGCTCAGCCGGTACATTCAACATCAATACCCCTTTAGCTGCATCATTGATATACTGAACAGCAGCCTCATTCAGCAATACATTTGTCAGCTTATCAGCATTAACAATCTCAAGTTCCACAATTCGTCCCCGAACCAATTTGTCAGGCAATGCCGGCAAATAGGCGCATACCGGTTTCTCTATTGTCAGAGACGGTGCTTCCACAGATTCACCATTGGCCATCTTCAAGAGTAAGGCCCCGGTTTCAGCAGTTGTGGGTACAGTCAAGGAAATGGCAGTAGCGGTGGCATCGGATACGGTAACCTCCACATTACCACTGAATACAACAGCCGAAACTACATCCATATTTACTCCTTTGACAGTCAAAGCCTCTCCTGCCGGGACCGTCGCCGCACTATAAGAAATGTTTTCCGGCTTTGCCGTTGCAATAGATACGGCAGTTGCTTTTCCACTATTTGTATTCAATTGCAAATCACCACTAATAGCCGCAGCCGGCATCAAGACCTTTATTTCAGTCGAGTTTTGTGATTCCAATCCTACTGCTTCTTCTACACCAGGGAACGTTACATCAGTCACCAAATCCATATTGGTACCTTTCAAGGTAATCATATCTCCACCACGCAAGTTTACAGCAGGAACAGCCACTACGTTCGAAGGCGTAGCTACTACAACAGTAGCGACCACAACTTTTACATCCGAAGCAGGAAGTACCGTAACTTCTCCGTCCGAGACATTATCCGGCAATGTAAAAGTAAGTTCATCTCCTTCGGAAGAGGCAGTCATCGTAAATTCAACTTCATCCCCATTCGGCATCTGCACTTTCTTCACCAAATCAAAGTTTTCACCAGAAACTCGAATGACATCCCCCGGCTTCTTATCTACCAGGTCGAGTGGAGCCTCTACCGATGGCAAAGTAACCTCCAGTTCCCCTTCAGAATAAATCCAATTGGGGATTTCAGCTCCATCAGACAAGATGAACTTACCGGTCTGAGCAGAATCAGGAACAATAACTTTAATCTCCTGACGGCTTTGACTGACAAACTCATCAGCAGGCACTGTTACCTCGTCAGCAAATATCACTTCTTTAATCAAATTCAAATATTCACCAGTAATGGTCAATTCACTACCAGGCTTTACTTCTGCCGGTGCAAAAGCCTCCAAAGCAATCGGCTCCGTAAATGTCAACTCGGTTTTTGTTGTAATATCCCCTTTCGGAGTCTTCAAGACAACCAACCCCGGCTGGGCTGTCTGAGGTACAGTGACACGGATTTCCGTATCACTGACTACTTCGATGTCTGTTATATCGTCGCAACCGGGAATAGCGACCGCAGTCACTTTATCCATGCCACTGCCTAGGAAACGGAGTACACCGCCGCGGGATACGGGACTCGGTCCGAATACATTCAGACTGATTCCCCCTTTATATTGGTTGGTATCTTCATCATCCCCATTGTCGCAGGCCGTAAACGTCAAGCAACTGAAGAGCATCAGGCACATCATCCACAGTGCCGGAAATTTATATGTTTTATTCATATCAGTATTCTATTTAAAAGGTTATTCAATAGGTACCACACGGATGTTGTCAATCATAATCACCGGATTGCAATCCTTACCTTCCACACCACCTGCCCAGACAAAGAATGTCAATCCGGTCAGCATAGTCTTGTCAAAAGTTCTATCACACTTATTACCTTCATGCGTCTTGTTGAACTCGGACAGATTCATGGAAACGGTTGTCCATTTACCACCCGTATCATACGAACCCGTATTCTTCCAAGGCAACCACAAACCGCGCGGCACATTCGTATCACTAAAATAAGCATTAGTTCCCGTCGCATAAGTCACCACATCATTACCCGTAAACATCACTTGTAGAGCGCAAGACTGCCACGGATTGGAAGAAGGAATATTCACCTCGAATTTCAGTTGCAAGCCATTGACGCCATACTCCTCGAGCAGTTCTGCAAACTCAGGACGTGCAGAAAGTTCGGGATAACCGGCAGACGGTTCCGGCCAATAGTTGAACGAGAACTCATCTTCTGCCCAAGTAGCTCCGATAGCACCGTCAAGTGCTCCGGTGAGACAGATATAAGCACCGTCAATACTGTTTTCATCGGCTTCTCTCAACACCTTGCTACCATCACGCCAACCGTGGGCAATAGCCATACCGCCATGAGAACCGTCCCAGTCAAAGAGAATGTTACGTGTATCATAATAGCGGAACTTGGAACGTCCGGTACCATAAATGGACTTCACGTTGATATAGCCTGCAGGAGCATTGTCCGGAAGAATAAAGCTGACCGCAGTCTTGGTTATGTTCGTAATATTAGTCACTTCCACATTACCGGCCATCGTAATGGTCAGCGGCACATTCGGGTCATCAATGAAATAGTCACCAATCAGTGTCACCTCACTACCCGGCTTTGCAAACTCACAAGAAATGGAGTTCACGGTAGGAGCCGGAACCAACACCTTGAAATCATAATCTATGGTATCCTTTGCTTTGGTCACCATATAAATCTTATCAGTCACTACCGAAGGAATCTCTTTCGGAACATCTACCATAAGTGTATGGTCAGTGATGTAACTGGTATTAAGTATCGCCTTCTGGTCATTGAAATAGAGCTCGTAAACACTCCGCAGATTTTCACCGACCAGACAAATCGTATTCGCCATATAAGCCCCCGTCAGCAAAGAGTCTGCCGCTGCCGGATCAGGGACACGAACATATTTCAAGGTAGGCTTTCCCCCTGCCACTTCATATTTATCCGGTTCATCCTCACAAGCCGCCATGGAAAAGCCTGCTACAACAACAGCTGCCGCGAAGAACCAATTCGTATATCTATTATTTTTCATCTTTTCAAGCATTAAATTAATAACTGAATTCAGAACGTACATCTACGTGTACCGGGTCTTTCATCAAATTAGGATTGAACACCACGTCTTCTGTCGGGAACGGCAATGTAAAGCTGGAGACTGTCACATTCGGCGCCTTTGCATCCGGATTGTAACGGGTCTCGTCCGGATTCACCGTCCAACTGCCGTTTTCATAATAAGCCTTATAAGTAGTACCCAGACTATAATAAACATCACGGCGCTGTGCCTTCAACTCATTGATAGCACGCTGGGAATCATAATATGCCAAACGTACATAATCATACCAACGGTCGCCTTCGCAAGCCAGTTCCAGCCGGCGTTCCTTCCAGACGTCCTCCCAAGTAATGGAGGTTTTCGGAGTAACTCCCGGAATGGCACGGCCACGTACTGCATTGAAAGCATCCAGTGCACTCTGGTCTGTAGTAGAGGTAGCCAGTCCCATTTTCGCCTCGGCATATACCAGATAGATATCGGACAGGCGCAGGATATGGGTTGCCAGGCCGCTGTACATATTACCAGCCGATACGCCCAAGCCCAATACATGGTCATTATTGTTACCATAGAGATGCTTCACGTGATTGGCACCGGTAGGAGACTGGTAATCGCCATTAGGTCCTCCCTTACCATATTCGGCATCATAAATAAACCGCAGATAATCAAATCCGCCCTTGTCCTGCCAGAAATAATCGTATACATCACCTGCCATCATCATAGTAGCCTTACGACGGGTATCCGTATCCGAACGCGTCTCAGGACTTTCCAAAGCGGAAATTCCAAATGCATCCTGCAAATCAACCGACGGACCTGCATAGCCACCCCAGCAATCACCAAATTCATCGAATCCCACCATTGCCAAGTCCGACTGCAACGTATTCTGCTGTGTCCAGGGGTCACGTCCTGCCGACCAGTGCCAGGAGAAGAGACACTCTTCATTCTTGTTGTTTGCCAAACGGAAAACATCGGAATAGTTAGCCAGCAAGTTACGGCCGGAATTATTAATTACATCCTTGGAATATTCTGCCGCTTTCGCCAAATCATCCGCATTGCGGGTACCGGAAAGGCCACTCTTAGTCAGATACACCTTAGCCAAAAGACCTTCGGCACAATAGCGGTCAATACGTCCCGTTTCACCTCTGGCCGGAAGCAACTCCATAGCTTTCTCCAGAGTCATAATGATATATTCGTACACATCTGCTGCCTCCACTTTGAATTTGGAGTTATAATTACCGGAATTCAATTCGTCCGTATTATCATGGATAATGGGTACTGCGCCAAAACTACGTACCAAATAGAAGTAAGCCATGGCTTTCCATGCCAGACACTCGCCCATACACTGATTTTTCACTGCTTCTGACGCATTTGCCGTCTTCAAACGAGTATATACAGTATTGGCATGGCCAATCACTGCCCATAGAGAATAGGACATGTTCACAAGGTTTTCATCCGTACCATTCACCGTAAAATTCAAGTAAGGGCTGTTTCCCTCGTATACGTTTCCAGACAAGATTTCACCGACTTTAATAAAACCGCGCTGAAAGTCATACCAAGGTGAGTTATAAAGATAATTAACCCCCTGCACACATTGTTCGTCATTCTGATAGAAGTTCGATTCGTTATAATTGTCTTCGGTAGGACGGTTCAGGAAATCCTCGCATGAAACTGTTCCCATACCGAGTACAGCTGCAAACGCCCAATATTTAATATATCTGATTTTCATGTTTTCTTCAATTTAAAGTGTTAGAATGAAACGTTCAAGCCGAATGAATAAACTGTAGGAGACGGATAACGTCCGTTGTCCAAACCATAGACATTGACGCTTGAAGTGCTGGCACCAATTTCAGGGTCATAGCCGTCATAACCGGTAATGGTCAGCAGGTTCTGGATATTGGCATAGATACGCAAGTTGCTCAGTCCCAGTTTATCAATCGTCTTTTTCGGGAAAGTATATCCCAAAGAGATGTTCTTCAGACGGATATAAGAACCATCTTCAATATAACGGTCACTGATACGGTCGTTGTCATTCGGGTCATTGATAGTGGCGCGTGGAATGGAAGCTCCCGGGTTTGCCACCATGACGTTAGACACATCATTATACCACATCGTTCCATCTTCGTAGACCTTGTTCGGATTGATAGGAACAAGCTGTGCACGTCCGTTTACAGCATTCAGCTGGTTAGTCCAGGGAGAGTTCATATGTGTCAGCTTCATGGAAAGGTAGTTATACACCTTGTTGCCATAGGAACCGTTGATGAAAACGGACAAGTCGAAGTTCTTGTAACGGAAAGTATTGGTCCAGCCAAAAGTAAACTTAGGCATCGGAGAACCGATATTGGTCTTGTCATAGTCGTCAATAACGCCATCGGGCACACCGTCAGGACCACTGATATCCTTATATTTCACATCACCCACCCATACGGTATTGGTACGGTCGAATACACCGTTTGCCGGGTACTTGGCAGGTTTCGGAGAAGTCTGAAGGTCCTCCAGGTCCTTGTAAACACCATCACAAACAAATCCATAGAAGTTATAAAGTGATTCGCCTACACTGGATACACTGACTACATCGGTCCACTGTCCGTAACCCACAATCTGCGCATTGGCTGTACCAGCCAATCCTTTCAGTTTGTTCTTGTTGAAAGAAATCTGGAAGTCAGAATCCCATTCAAACTTACCCGTAATAGGATGTGTGTTCAGAGAGATTTCAAAACCGGTATTCTCTATGTCACCATAGTTACCTTTCGGAGCAGCCAATGCAGAAGAGGCATTACCGGAAGTACCCATATAAGAAGGCAACTGCAACGGCATCAACATATCACTGGAAGTTTTCTTGTACCACTCTACCGTCAGGTTGATACGGTCGTGCAGGAATCCCAAATCCACACCGACGTTCCATTGCTCCTGGGACTCCCATTTGATGGAAGTATTCGGTATATTGGAGGGGCGATACCCCATACCCAGACCGGAAGGCATACGACTCATGGATGTACCCCAAGCATAACCACCGATGTTGGCATTACCAGTTTGTCCCCATCCCAGACGCAACTTACCGTTACTGATGACCTTCTTCAACGGTTCAAAGAACGTTTCGTTGGAAAAGCGCCAGGAAGTAGCCAATGAATGGAAGCCTGCCCAACGGTTCTCGGGACCGAAGTTTGAAGAGCCGTCATAACGATAGGTATAAGTACCCAGATAACGGTCGGCATAGTTATAAGTCAGACGTGTAAAGAAAGATGCCATAGACGAGCTTCCAAAACCTGCATTGATAGTCGGGGTTCCCGTACCCAAGGCAGGATTGTGCACTTCATCCGAAGGCAGACCGCTATTGAACACACTCGTGAAGTCATAGCTGGACTCCCAGCACTCCTGACCCACCATGGCTGTATAATGATGCTTGTCGCCTATGTTTCCGGAATAGGTCACATAGTTCTTCAATTGCCAGAATGTACTGCTGTTTTTCTGGATATTGCTTTCATTACTGGAACGTACCCATCCACCCAAATCAACCATCGGCTTGTAGCGCTCACCTTTGCTGGAACTGATGTCATAACCCAATTCGGCATGCCATACCAGATTTTTAATCGGAGTAACCTCAAAGAAAATATTACCCGTCAGTTTCTGACGGTCCAGCAGAATGTCATCCATCATGGCAAGGGCAATCGGGTTAGGATTCGTGTAGCCTTCGCGAACAACGGTGGCATAGCTGCCATCCAGATTATAGATAGGTATATCAGGAAGAGTGGTCAACGAGTAGTTAATCAAACCTTCATCACTGTCTGCCAGTTTCAGGTCATCACCCGTTGCTGTATAGGTGGCGGTCAAACCGAGTTTCAACCACTTCTTCAGTTGGGCATCCAAGTTGGCACGGAAGCTGTAACGGTTAAAGTTTGAACCGATGATGGTACCGTCCTGATCCATATAGGAAGCTGATACGTAGTATTGTATCTTCTCTGTACCACCTTGTGCCGAAATCTGGTGCTGATGCTGCAAAGCAGTCTGGAAGATGGCGTCCTGCCAGTTTGTACCTACTCCCAGCAGAGAAGGATCGGCATAATAATTACTAGGGTCAGAGATTTCACCCATGTTTGCCAAATCATTATAATAAGTGGCATACTCACGCAGATTCATCATATCCAGACGCTTTGTCTGGCGTTGAACGGCAAACATACCGTCATAAGTAAACTTAGCCTCACCCGCCTTACCACGTTTGGTCGTAATCAAAACCACACCATTGGAACCTTGCGCACCGTAAATGGCGGTTGCCGAAGCATCTTTCAGAATTTCCATACTGACGATATCAGCAGGGTTGATGGTGGAAAGCGGAGAAATGGTGGAAACCGAGCCATTACCCAGTGCATCGCCCAAACCATAAGATGAACCGCTTTGTCCCTGACTCTGTACAATCACACCGTCAATTACATACAACGGCTCGGCATTAGCATTGATAGTGGCCTGACCACGTACGCGGATAGAGGAGGAAGAACCCGGAGCACCGGAAGTGCTGACTGCCGTCACACCGGCAGCACGCCCTTGAAGGGACTGGTCGAGATTGGTGATAATAGAACCCTTAATCTTGTCTTCACTCATGGAAACGGAAGCACCGGAAAGGTCGCTTTTCTTCATCGTACCGTACCCCACAACCACCACTTCGTCCAACATCTCGGAGTCTTCCTTCAGCGTGATGTTCACTGTTGTCTGGTTCGTTATCTTTATTTCCTGGCTGACATAGCCTATAAAGGAGACTACAATGGTAGCTCCTGGTTTCACATTCAAGGCAAAGTTACCGTCAATGTCGGTAATTACACCATTCGTTGTACCTTTTTCCAATACATTGGCACCGATAATAGGGCCCATAGCATCACTGACGACACCCGTAATTTTCTTTGTTTGCTGCACTGCCTCAACGGTATCCGTCGATGATACTGCGAAAAGCTGAGGAGCATAACCCAGACTGAACACCGAGCATATCCCCGCAAGCAGCGCTGTCTTTCTAAAATTCAAATTCATACTGTATTTCTTAGATTTAAAACAAACACAAAACCTCCCAAAAGAAGATTTTTTTAGTTAACAAAAATGAGACTGAGTCAAAAAGCCCTGATATACTATCACAGCCTTGACATTTAGGTTTACTTCCAAACAGTCCATGTCTTCATAGTTCCGTTTTTCCTTTTTTCCCATAGGCACAATTCTTTTTTTCTTAAATTATTAATGGTTAAATCATATTGCTTTTTCCCGAAAGGGTCATTTCTTCAGTTCGTCCCGTACCATTCTTCCCCATTCCTTCATATCTGCATCTTTCCAGTTTCCCTCGGAAGAAGCCGACGGATAGAACATGGAGCAAGTCTCATCCTTGTCAGACAAAGACCAGGCCACCCAGCTGATGGAATGCCGCTGCATCCAGTCCAGCCAATTCCCCCACTCTTCTTTACTGATGGGGCCGTCCCCACTTGCCTCCATACCGGCGCATTCGGAAACGAAAATCGGCAAGCCCTTGCCCAGAGCATAGTCGGCGCGGTCGCGCAGCCACTGTCCGTGGGTGTTGGCATAAAAGTGGAGTGTATACATTATATTGCTATATCCGGTAATAGGATCGTCCGCTGCCAAATGGATGTCCTGGTCCCAATGCGGACAACCAACGAGGATAACGGCATCCGGTTCTATGGCACGAATCGTCTTGATAACCTCCACAGAGTATGCCTTCACCTGCTCCCAACTGTCTTCCACCGGTTCGTTGAAAACCTCATAGATGACATTAGGAACCCCTTTGTAACGGGTAGCCATTTGGGTGAAGAACTCCTTTGCTTCTTCCTGCCGCAGATTGTGGCTATGCCAGTCGATGATGACGTAAACGCCGTTCTCGATAGCAGCATCCACCACTTTCGTAACACACTCAATACCGAATTCGGGCTTGTTCACATAGCAGGCGCTATCCAAATCCACTCCCATAGAGGCCCGAAGCACTTGTGCGCCCCAGTCATTGACCAGATAAGCAACCGAAGAGGCATTGTAGAAACGGGGCCAGAACTGATGCCAGCCATAGCTGACACCGTGCAATACCACCGTGTCTCCTTCGGTATTCATCAACTGCGTACCATTGACCACCAATGCCGGTAGCGTTTCCTTTACATTTTCATTCTTCGACGGGTTTGTTCCACAACCAATGGTCATACCTAGGCAACAAACCGCCAACATAACTTTCCATATGCTTTTCATATCATACTTAGTATTTAGAGTAATAATCTTTCTTATATAACGGTACAAACGCTTTGTACACGCTTACATTCTAATTTTCAGGCAGGGATTACACGGAAAAGCACGGATAGGTTCAATTTTGCAGCTTCCGGTTTTCCGCTTTAATTATTTCAATAGTGCTGTCTGTGGCAAAGACAGAGTTCAGTCCTTGTTGTTCTTGAGCCGGGTCACCGGTATAGTCATCTCCCTTTTCCCAGAATACATGGTCGGGATTTTGTCCGGCAAAACCACCCCATGCCCAGAAGTTGCATCCGGCAAAGAGTCCGCCGCTCTCACGGTCCTGGCGGATGAGGTCGAATACATAACGGTAATATTCATCGCGGGCAGTGGTCGGTGCCTCTTTGGAAAAGCTGAAACCGTCACGGGGAAAACCGAACTCCTCCAAAACAATCGGCTTGCTGTACTTCCGAGCAATGACCATGTGGTCATCTATATACTTCTTAGTATTTTCCTTGGCACGCGGAAGAAGTTCCTTCAGGCTGTCCGCCTTCACCCAACTCCAGTTGTAAGGCCAGATGTGGATATTCAGATAATTGATGTTGGGGTCGGCATGAATCTTCTCGAAAAGATTCATATCCATTTCGCATCCCCACGAGCCCTCACTGCCGGAAGACACCATGTGGTTCGGGTCAAGTGACTTGATTTGTGCAGCCACATCGGCCATCCAGCGGGCAAACGGTTCCTTGTTCTCGTCAGAGAAAGCGCGAGGCTCGTTACCAATCTGCCAAGACATAATAGTGGGGTCATCCACATATTTTATCTGATTATACCTATTGGTGCGTGAAACAATATAATTGACATGATTGGCAAACAAGGCCTTCGCGCTGTCCGATTGGGGGAACTGCTTGACATACTCCATATAGGCGGGCCATCCGTCTACGGCAGGTACCACGGCATCACCGTGTCCGGACCATTGCAGGTAAACGGAATAGCCACCGCTCCATTCCCAGGAATTGTTCAAATAGAGGACAGCTGTCATATCACGTTCACGCAGTTCATTCATAAAATAATCCAATCCGGCTAAAATAGTATCATTATAGACGCCCGGTGCCACTTGTAAAGAGGGCTCTACCCGCGTCTTTATGCCATTTTCACCGTCAGCACCCACCAATACGCGCAGGTTGTTGATGCCAATACTTTTCAGAAAGTCCAGCTCCTTATGCAACCGTTCACGATTGCCGCCTTCACCTTCGGAACCAAGAATGGCACCGTACCAGAAATTGGTACCTACAAAATAATAGGGTTTTCCGTCGCGAACGAACTGTCCATCGGCATTGACCTTAATAAACGAATGCTCCGCAGGCTTAGGGGCACATGCCCCCAAAAGGAATAAAAGTACTGTCAGCAAAAGGAATTGTTTCTTCATATTATCAGTTTTTAAGCGATACACAAAGATACGCGGCTCATATCATAAAAAATGATACTATATTATCAGATTAATGTGCCAATGTGATTAATCACATTGGCACATTAAGTTGTCTCCGTATCCAGTCCAGCCATTCATCCCACTGTTCCTGATACCAGTAATGCCCGGTTTCCAGATAAGGATGCAGTTCCTTCGGAGAAGAAATCACATTGTAGGCTGCATACATGGAAGTGGGAGGACAGACCTCATCGTTATACCCCCAACTGAACCAACCGGGCACATTCAGCAGGCGGGCAAAGTTTGCCGTATCATAATAGCGCACCGTTTCAAGCTGCTTTTCATCGGGAGCACCGTAATAATAGAAATAATGGGGCCAGCCGCAAGCGCGCTTCTTGAAGAACGCTTCGTGGTCGCATAAGGCAGGATGAACAGCCGCCAGGAAAGTAACGCGCGAATCAAGAGCCGCCGTAATCACAGACAAGGCACCGCCCTGGCTGGAGCCCGTAACGCCCAGCGCCTTCCCGTTGTACTGCGGCAGCGAACAGATAAAATCCACAGCACGCAAAGCGCCTACCACCACACGGTTATAGTAAGAAGCATCCCGGCTGTCGCGGCCGAACGTCCAGTAATTGCTCAGCGCCCCACCTGCCAGCGCATCATATACAGACTGCTGCATCGTGACGGGAATGCCGTGGATACCCACCTCCAATGTAATCACCTTTCCAGGAGCCGTATACGTATCTCCCGCATAAGGGCGGACACCCGCACCGGGCACACGCAGCAAAGCCGGATACTTCCCTTCTTTCTTGGGAATACTGAGAATACCGTAAAAACGTCCTCCCCAAGCTTTTGTCTGGAAGCTGACCTGATATACATTATCCGTTTCCGTACAGCGTTCGGGAAGCAGCGTCATAAGGGGATTCAACGGAGTCTTGCGCGCCTCTTCCAAGGTCTTGGCCCAATAATCCCGAAAATCGGCAGGAAGTTTCGTCACAGGTTGCAGCTGCTCGGGAGCATAGGCCGATGTAGCCAGCCCTTCATAAGTCCGGCCGTCCACATGCGCCTTGACCTTGCAACGCAAGAAGCCTGCAGTCTTCATCGTGCCTTGCAACTTCAAGGTACCATCTTTCAGCACCACGTCTTTCTTTACTTCAGTAGGATACATCTCGGGGCCCAGTTCATAGTCAATCTTGACATCGGACAAGAGGTTCTGTGCCTTCAGCACCCGGACGGTAAACGTACACTTCTCATTCAGACGATACACCCAATCGCTATGGTCAGGTGAAACGACTACACGGATTTCATTGCCGCGTATCTGCGCCGTCACAGCACATACACACAGCAGACATAAAAATAAGGAAAAAACTCTTTTCATGATATCAGATATTAGTATTAATCATTGGTGCAAAAATAGGCACTTTCAATGAAGAATACCAATACTTTTTTATCATATCACCAGCTTCTTTTTCCGATAATTCTCACGGAATTCCTTCGGCGAGCATCCCTTCTTCCGCTTGAACATACGATTGAAATTGGACAGATTGTTGAAGCCGCAGTCATAGCACACCTCTGCAATGGTACGCGTGGAATCTACCAACATACGCGTGGCAAAGCCCAGACGGATATCAATAATGTAGTCGGAAAGCGTCTTGCCGGTGCGCAGGCGAAAGAAACGGCTGAAAGAGACCGGGGTCATGCCCACCATATCGGCCAATGAAGCCAACCGGATATCCTCCTGATAATGGGTGGAAATGTATTTCTGCACCTTCTGTACCCGGCGGCTGTCAGAGAAAGTCTCTATCTTGGCAAACGAAGAACTGGACAACACCCGGGCATTGTCATAGAGGGAAAGTTCGTAAAGGATACGGAGAAAGTTCATCACGGCATAAAAGCCCTGCTCCTCGGAAGCCAGCTTATCCAGCCAGTTGTACACCTTCATGATGGCCTGCATGGGGAAACTAAGTCCGCACTGTGCACGCTCCAGCATCCGACGGATACTGTCGAACTGGTTCTTGTTGACAACGTTCCCGAAGAACAAGTCGGGAGAGAACTGAATGGTAATCTCCCGAATATCCCCGGAGGTACATTCATGTTGCTCCCATACATGCTCCAACTCCTTACCGGTTATCAGCACCAGGTCATAATCACCGATAATCTCGGCAGAATCGCCCACCACACGACGTACGCCGGAAGCATGTTCCGTGAAGTTCAGTTCATACTCTGCGTGACAATGGATGGGGTAGGTAAATTCTGTTTTGCGACGATCGGCAATATAGAAACAGTCACGTTCCGACAGAGGGGTTATTTCCCTCATGATATAGTTCTGGTTTTCCATAGGCATTGGTTAAAAAAATATCATGCCACAAATATACTCATTCTTTTTAATCCCACAACAGTACCATTTGTTACATTTAGAGGTAATAATTGTTATATATGAGCAGATACCCGGGAAAGTCCCACCCGGAAAAGCAAAACTTCCGTTCTTCTCCCCCTCAGGCTCTAATGTAAGGATGTATGAGATGCGCATCTCGTACACTTACACACTATAGTTTGAGGAAGAAAGAAGCGGAGATCCCTCTCTTGCCCCATAGACAAGAGAAAGGTCTCCGCTTCGCCGGATGATATAAATGATAAGCCGCTTACTTCTGCAACTTCAAGACACAGGAAGTTTCCGGCAGGTTTTCCGAAACGACCGTCAGTGTGGCTTCTCCCGCTTCGCCGGTACTTTGCAACAGCACCTGTGCAAGTCCGTTGAATGCCTTTACCTGATAGGTGCGGGCATCGGCGTCGGCCGGACGTTCCGTAGCCTGATAAGCGGGGTCTCCATTCCCCACCCCAAGGATGCGTACCGGACCGGAAACGGTTATCGTCAAGTCGTTGCAGGCAGTGGGGACAAAACGTTTCTTTTTGTCCTGCAACTCAATATTACACACTGCCACATCCCGATTGTCTGCCTGAATGACGGGACGGTCTGCCGTCAGGGAGATACGGGCAGGAGCACCGGTAGTCTCCACAGTACGGGCCAATATTTTTTTGCCGTTCTTATAGCCTACAGCCTTCACTGCACCGGGCTGGAAAACGGCTTTCCAGGAAAGATGGCCGTTTCGGGGCATCGGTTTGCGATCCAGTTTCTTGCCGTTCACAGTCAGTTCCACTTCATCGCAGTTGCTGTATACCCAAATGTCGATGCTATCACCTTCGTGACCTTGCAGATTCCAGTGAGGAAGGATGTGCAGCACCGGCTCATTCGTCCACCAGGACTTCAGATACCAGGCTTCGTCCTTGGGGAAGCCACAGTAGTCCAGAATGCCGAATTGTGAGCCCGTAGCCGGGAACTTCATGGGGTTGGGCTCGCCGCGGTAGTCGAAACCCGTCCAATAGAAAAGACCTGCCAGATAGGGGCGTTCGTCATAGAATTTCCAGCCACGCTCGATGCAGTTCAGCAGGCTGTCAGGCCCGTTCGGTTTACGGTTGTGCGCCACCATGTGGCCTTTGCCGTGGGCATCAAAGTAGATGCCGCGCGTACCACAGCCCGTGGTCTCTTCCGAACCGAGCGCCCGGCGACCGGGATAATCCTTGCGGTGCTGCTCCACAGGGTTCTGAAGGATGTAGTTATAACCGGCCACGTCTGCGGGAATCAAGATGGCAGGGCCACTGCTCGAAGCAACGGTCATGAGGCGCGTAGGGTCGAAACGGTGGCAATATTCGCGCATCGTGGCAGCAATGCGTGTACCGCTTTCTTTCCACTCGATGCCCCACTCCTCGTTGCCTACGCTCCAAAGGATGATGCACGGATGGTTGCGGTCGCGGTCTATCATACGTTTCAGCAGGCGGGTATGTTCCTCGTTGACGCCCGTCAGACGGTTTTCCTCTATCACAAGAATGCCGAGGCTGTCGCAGGCATCGAGCATTTCGGGAGTCATCGGGTTATGGGAAGAACGGCAGGCATTGCAGCCGAACTTCTTCAGTTCCTTCAGTCGGTACACTTGCAGGGCATCGGGAATGCCGGCACCTACTCCGGGGTGGTCTTGGTGCATGTTCACACCTTTCAGTTTCAGAGGCTGTCCGTTCAGGAGGAAGCCCTTGTCGGCATCGAAGCGGATGTCGCGAATACCAATCGGGGTGGCCACCACGTCCACCTGCCTACCGTTTTGCCAGACGCTGGTTTCCATTTTATAAAGGTAAGGATGTTCTGTACTCCATAGCTGGGGATTCAGCACTTTGGTACGCACCTTTACGCTACGCGTTTCTTGCGGCAGCAGGGTTATCTCTTCCGCCTCGTCCTCCATCTGCACTTGTCCGTCGGCATCAAGCAGACGGCACCATACTTTGCCGGAGACGGGGTCTTTTCCCGAATTCTTCATCTGCACTTCGGTCACCAGCACAGCCTTGTCGAAAGGAGCTTCCAGCGTGGAAGATACAAATACGCCGAAAGGAGCTACATGCAACGGCGCCGTCTTGTTCAGCCATACATGGCGGTAGATGCCCGCACCCTCGTAAAACCAGCCCTCCTCGAGCGTGGCATCCGCACGGACGCAGATAAGATTCTCTTCTCCGTAATTCAGGTATTCCGTAATGTCGTATACCTGCGTGGCATAGCCGCTGGGTTCGTGTCCCAGGTAGAAACCGTTTATCCAGATACGGGCATCACGGAAGATACCGTCGAACTGAAGATAAAGATGCTTGCCGAGGTCCTCTTGCGGAACAGTGATACTTTTCCGATACCATCCCACAGAGTTTTCGGGGAATTTATAGCCGACGGCTTTATAACCATGACTGTGGCTCGCCTCTTTGGCATAAGGCAAATCAACCACCCAGTCATGCGGAAGGTTGACCGTCTTCCAGTCCACGCCCCACTTCTCCGGATTGAACTTGGGGGAGTAAGGACCCTCGTTATGGATAGAGGCTGCCTTGGTCAGATAGTTGAAGTACTCCGTTCCGCAGCAGAAGTCTTTCTCCGGTGAGGAAGCATTGCCAAAAGCAAACTGCCAGCCGTCGTCCAGCAAAATACGTTCGCGGACGGATTGGGCAGAAAGAGAAAAGGTAATTCCAAGAAGGAACAGAAATGCGAATAAGTGTTTCATATCGGTTAATCATAAAATGTGTTTACAAAGATAGAGCGAAAAAGATTCGTGCGGTGATACTTTTGTATCATTTTCCGGTACTTCATGTTTCCGAGGGGAAAAAACACGCCGGGCAAACAAGGGTGATAGGAGAAAAGTTTTTAAATTTGAAGCGTGCTTCCGGGAAAATGGCCGGATGGCACAACTAATGAAGAATGTATCAAACTAAATACAAGAAATAATATGCAAGACAAAAGATTCGGATATTTCGATGACGACAACCGCGAATACGTCATTACCGACCCCAAGACACCTTGGCCATGGATTAACTACCTGGGCAATGAAGATTTCTTCTCACTCATCTCCAATACTGCCGGAGGCTATTCCTTCTACAAGGACGCCAAGTTCCGCCGCATCACCCGCTACCGCTACAACAACGTGCCGATGGACAACGGGGGACGCTACTTCTACATCAATGAAGGCGGCAACGTATGGTCTCCCACCTGGAAGCCCTGCAAGACTGCACTCGACAGTTACGAGTGTCGCCACGGCATGAGCTACACCCGCATCACCGGATCCAAAGACGGCATCGAAGCCAGCCTGCTCTTCTTCGTCCCACTGAAGACCTGGGGAGAGGTGCAGAAGCTGACCTTGCGGAATACTTCTGCCAAAGTGAGAAAACTCAAACTATTCTCCTTTGCCGAATGGTGCTTGTGGAATGCCGCTACGGACATGGAGAACTTCCAGCGTAACTTCTCCACGGGAGAGGTGGAAGTGGACGGGTCTGTCATCTACCACAAGACGGAATACAAGGAACGCCGCAATCACTACGCCTTCTACAGTGTCAATACACCCGTAGACGGTTTCGATACCGACCGCGAAACATTCGTGGGACTCTACAACGAGTTTGCCGACCCGGAACGGGTAGTAGAAGGCAGACCGGGCAACAGCATTGCCCACGGTTGGAGTCCCATCGCCTCGCACTATCTGGAAGTAGAACTGCAACCCGGCGAAAGCCGCGACTTCATCTTCCTGCTGGGCTATGTGGAAAACAAGCAGGAGGCAAAGTTCGAGGAACGTGAAGAATCTCTGCATGAAGCGTTCAAGCAGAGTGTACCCTCTTCACCTATTATAAATAAGGTAAAGGCTAAGGCGATGATTTCGGCCTTCGACACTACCGCCAAAGTAGATGCTGCCTTTGCCGAACTGAAAGCCTACTGGGACCGCCTGCTGGACATCTACGTCGTGAAGACCGACGAAGAAAAACTGGACCGCATGGTGAACATCTGGAACCAGTATCAGTGCATGATTACCTTCAACATGTCCCGTTCCGCCTCTTTCTTCGAGAGCGGCATCGGTCGTGGAATGGGTTTCCGCGACTCCAACCAGGACCTCGTGGGCTTCGTGCATCAGATACCGGAACGAGCCCGCGAACGAATCATCGACATAGCTTCTACCCAATTCCCCGACGGAGGATGCTACCACCAATACCAACCGCTGACCAAACGCGGCAACAACGACATCGGCGGCGGCTTCAACGATGACCCCATGTGGCTTATCTTCGGTACGGTGGCATACATCAAGGAATCGGGAGACTTCAGTATCCTGGATGAGCCCGTCCCCTTCGACAACAAAGAAGGTTCGGAAGTGTCTCTGTTCGAGCACCTGCGCGTCTCCTTCAACCACGTCATCGAGAACCTCGGCCCCCACATGTTGCCCCTCATCGGCCGTGCCGACTGGAACGACTGCCTGAACCTGAACTGCTTCTCCTGGGATCCGAATGAATCCTTCCAGACCACGGAAAACCAGACGGAAGGCAGCCAGGCAGAATCGCTGATGATTGCCGGCTTGTTCGTGGTATGCGGACGCGACTACGTGGAGCTGTGCCGCCGCCTGGGTAAAGACGACGAAGCAAACAGAGCGCAAACCTACATAGACAATATGGTGGAAGCCGTAAAAAAACACGGCTGGGACGGAGACTGGTATCTGCGCGCCTACGATTACTTCGGCCACAAGGTAGGCTCCAAAGAGAACGAAGAAGGACAAATCTTCATCGAATCGCAAGGCTGGTGCACCATGGCAGGCATCGGACTGGAAGAAGGCATGGTAAAAAAAGCGCTGGACTCCGTAAAGGAACGCCTGGACTGCGAGCACGGTATTGTACTCAACAATCCACCCTTCACCCGCTATGTTGTGGAGTATGGAGAAATCTCCACCTATCCCGCCGGCTACAAGGAGAACGCAGGTATCTTCTGCCACAACAACCCGTGGGTCATCATCGGAGAAACCGTACTGGGACGGGGTGACCGTTCCTGGGAGTATTTCCGCAAGATATGCCCGTCGTACACCGAAGAGCACAGTGCCCTGCATAAAGTAGAACCTTACGTATGCTGCCAGATGGTGGCCGGCAAGGACGCCGCCCGCCCTGGTGAAGGCAAGAACAGCTGGCTGACTGGAACGGCTGCCTGGATGTGGTATGCCATCACGCAATTCATACTCGGCATCAAGCCTTCGTATGAAGGTCTGGAAATCAATCCTTGTATCCCGGCAGGCTGGAAAGGCTTCAACGTGAAGCGTAGGTTCCGCGGGGCAGAATATCATATTACCGTGAAGAATCCCGATGGTGTGTGCAAAGGCATCAAGTCCGTCACAGTAGACGGCCAGCCGATAGAAGGCAATGTGGTGAACCATCTGCCGGGCACGCATACAGTAGAAGTAATAATGGGATAACCCACAAAATACAATATCATGATAAACCCTATTTATTCTCCAGCGCCCGAACGCTATGACAACGGCATGAAATTCCGCCGTTGCGGGCAAAGCGGCATCCTGCTGCCGGAAATATCACTCGGATTGTGGCACAACTTCGGCGACATGAACACATTTGCCAATTCCCAGGCCATGGCGCACTATGCCTTCGACCGTGGAATCACGCATTTCGACCTCGCCAACAATTACGGTCCTTCCTACGGTTCCGCCGAAGAGACTTTCGGAATGATTATGAAGAAATCCTTCATGCCCTATCGGGACGAACTGTTCATCTCCACCAAGGCCGGACACGACATGTGGCCCGGCCCCTACGGGGAGTGGGGCTCACGCAAGTACCTGATGAGCAGCCTCAACCAAAGTCTGAAACGGATGAACCTGGAGTATGTGGACATCTTCTACTCCCACCGCTACGACCCGGATACTCCGCTTGAAGAGACCCTGCAAGCACTGGTTGATATCGTACGGCAAGGCAAAGCACTCTATGTAGGAATCTCCAAATATCCCAAAGAGGCGGCCGAGTTTGCCTACAAATACCTGGAAGAACGGGATGTACACTGCCTGCTCTATCAAGGCAGATACAATCTCTTCAACCGCGAACCGGAAGAAGAAGGTATCCTGCAGCAAGCCAAAGGGAACGGAACCGGCTTCATCGCCTTCTCCCCGCTGGCGCAGGGCCTGCTGACCAACCGCTACCTGAATGGTATTCCCGAAGATTCGCGCATGGCAAAGGGGGCTTTCCTGAAGAAAGAAGCACTGACCGACGAGACGCTGCAAAAAATCAAGGCACTCAACGAAGTTGCTGCCTCACGCGGGCAAACCCTTGCCGAGATGTCACTTGCCTGGCTGTTGAAGGACGACCTGGTGACAAGCGTCATCATCGGAGCGAGCTCCGTTGCCCAACTGGCAGATAACTTGAAAGCGACTGAAAATACAGACTTCTCTGCCGAGGAACTGGAGAAGATAAAGAAAATCATTCAAAAATAAATCAACATGAAAAGCCTCCTTATTCAAACCTTTTGTTTATTATTCCTTTGCTTGGGCACGGTCCGTGCACAGCAATACCAACTTGCATCACCCAACGGAAAACTATCCGTTACGGTAGATGCCGGAGAAGCCCTCACCTGGCAGATAGCACACGACGGAACCACGGTGCTGCAACCCTCTGCCATCGCCCTGCAAGGCAGAGATGAAAAATCAGCCAAGAAAGCAATAACTTTCGGTAAAAATGTAAAAGTAATCCGTGCAGAACGCAAGTCCGTGGAGTCCTCCTTCCCCACTCCCCTCTATAAAAAAGCAAGTGTGAAGGATGTCTACAACCAGCTGACACTGAAATGCCGCGGAGGCTACAGCGTACAGTTCCGCGCATACGATGACGGCGCTGCCTACCGCTTCATTTCCGAACAGAACAAGCCGTTTATCGTCCTCAACGAAACTGCGGACTTCAATTTCGACAAGGATTACCAGGCATTTGTACCTTACATAAACGACAACCGCAACGGTGAGCGCTATTGCTTCTCTTTCGAGTCTTACTACGACGAAGCCCCGTTGTCCAAAATGCACACCGACTCACTCTCCATCACCCCACTGATGGTTTGCCTGGACGGAGGAAAGAAAGCCGTTATCATGGAAGCCGGATTGGAAAACTATCCCGGCATGTTCCTCACTGCAAATCCCCAGACACGTCAAGGAGTGCAGGCAGCATTTGCCCCCTATCCGCTGGAAGAAACAATCGGCGGACACAACCGGCTGAACCTGATACCGACAAAACGTGCAGACTACATCGCCCGTTGTGCCAAGCAGGAGCTCCCCTGGCGTGTGGTGCTCGTCACCGAAAAGGACACGCAGCTTGCCGACAATGACATGGCACAGCGTCTTGCCCCCGCCTGCCGCATCAAAGACATTTCCTGGATTAAACCCGGCAAAGTGGCTTGGGACTGGTGGAACACCTGCAACTTGACTGGCGTAGACTTCAAAGCCGGCATGAACACCCCGACTTATAAGGCATTCATCGACTTTGCCGCCGACAACAACCTGGAATATATCATCATCGATGACGGCTGGAGCGGAAACGAATCCTTATTGAAAGACCTGAATCCGGATATCGACTTAAAGGAACTGGTAGCCTACGGAAACCAGAAGGGCGTCGGCATCATTCTCTGGGCAAGCTGGCGAAACTCTGCCAAAGATACGGAAGCTGCATTCAGCCACTATGCACAGATGGGTATCAAAGGCTTCAAGATAGACTTCTTCGACCGTGACGACCAGCCACTGGTACAGTCTGTAGAACGTATTGTAGCCTGCGCCGCCGAGCACCGCCTGGTATTGGACCTGCATGGCCTCAAGCCATACGGTATACAGCGCACCTATCCCAACGTCCTGAACTTTGAAGGTGTAAAGGGATTGGAGAACGCCAAATGGGAACCGATAGTGAACGGAGCCCCCCTCCACAACTTCCCACGCTATGACGTGACTGCTCCCTACCTGCGTATGCTTATAGGCCCGATGGACTACACACCGGGAGCCACAATGAACGCAACCCGCGAAACCTTCCGTGCCGTCAACGACCATCCGATGAGCCAGGGTACGCGCGTCCACCAGATGGCGATGTACACCCTCTTCGAAGCCCCGCTGCAAATGCTTGCCGACAGCCCCAGCAAATATATGAAGGAGCAGGAATGCACGGACTTCATTGCCAAAGTGCCTACCGTTTTCGACGAGACCGTGGCACTGGACGGTGAAGTAGGCGAATACCTTACACTGGCACGCCGCAAGGGAGACGTCTGGTACATCGCCTCCATGACCGACTGGACACCACGCGACTGTACCATCGACCTTTCCTTCCTCGGAGAAGGAAGTTACGAAGCCGAAATCTTTTCCGACGGCATCAATGCCGACCGGGAAGCAACCGACTACAAGAAAGAAGTACGCACCGTGACCTCGGGAGACAAGCTGAACATACACATGGCACCCGGAGGAGGATGGACAGCACGGATATGGAAAAGATGATAGGGTGATAAAGTAATGACATGATAAGTGCAATAGGGTGACAGTTACGTTAAAAGTGCTGTCACCCTATTCCTTTATCACTTTTAACATACCTCTACGTGAACCTTTTATATCCTATCTTGTTTTTTCTCACAAAAGCCTAAGGTACCATAGGGCAGGAATTTATATTAAACCTAAACAATTATAAAAGTATGAAGAAATTTATTCCCCTATTATTAGCGGTCTTTGCAGTGACGCTTGCATCTTGCGAAAAAGACCCTGACATGGATAAGCTGGACAATAATTATCTGGTTTATACCAACTATGACAAGAAGGCGGATTTCAAAACCTTCGAAACTTATTACTTGCCGGACAGCATTCTGGTCATCGGTGATAAGGAAAACGCCGAATACTGGAAAGATGAGAATGCCCAGGAAATTCTCAGCGCTTATGTTGCTAACATGAACAGCCGCGGCTACATCCGTGTGGATGACCGGGAAGAAGCCGACCTTGGCTTGCAGGTAAGCTATGTCAGAAGTACCTATTACTTCACCGACTACGGACGTCCCGAATGGTGGTGGAACTATCCAGGCTACTGGGATGCTCCTTACTGGGGCAACTGGGGCGGATGGTATTATCCCTATGCCGTGAACTATTCCTACAGTACCGGTTCCTTTATCAGCGAATTGTTGAATCTGGAGGCGCCGCAAGGCCAGAGCGAGAAACTTCCTGTTCTGTGGACCAGCTATATGAGCGGCTTGCTGAGTGGTTCTACTTCTGTCAATACCAAACTTGCCGTGCAAGGTGTGAACCAAGCTTTCACTCAATCAACTTACCTGACTAACAAGTAGTGACAAGCTACGAGCTATAAGTGACAAATGACGGGTTACCCAATATTAAGGTAACAAGAATAATACGGCAGCATCCTTTCCGGACTGGGAAGTTGCCATTGAACCAAAAAACAAGAACAAAATATGAAAACAATAAAATATCTTTCCTTGAGAGTATTTGCGGTTGCCGCTCTTGCTCTCGTCTTCGCCCTACCGACGAAGGCACAGATGACCGATAACGGTTATGCCAATATCGACTGGCAATATAACTTTCCCCTCAGCAACAACTTCGCCGACAAATCAAGCGGCTGGGGTATGAATTTTGAAGGCGGTTACTTCCTGACAGACAATTTTGCATTGGGAGCTTTCTTGAACTACCATAGCAACCATGAGTATTTCGGTCGCCAGACACTTCCCGTAGGCGAAGGCGGCAGTCTGAATACCGACCAGCAGCACACTGCATTCCAGTTGCCTTTCGGTCTGGCCTCCCGCTATGTATGGAACCGTGGAGGTGCATTCCAGCCGTATGCCGGTGTAAAACTGGGTGCTGAATATGCACAGTTGAAGTCAACTTTCAACGTATTCGAAGCCAACAAAGATACATGGGGTTTCTATGTATCTCCTGAAATTGGTTTCAATGTGTATCCTTGGGCTTATGGACCGGGCTTGCATTTCGCAGCCTATTACAGCTACGGTACGAACAAAGGTGACCTCTTTACGTACAGCGTAGACGGTTTGAGCAATTTCGGTCTGCGCGTAGGTATTGCGTTCTGATAAGACACACACTTAAAGCTTAACAGATAGAATTTAATTGTTTCAAAATTGAAGAAGAAAAGAGCCTTTCCTGCGTGAGCAAGGGAGGCTCTTTTTAATTCTACCAGTTATTTTTTTCCTCCCAGCATCGCCTTATATACAGCTTCCTGAATCCTCGTCCTTATATCCAGCCTCATCAACTTGTTATTCCACACATCCGGATAGGTGCGGTTGCTCAAAAAGACATAAACCAAGCCGTTCTCCGGGTCTGTCCAGGCGCAAGTACCCGTGAAACCGGTATGACCATAGACAGAAGCAGGGGCAGACTCTGCGCAGGGACTCTTCTGGGGATTATGCCGGTCGGGCTTATCAAATCCCAGCCCCCGGCGGCTTATCCTTGAGACAGTGGTAGTAAATACCCTGCAGGTCTCCTTGCTCAAATAGCGTTTACCGTCCAGTTCACCCCCATTCAGCAACATCTGATAGACTTTTGCTACTTCTTCGGCAGTGGAGAACAGCCCGGCATTACCGGAAACGCCACCCTGAAAAGCTGCGGATTCATCATGTACAAATCCTTGCAAGGTAGTCTTACGCAAGAAAGGATCTGTTGATGAAGGTACAATATCTTCCTTCTTCAAGAAGCGCAGAGGAAGATACCCCGTACGCTCCAATCCCATCGGAGTATAGAATTCCTTGGCCAAATATTCGTCCATAGACATGCCGGTGCGCGCCTCGACCAACTGCTGCAACAAGATAAAGCCCACACAACTATAACGGTAACGTTTATCTCTAAGCGGAGTATCCACAATCTTCTGCAAGTACTCCTGCTTGAAAGAACGGTTCAGCCAAAGGCTGTCGGACACTTGCATCGTATATTCCGGTGTCTGCACCTTCGACGTCAGTCCCTGACGGAAGCGGAACTTAGGGTTCGCCCAAGTCTGCCGTCCGATGCGTGCGGAATGCCGGGCATCGGGACGTGCCTTGAACAAAGTGCCGGTGTAGCTCTCTTCATCAATCGCTTCCTGATAGAATAGCAAGGTAGAAGGTAGACCGGATTCATGCATCAGCAGTTCGCGTACCGTAATATTCTTCTTGTCCGTATCCTGTAGGAAAGGCAGATAATCCGACACCCGGTCTGTAAGATTGAGGCGTCCGCCATCGTACAACTTCATCACAGCAAGCAGCGTGGCTGTGGTCTTTGTCAGCGAAGCGATGTCGTATACATCCGTCTTCTTTACGGGAAGCGCCTTGCTTCCGGCCTCGTTCCAGACGTGGGTACCGAAAGCTTTATTATACATCTCCCTACCATCCTTCAGCACCACCACCTGGCAGCCGGGGTAAGCCCCTTCACGAATGCCTTCTTCAGCTATCTTGTCTATTTCAGCCAGCAGACGGGAATTCATACCATGCTCTTCGGGTACAAAGCGGGGGGCGCTTTGAGGAGTCAGCGTCACTCCCGCACCGGCAGCAAACCGACTACCGATACTGGCAGACAAGCGTCCCTCTGAACAAGCGCTGCCATAAACAATCCGGGCAACCTGCCGCTGTACCTCCTCGTTGGAGGAGTGTGCCAAAATCACCGCTTCAGCAGCAGCGTCCCCTTGTTTTATCTGCAATACCTGCTTGCCAGGAATAAAGAACAGATAAACCACCGGTACGTCAGGAGCGAACTTTGCAAAGAAATTCTGATAGGGCGTCAAACGGTGTTCGGTGACACAGACCAGAATACGTTTGTACTTGGCCAGCGCATTTCTCAAACGGTTCCCGTCAGCCTCCGGCAGATTCTTGCCCAAACGGAACTCCACAGGACGGGTATACTGCGACAGTTCCTTGAGGAACGGCTGGATTTCCTGCGCTTCTCCCACATTGAGCACGGCAACTTCACCGATGGAAGGGTCCAGCGGAAGTACCTCGTCCCGGTTATCCAGCACAGTGATGGCCGCCAAGTTCAGCCGGCGCATCAAATCACGCGTTTTCGGAGTATTGATGCGGGTCCCCAAACCTGAAAGCTGTACATGGGGTTTCTTTTCCAACCCAAGGGCATATTTATATTTCAGTACTTTACGGCATTTCGCCTCTATCTCTTTCTCTGTCAGCTCCCCTTTTTTCACAGCGGCAAGCACAGCCTCCACTTCTTCCTTAATACGCCGGGGGACAAGCAGCAAATCATTGCCGGCTTTCAGCGCCTGCAAACAGATGCTTTCATTGCCCGATACCCCTTTCATGGCAAGGGCATCCGTAAAGACAAGCCCCTGAAAGCCGAGGTCATTCACCAACAGACCGGAAACTACCTTACGCGAAAGCGAAGACGGGAGCCCCTTTTGCGGCTCTATGGTAGGCACCTCCAAGTGCCCCACCATCATTCCTCCCAATCCGGCACGAATGGCTTTTCTGAAAGGATAAAGCTCTATACTGTCCAGACGGGCACGGGTAAAAGGCAGCACGGGCAACGCCTTATGAGAATCAACATCCGTATCCCCATGCCCCGGAAAGTGCTTGCTGACAGAAAGTACACCACCATCCTCCAACCCTTTGGAGTAGGCAACAACCTTGTTCGCCACATTGAACGGACTTTCACCGAAGGAACGGGTATTGATAACCGGATTCTTGGGATTGATATTCACATCCGCTACGGGAGCAAAATTCACTTGCACCCCCAGTTCACGGCATTGGCGGGCCACCTCGCGCCCATATTCATAAATCAGTGTATCGTTCTGTATGCAGCCCAGCACCATGTTTCGCGGAAAGTTCGGAGTACCGCGAAGGCGCATAGCCAGCCCCCATTCACCGTCAAAGGTAATCATCAGCGGAACTTCTGCCATCCGCTGCGCCTCATTGGTCAACATCACCTGGTTCTGCATCAATCCGCCGGAAAATAACAGACCGCCTACCTTATAGTCCTCCACCACCTTACGCAGCAGTTCCTTGTTGGCCTTGTCCTGCTGGGGGGCAATCGTATAGATGAACAGTTGTCCGATGCGTTCTTTCAGAGTCAGACGCTGCATGACGGAATCCACCCACTGCCTGCACCGCACGTCACTGTTCAAGAGACGTACAAGCGAAGGGTCGTTCGGCGGCACCGGAGTAAACGGCATCGGGCCAAGCTGCGCTTTCAGAAGCGGACAAAGACAACACAATATAGTGATATAGGCAAGCAGGTATATTCTCTTCATTCCTTATAGATAGATTGTTTTTAGGGGATTTGCGGAATAATACTTTTATAAATCAATTCCTGGATATCTCTTCTTATATTCATGTCACCCAGTTTCGTGTTCCATACATTGGGGCACAAGCGGTTGCTGAGGAATACATACACTGTCTTGTTTTCCGGGTCCACCCAAGCACAAGTACCGGTAAATCCGGTATGTCCATATACCGCTTCCGGAGCGGAAGGGGCACAAGGGCTGCGCTTCACAATGGATACATCCGGCTTGTCGAATCCCAGACCGCGACGGCTGATGGCGGATTTCTCCGTCGTAAACAAACGGCAGGTTGCCTCACTCAAGAAACGCTTGCCATTGAATTCACCGCCGTTCAGCAACATTTGATAAACCTTTGCCACCTCTTCGGCCGTAGAGAAAAGTCCTGCATTACCGGACACCCCACCCATGCAGGCAGCAGTCTCGTCATGCACATATCCGCATATATCCTGGCGACGCAGGAAGTCATTGGATGCCGTGGGCATGATTTCCGCTTTGGTGAACTTCGTCAAAGGCAGAAACATAGTACGTTGCAATCCCATCGGGGCATAGAACTCACGGGCAAGGTACAAATCCATCGGCAGCTCCGTCACCTTCTCCACTACCTGCTGCAACAGCACGAAGCCAAGGTCGCTGTAAACATAACGTTTGCCGTCCAACTCGCACTTGGCTATTCGCTGAAGGATAGAATTCTTGAAACTCTTGTTCAGCCACATGCCATCTGCCATGTGCAGAGTATAGGCCGGTGTATTCTTGTCGGACACCATCCCTTTCCGGAACTTAAAATCGGAACAATAATAGCTATGCTCGCTTACCTGCGTACGATGCCACTCGTCCACCCAACTCTGGGAGTACGGACCGTGTACCGAATTCGGGTCTATGATGTCCAGGTAGAAGCGGATATAGGGAGGAAGCCCCGATTCGTGGAACAAAAGTTCGCGGATGGTAATGTTCCGCTTGTTGCCATTGCGCAAGAAGGGCAGATAAGCGGAAACCTTGTCATCCAGTTTTATCTTGCCCTCATCATACAGTTTCATGACGGCAAGCAACGTAGCCGTAGTCTTGGTCAGCGAAGCCAAATCAAAAAGGTCCGAAGAACGGACAGTAGTGGTATCCTTATCAGAGTGGGTTCCGAAGTCTTTGTCATATACCGGCAGTCCGTCTTTCCACACCAGCACGCGGCAACCGGGATAAGCTCCCGCTTCCAGTCCCTTCCGGGCAACGGCATCGATACTTTGCAGCACATACGATTTCATGCCGTAATCTTCCGGAACAGTCTTCCCCGGTTTCATGCCCGGCTCAATCATACAGCCCGTTCCCGCCGGAAACAGTTTACCGATACTCATCGACATTCTGCCACTGGCCGGCTTTTTGGCAAAAAGAACATCAGCCACGTATTGCTGCAAATCCGTCTCTGCCGAATGTGCCAGCACCACAGCGCTGGATTTGGCAAGTGCGGGCATCAGAGGTTGCAATGTACGGTAAGAGGTAAAAAAAGTATAGACCAGCGGAGCACGCAAGTTCAAGCCTTCCAGAAAGGCCACATCACGGTCGCTGACATAAGTCGAACCGGTGATGCTGATAACCACGCGACGGAAAGCAGCCAACTGCCCCTGCACTTCCTGCCAGAGAGCCTCATCGGCATTCCAAGGCAAGTGGAAATGGCTGATGCCTGCATTCTTTTTCATAGCTTCCACAAAGGGAGCATCTGCCTCCTTCTCTCCGATGCTGAGCACGGCAATATCACCTTCCACCGGTGCCAGCGGGAGGACATCGAAATAATTGTTCAATACAGTCACTGCCGAACGGCGCAACTTGGCAGCCAACGCCTGCGCTTCCTCCGTATTGATGCGATAGCTCATTCCGCTGACCCGAAGTTGCGGCTGGCGGTTTCTCAAGCCAAGCATATACTTGTACATCAATACCTTGCGGCACTTGGCATCAAGTTCGTCCTTACTCAGTTGTCCCGACTCCACTGCATCTACCAGCTCCTGCACCGCATTCTTCGTATTGAACTGTACCAGCACCATATCATTTCCCGCCAGCAGCGCTTTGGTAGTTACCTGCGGAATGGCAGACACACCCTTCATGTCCAAGGCATCGGTAAACACCAGCCCTTTAAAGCCGAGTTCATCCTTCAACAACCCGGTCACCACATTCCGCGACAAGGAAGAAGGAGTCACCCCGTCCGGGTCCAGCGCCTGCACTTGCAGATGGCCTACCATGACACCCCCCAATCCGGCACGTACCATTTCCTTGAAGGGATAAAGTTCCACACTGTCCAGGCGTGCACGGTCGTAGTGCAAGGCAGGAAGCGCCTTATGAGAATCCACATCCGTATCGCCATGCCCGGGGAAATGCTTGCAAACGGAAAGTATGCCCCCGCTTTCGAGCCCACGGCTGTATGCCACCACCTTTTCCGCCACCCGCTGCGGGTTCTCGCCAAAGGAGCGTACGTGTATCACCGGGTTCAGCGGATTCGTATTGACATCCGCATCGGGTGCAAAATTGACGTGTACCCCCAATTCGCGGAACTGGCGGGCCACCTCACGTCCATATTCTTCAATCAGGCCATTGTCCTCGATACATCCCAAGGCGGCATTACGGGGATAGTCCGGAGCGCCTTTCAGCCTCATTGACAGTCCCCACTCTCCATCGAAAGTAACCATAACGGGAATCTTGGCATCCTTCCGGGCCATATTGGTCAAGATAGCCTGCTCTTCCGGAGTACCTTCGGAAAACAGCAAGCCACCGACCTTGTATTTCTTTACCAGCTCGCGCATCTGCTTTTTCGTGGCCTTGTCTGCTCTGGCCGGAATGGTGGCAACGATGAGCTGCCCCACTTTTTCGTGTACATTCAGACCTGACAACACGGAGTCCACCCATTGCCGGCACCGGTTGTCTGCAGCCGAAGGAAGAAACGGGCCTCCCGTCTGGGCGTGAAGTGAAGATAATCCCAATATAAACAATCCTGCAACCCATAAAAGGAGGGTGAGTCTTTTCATCATGCTATTTTTCAGTTAAAGTAAGTACCATTTCTCCTACGTAGATGCCACTCTTTCCGGTGTGCAGCACGGGAACGCTCTTGCCGTCCGCATTCAGATAAACGGCAGGCTTTTCCATAAAAGTATGCGAATGTCCTCCCAAAATGACATCAATGCCACGCGTCTTGCCTACCAGGTTCTCGTCGGAAGCGCCTTCGGGATTTGCACTGCGGATACCCAAATGAGACATGCAAATCACAACCTCGCAATTCTCCTTCTCCCTGAGAAAGTCTGTCATTTCTTGGGCCACCTTTATCGGGTCGTTGTAGACAATGCCTATGCATTTATCCGCCTGCACCAGCCCTTCCATCTTAGGGGCCAGGCCGAAGATTCCGATTTTCACCCCTTCGCGCACCAAGGTGATATAAGGCTTCACCAGCCCTTCGAGTACCGTACCCGTCACGTCATAATTGGAACAGACCACGGGAAAATCCGCCATACGGAACAATTCCGCCATATTCTCAAGTCCGAAATCAAATTCATGATTACCTATCGTCATGGCATCATAGCCCATGAGGTTCATCATCTTGACCTCCAGCTCGCCTTTGAAAAAGTTATAATAAGGGGTGCCTTGCGAGATGTCTCCGCAATCCAGCAGCAACATATCCGGATGCTTGCCGCGAAACTGCTTTACAAAACCGGCACGGCGCACCACACCGCCCATCCCGGCATACTCGTCGGCAGCCTCGGCGCTGATGGGTTCTATACGGCTGTGCGTATCGCTGGTGTGCAGGATAAACAGTTGTTTTCCGGATTGGCCGGACGATACAGAATCGGCGGACACCAGGCAAAGGGGTTCTTCAGTAATGACACGCTCCTCTTGCTGTGCCGATGCGGGGAGCATGAAAAGCAGCAGGGCTGCCAAGGAATACATATGTTTCATAGAACTTCTGTTTTTTTAATGCTTACTCTTTAACGACCACTCTTCCCTCCATGCGCGAAGTCACCTTCTTGCCGGCTGCCGTCTGCTTCTCCACATACTTCATGAACAGACCGCGCAGTGTAGCCCCATCCGGGCACTCCCTTTTATCCGCCTGCAGGAAAGCCGTCATTCCATCGTTTCCATCAGCCAGATAATCAATCGTGGCAACCGTATAGTCACGGTCATCCTCCACCGGCTTGCCGGCAATGGAAGCCTGGAGCAGCTTGCCATCCTTGCTGATTTCCAACTGTATACCACTCACCCCTTCACCAAGTCTCACCGCAATGTTTTCAAACAAGTGCTTCATGGCAGAGCCTTTCATCGTCAGCACACAGAGCGAATTCTCAAAAGGCAATATCTCATAGATGTTTTCGGTAGTGATGTCTCCTTCCGTCAGGGAGTTCCGGATTCCACCGATATTGATTAGCCCCATATCGGCCGGTTTGCCCAGCACTTCCACCGCAGCCTCACGCAGTACATCTGCAATCAGATTGGATAAAAGGCTTTCGGGCCGGAATCTGTCCATCGACATTTCTGCGGTTCCCACCACATGATACATAACGCTGTCCATCCGGGCCTTGTAAGGCGCCAGCAGAGCCACGGCTTCGGCATCCGGCTCGGCATCCCAGACAGAGTTCATGGGAATTCTGCCTCCCTCTACCTTGGTCACTTCGTAGGAAGAATGGCAGGAAACCAATAGAAGCGCAACCGCCAACACTGCCCCCGCAAGGAGACTGAAAGTTTGTTTCTTCATATTCATTTAGTTTTAAATTGCTACAAATATACTTTTCTTTTGCGACTGAGCCACACAATTAACCGATTATTTAGACTTGCGTTTAGCAGAATGAAACGCTCAAAAATCATCCCAACTGGCGAAAAAAAGCTTGAAGCACTTGTGTATCTGGCAAATAATTCGTTCCTTTGCACCGCTTTCGCGCAATCGCTGTCAGGACACCAAGAGAGAAGCCTGGTATGTTGCGTTGTAACGATGAAACAATTTAATAATAAAAACAATGGATTTAATTAAAATTGCAGAAGAAGCATTTGCTACCGGAAAACAGCACCCGAGCTTCAAGGCAGGTGACACTGTAACAGTAGCATATCGTATTGTCGAGGGTAACAAGGAACGTGTACAGCTGTACCGTGGTGTTGTTATCAAGATTGCCGGACATGGAGACAAGAAGCGTTTTACAGTACGTAAGATGTCAGGAACCATAGGCGTAGAACGTATTTTCCCGATTGAATCACCGGCTATCGACAGCATCGAAGTGAACAAGGTGGGTAAAGTTCGTCGCGCTAAACTGTACTACCTGCGCGCTCTTACCGGTAAGAAAGCAAGAATCAAAGAAAAAAGAGTTAACGGTTAATTCCAGACTCCTATTTCGAAATAAAAAAGGGAAACTGACAATGTCGGTTTCCCTTTTTTAGTGATATACACAGTAGGCATACACACCATGCGATACTCTACTGCTACTCCCTCATTCAAAACATTGTAAGCCTGCGCTCCTTTCCTTTCACATAAGCCTTCCTTCTTGCTGATATGTTAGTTTATCAGCGCCCAACGGCCGTGAGACGCTCTGCTAACGACCGTCAACAAGGTGCTTTATGGCCGTTAGGCGAACGCCTCACGGCCGTTAAACAGCTCTCATATGCATAGCTTGCCTATACTGAATACCTATCTTATCCATACCAAAAACCTGACTTCCACCTATTATCGCACGGGCTTTTACGAAGTTAATACCGTGTTTGCAGGAAACCAATAGCTTGTTTACACGATATTGGCAAATTGCCCCATATCCTATTAATTTATTGTACTACAAGACATTAATAGATTATTTGGCGTAAATTTAAGGTGGAAGCAAAAGTTGCTTCCACCTTTTCAAGTTGCTTCCACAGCATCCGCAACCCCAATGAATAAAGGGATACAGAGAATGGGTGGAAGTGTGGAAGCAACTTGTGACATAACTTTATTGCTGAGGAATATGTGCCACCAAAGAAAAAAAGGTGTGTCGAAACTCTCATAAACTAAAAATCACCCTCGCCACAGATAGGTGTAGCGAGGGTGACTTCGATAGAAGGGGAGTTTTGACATATCCCCTCCTTTATCAGTTTCCCTAATATTGATTACTTGATATCTCTCAGCTCCCAGCCCAACGCACTGGCACCCAGCACTGCAGCATCAGAGTCCTTCAACTCGGAAGCCAGCAACTTGGTCTTACCTTTGTAGATATTCAATACATTGTCGTCAATAGCTTTCTGGATAGGCTTGAAGATATAGTCTCCCGCTTTTGCCAGACCACCGAACAACACGATAGCTTCCGGACTGGAGAAAGCGATGAAGTCAGCCAAAGCCTCACCCAAGATGGTTCCGGTAAACTCAAAGATGTCTTGAGCAATCTTGTCACCCTTCACCGCTGCATCATACACATCCTTGGAAGTAATGTTTTCTGCCGGAATGTCGCGCAACAAACTCGGTTCGGTACTCTTGGTCAGGAACTCACGGGCAGAACGTGCCACACCCGTAGCTGAGCAGTAAGTTTCCAGACAACCGTGGCGTCCGCATCCGCAGAGACGACCGTTTTCACGACGGATAATAGTATGTCCCAACTCTCCGGCAAAACCGTCATGGCCATATACCATCTGACCGTTAATAACGATACCGCTACCTACACCGGTGCCAAGAGTTATCATGATAAAGTCTTTCATACCACGAGCCGCACCGTAAGTCATTTCACCGATACCGGCAGCATTGGCGTCGTTTGTCAAAGCGGTAGGGATACCCAAGCGCTCTTCAAACATGGCAGCCAAAGGAATTACACCCTTCCAGGGAAGGTTCGGGGCAAACTCAATAGTACCGCTGTAATAGTTTCCGTTAGGAGCACCGATACCGATACCTTTTATCTTGTCTACTCCACCGTTGGCAATAATGAGCGGCAACAGATTCTTGCAAACTTCGTCTACGTAATCATTGACGTCCTCATAAGCTCCGGTTTTGATGGAACTGCTTGCAATAATAGTTCCGCGTGCGTCTACAATACCAAAGACGGTGTTTGTTCCGCCTATGTCAATGCCCACTACATAGGGCTTTTCCATGTTTGAATTCATGATATTACTTTTGTTTAAAGGGTTAGTTAATCACATTCATGGTTACAAAAATCACAAAGAAAAACGACACTGCAAAATCTTTTTTTAAAAAAGTTTGCAACTTTTGCAACTTTTCGTAGCATTGCTGCGTCTAATAGTGAAAATTAATAAGAGTAAAGCAATAAACAGGGAAAACAGTGATACAACTAAAAGACATTAACAAGACCTACAACAACGGAGCACCGCTGCATGTGCTCAAAGGTATCAACCTCGACATTCAGAAAGGCGAATTTGTTTCCATCATGGGCTCATCGGGTTCGGGAAAGTCCACTTTACTCAATATACTGGGTATTCTGGATAGTTACGACACGGGGGAATATTATCTGAACGGTACCCTCATCAAGAACCTCAGCGAAACGAAGGCAGCCGAGTACCGCAACCGTATGATTGGTTTCATCTTCCAGTCCTTCAATCTCATTTCCTTCAAGAATGCAGTGGAGAATGTGGCGCTTCCTCTCTTTTATCAAGGAGTGAGCCGCCGCAAACGTAATGCGCTGGCACTGGAATATCTGGACCGCCTGGGGCTGAAAGAGTGGGCACACCACATGCCAAATGAGATGTCCGGTGGACAGAAACAACGTGTAGCCATCGCCCGTGCCCTCATTACCCAACCGCAGATTATCCTTGCCGATGAACCTACCGGCGCGCTCGACAGCAAGACTTCCGTAGAGGTGATGCAGATTCTAAAGGAACTGCACGATACGGGCATGACCATCGTAGTCGTGACCCACGAAAGCGGTGTTGCCAACCAGACGGACAAGATTATCCATATCAAAGACGGTATCATAGGTAGCATCGAGACGAATCTGAACCACGATGCAAGCCCGTTCGGAAAAGACGGATTCATGAAATAATAAAGGAAGAGCCCCCTCCCCCTTTAATTTTTAATTCTTAATTTTTAATTATCAATGATAGACCTTTGGCAAGAAATATACGGAACCATCAAACGCAACAAACTGCGTACATTCCTGACGGGCTTTGCCGTGGCATGGGGAATCTTCATGCTCATCGTGCTGCTCGGAGCCGGAAACGGTATCATACATGCCTTCGAGCAAAATGCGTCGGAGCGTGCCTTGAACTCTATCCGCATCTTCCCCGGCTGGACCACCAAGTCATACGACGGTCTGAAAGAAGGACGCCGCGTCCAACTGGACAACCGGGACATGGATGACACGGAGAAGCAATTCACTGAAAATGTCATCAGTGCCGGTGCCACCGTGCGTCAAAGTAATGTAAACGTCAGCTTCGGACAAGAATATATCAATATCTCTCTGCTGGGCGTATATCCCAACTACACCGAAGTGGAAACCGTGAAAACAGCGGACGGACGTTTCATCAACTACAACGACCTGAAAGACCGACGTAAAGTCATCATCCTCCATAAGAAATCTGCAGATATCCTTTTCGGAAAAACGCATACTGAACCCATCGGACAATTTGTCAATGCCAGTGGAGTGGCCTATCAAGTAGTAGGCCTCTACAATGACCAGGGAGACCGCGAGGCAAACGAAGCGTATATCCCCTTCTCCACCTTGCAGACCATCTATAATAAAGGAGACAAGCTGAATAACATCATCTTTACAACCAAGAACCTGCACAGCATAGAAAGTAACGAAGCCTTTGAAAAAGAATACCGCAAGGCTATTGCCACCAATCACCGCTTTGACCCCACAGATGAGAGCGCCATATGGATATGGAATCGTTTCACCAACTATCTGCAGACACAGAATGCAATGGGTATCCTCCGGACTGCAATCTGGGTTATCGGTATCTTCACACTGTTGAGTGGGATTGTCGGCGTGTCGAACATAATGCTGATTACCGTGAAAGAACGTACCCGGGAATTTGGTATCCGTAAGGCATTGGGAGCAAAACCTTTCTCCATCCTTTGGCTGATTATTGTGGAAAGCGTGACTATCACTACGCTATTCGGTTATATCGGTATGGTGGCAGGCATCGGGGTGACGGAATGGATGAACTCTGCTTTCGGTAGCCAGACGATGGATGCCGGCATGTTCCAGCAGACCATGTTCTCCGATCCCACCGTAGACCTCAGTATTGCTATCCAAGCTACCCTGACCCTTATCATAGCGGGTACGTTGGCTGGGTTCTTCCCGGCTAAGAAAGCGGTAAGTATCAGTCCTATTGAAGCACTTAGAGCAGATTAAAGATTATGAGAATAGACATAGATACGTGTGAGGAAATCCTCATCACAATAACAAGGAACAAAACGAGAAGCCTGCTTACGGCGTTCGGCGTATTCTGGGGTATCTTTATGCTGGTGGCGCTTATCGGTGGCGGCCAGGGCATGCAGGAAGAACTAAAATCCCAGTTCGAAGGATTTGCAACCAACTCGGGCTTTATCGCTGCACAAAAGACAAGCGAGGCTTATAAAGGTTTTCGCAAAGGACGATGGTGGGATTTGGAGATGGAAGATGTAGACCGTGTACGCAATGTGGACGGTGTGGCGCTTGCCACGCCTTCCATTGCCTTATGGGGACAAGTGGCTGTCTACGGAGACAACAAGTACGACTGTAGTGTGAAAGGCTTGTATCCCGAATATGAACAGATAGAACATCAAGAGATGACCTATGGACGTTTCATCAATGATGTCGACATTAAAGAGTCGCGTAAAGTGTGTGTAATCGGCAAACGTGTTTATGAAAGCCTCTTCAAACCCGGTGAAGACCCCTGCGGCAAATATGTCCGGGTAAATGGTATCTATTACCGGGTTATCGGAATGTGTTCATCCGAAGGCAATGTCAATATACAAGGGCAGGCCTCTGAAGCCATTACATTGCCTTTTTCCACCATGCAACAGACCTACAACCTCGGAAAGAAACTGCATGTAGTATGTTTCATCATGAAACCGGGAGTAAAAGTGAAAGACGTGCAGCCCGAAGTGGAACGTCTTGTAAAAGCAGCGCACTACATTGCTCCCGATGACAAACAAGCCGTCATGCTTCTGAATGCGGAAGCTATGTTCTCCATGATGGACAACCTGATGATTGGAGTGCGCTTTCTAATCTGGATGGTAGGTTTGGGGACGCTGTTTGCCGGAGCTATCGGCGTATCGAATATCATGATGGTAACCGTCAAGGAGCGCACAACGGAAATAGGCATACGCCGCGCCATAGGTGCCCGTCCTAAAGACATTCTGCAACAAATTCTTTCGGAAAGCATGGTGCTGACCACTATAGCGGGTATGGCAGGTATTTCTTTTGCCGTATTTGTACTGCAAATACTTGAAAAGGCCGCCAATGACCCTGGAGTTATCAAAACCCACTACCAGGTTTCATTCGGACTGGCTATCGGAACCTGTATCCTCCTCATCGCATTAGGAGTGCTTGCCGGACTGGCACCTGCCTATCGCGCCATGGCAATCAAGCCAATTGAAGCCATCAGGGATGAATAAACTTATAGAGAGACCACTAACCGTAAGCCATGAAATAATGGCTATATCAATCGTAAATAATTAAATCGTAAATATAAGATGAAAACAAAGAAGTTTCTGAAAATCGCATTATTGGTAGTAATTGCTGCCTTATTCATTTGGACATTCGTTTTTCTGTACCAGAAGTCCCAACCTAAAGTAACAGTATACGAAACGATAGTTCCGGAAGTGACAGACCTTGAAAAGACTACCGTAGCCACCGGCAAAGTGGAACCGAGAGATGAAGTCCTTATCAAGCCGCAGATTTCCGGTATCATTGCCGAAGTATACAAGGAAGCAGGACAAAGTGTGAAGCAAGGGGAAGTGCTTGCCAAAGTAAAGGTGATACCCGAACTGGGACAATTGAACTCTGCCGAAAGCCGCGTACGATTGGCGGAAATCAACGCTGCCCAAGCCGAAACGGATTTCGCCCGTACCCAGAAACTGTACAACGACAAGCTTATCAGCGCTGAAGAGTACGAAAAAGGGGAAGTAAGCGTGAAGCAGGCACGCGAGGAACTGCAGACAGCAAAAGATAACCTGGAAATTGTAAAGGAAGGCATCACCAAGAACAGCGCCTCTTTCAGTAGTACCCTGATCCGTTCCACCATTACCGGTCTGATTCTGGATGTACCCATCAAAGTCGGTAACTCGGTTATCATGAGTAACACTTTCAATGACGGAACCACCATCGCTACCGTTGCCAACATGAACGATTTGATTTTCCGCGGCAACATTGACGAAACGGAAGTGGGCCGTGTGCACGAAGGCATGCCGGTGAAACTAACAATCGGCGCCCTGCAGAATCTTTCGTTCGATGCCACACTGGAATACATATCTCCGAAGGGTGTGGAAGAAAACGGTGCCAACCAGTTTGAAATCAAAGCTGCCATTGCCGCACCGGACAGCGTACAGATACGTTCCGGCTATTCTGCCAACGCAGAAATCGTATTGGACCGTGCCCAGAAAACGCTTGCCGTACCGGAAAGTACCATTGAATTCAATGGTGACAGCACCTTTGTATACGTAATGACGGACAGCGTACCGGTACAGAAGTTCGAACGCCGCCCCATCCAGGTCGGCATGAGTGACGGCATAAAGATTGCCATCAAAAGCGGTATCAGTGCCCAGGATAAGATTCGCGGTGCAGAGAAAAAGGATTAACAAACGGAATAGCTTAAAAAGATATACGATATGAATAAAAAGATATTCTTATACCTCGCAATATTCGGCAGTATCTCAGTGCAGGCGCAGGAACGATGGTCTTTACGCCAATGCATAGACTATGCCATCGAGCATAACATCAGTATCCGCCAGACAGCCAACGCTGCCGAACAGAGTGCTGTCGAAGTAAATACAGCCAAATGGGCACGACTGCCGAACCTGAATGCCAGTGCCGGCCAGAGCTGGAACTGGGGACGTACGCAAACAGCCATCAAAAATGAGGATACGGGAGACTATTCCACTGTATACGTCAACACCAGCAGCCACGGCACTAATATGTCTGTCAATACCAGCATACCTATCTTTACCGGTCTGGAAATTCCCCACCAGTATGCATTGGCCAAACTAAACCTCAAAGCTGCCATTGCCGACCTGGACAAAGCCAAGGAAGACATTGCCATCAATATAGCTTCGGCCTACCTTCAGGTGCTGTTCAATGAAGAGCTCCACCAGGTGGCGTTGGGACAAGTGCAATTGAGCAAAGAGCAATATGTCCGCATCAGCCGGCTTGCCGACTTGGGAAAAGCCTCTCCGGCAGAACTGGCAGAAGCCAAAGCACGTGTGGCACAAGACGAGATGAATGTAGTGCAGACAAACAACAACTATAAGTTGGCCCTGCTCGACCTTAGCCAGCTTATCGAACTGGCAACACCGGAAGGGTTCAATCTGGAATCTCCGGCAGTCAATCTGGATTTAGTCCCTCTCACTCCTCCGGATGAGATATTCCAAACAGCCATGGTGAGTAAGGCTTCCATACAAGCTGCACAGTTCCGCTTGGAAGGCAGTAAACACAATATCCGTATTGCCCAGAGCAACTACTACCCGCAACTGAGCCTGAACGGTAGCCTCGGTACGAATTACTATTCTACCATCGACCGTACTTTCAGCCAGCAGATGAACGATAACTTCAACAAATATGTAGGATTCAACCTCAGCGTACCTATTTTCAACCGTCTCTCTACCCGTAACCGGGTACGCACGGCACGCCTGCAACGTGAAAACTATGCCTTGCAATTGGATAATGCCAAGAAGACACTTTATAAAGAAATCCAACAAGCATGGTACAACGCCGCTGCTGCCGAAAGCAAATATACCAGTAGCCATACAGCCACCGTTGCCAGCGAAGAGTCTTTCAAGCTGATGAGCGAAAAGTATGAGAACGGAAAAGCAAATGCCGTAGAATACAATGAAGCAAAACAGAACCTTATGAAATCCCAATCAGACGAATTGCAAGCCAAGTATGACTATCTGTTCCGTACCAAGATTCTGGATTTCTATAAGGGAGAACCGATTGAATAAAAAAAGAAGTATAATTTTAGTTGTTGTGTTTGATTCTCCCCTCTCCCTGCCTCCAGGCTGACAAGAGGGGAGTTTTTTGTTCTTCTATCTCCTTTCCGAAGAGCGGGAAGAGCTACTGCCGGTAGAACTGCGGGTAGTGCTTGAAAAGCTGCTGCGACGGCTTTCGGAACTCCGTACGCCGGAAGCATTTCTTCTTTCCTTGCTTGCCGTCTTTACCCTGCTACGGCTGGGGCTCTTATCATTATTTTTAGTTCTTGTGGTTTCTATTTTCTCTTTACTCGACTTTCTGCCACTATCCACACTACTACGTCGCGTACTGCTGTTACGTGTACCTGTGCTAATGCGATTATTACTACTGTTGCTACGTCGCGTGGTATATACATCATCCCTGCCTGCCGGACGCTTATGCGAATTAGGGCGGATGTTCACCGAACCGAAATCTGAACGGCGGCTAGTGTGGTACGACTTATCATTCCGAATACTCCACGAACCAGTATAGTGCGGATGATGGTAACGACCGCGATAATAGCTGTTGTGATAGTGCGTACGATAATGCCCACCGCAATATGTACGGTAATGATACGGCCGCGGGAAATAGAAATGATTATGGTTGGTGTAAGTGATGTAAACCCTAAAAGACCAACGACCACCACTTACATAAACCGGACGGTAAAAATAGGCGGCCTGCATGAAACGGCCGTACTGCCGGTTATTCAGCACCCATCGAAGGTCGTCATTGCGCACATCCAGATAATCGTAATAGCGATTCAAGGCCCATTCCTCCCCCCGAAGAACGTCATCCATCAGATAACGTATACCGGAAATGAAATCATAGTTTATTTCGTACACGTCATTATACTGTTCTGTACTCAGGTTCAATTCATAGGCCATCTTGTCCGTAAGAAAACGGGTCTCTTTACGCACTTTGCTGTTGCTCATTGCCGCACTACAAACAGCTGTACTCATCATAGCGGCAAGAAATATAAATATAATCCGTTTCATAATCCCTCCTTTTTTTAGTTATTCTTCTCAT
Source organism: Bacteroides sp. AF34-31BH (assembly GCF_003602795.1). NCBI lineage: Bacteria > Pseudomonadati > Bacteroidota > Bacteroidia > Bacteroidales > Bacteroidaceae > Bacteroides > Bacteroides sp. AF34-31BH. The sequence goes on from NZ_QTLV01000012.1 coordinate 105,344, forward strand.
GATATTGTTTGATGAAGGCATTTATCTCGTTCTTGTCCGACGAGAAGGTCAGCTTGTCTATCGCATAATAGAAATTCGGTTTATCGGCTATTTTAGGATAAATCTTCTTCATCAACTGCTTCTTTTCACTGTCGAAACGATAAAAATCCATCAGACGGATACACTGGTCAGTAGTGAACCAAGAGGTCAGCAAGGCATGGTCGAGCACTTCCTTACGGTCTGAATCGAAACTCTGTTTTTCCATCAGCCCCATAAACTGTTCGAAGGCAGATGGTGACATCACCGGTTCATGCTGCTCGCCTCCTAACGGTCTGTCACCGGGTCTGCCAGGCTTGTGATGATTAGAAGTACCCCAGTTTCCACCAGGTCTTTTGTCCTCTGGAATGAAAATATCTTCCACTTCATTGATGGAGCAATGCACACGTTCATCATATAGGAGTTTTCCTCTTCGGGAATTCTCCCCACGGGATGGCGCTTCATAAACCTCTACCCGACAACTACCACGCAGATTGGCTACAAAACAACTGAAAGTAGGCAGGCAAACCTGCTGTCCGTCGACCAGTACCAGCACTCTACGATATGGACTTTCTATACGGATTCCGTCTATGGGCGCCGCTTTTATTGCGGGAAACGCTACCAGAACTAGACAAACACTTAATATCAAATGACGTATCATGACTTTTCTTTTTTTATTGTACGACAAAAATAGGGAGAGGAAATTCCCCTCCCTAATGATTGTCTCTATTTACAAGTAGGGAAATTCCTAATGACTGGGACTAATTCCTAATCCTGATTCCATCTTCCTCCAATACAACCAGATGTTTTTTGTACAAATCTCCCACAGCCTTTTTGAAGGTTTTCTTGCTGACACCGAAAGTTGCATAGATTTCTTCTGCCGGACTCTTGTCATTCAAAGCTATCCGTCCGCCCTGTTCACGGATATAGTCCAGCAACGTAGCTGAGAAATCTTCTACTTTAGCCTGCCCCGGTTTTTGAAGCAGCAGGTCTATCTTGCCGTCTTCACGTACCTGCTTCACATAGGCTTTCATCCTCATGCCCGTGTGCAGTGGCTGAAATATCTCGCTCTCATATAGCAAGCCGCTATATTCATCGTTGATGATCGCCTTGAATCCCAAATCCGTCTTCTGCCAAATCAGGATATCCACCTCCTGCCCCGACTCATAGGCGGCCTTCTCTTTGGAAAGATAACGGTCTACCTTGGCCGATGCCACGATACGATAGCTTTCATCATCCAAATGGGCATGAACCACATACTTCTTTCCCACCTGCATCTTCATTTTCTGTTCGCGGAAGGGGACGAAAAGATCCTTCATCAATCCCCAGTTAAGGAAAGCACCATACTGGTTTATCCACGCCACCTCCAAGCAGGCAAACTGCCCGACCTGCACTAACGGTGTCAGAGTAGTGGCTACCAGACGTTCTTCGTTATCAAGATATATAAAAACGTTCAGTTTGTCTCCCACCTTACAGTCTTGGGGGACATAACGCGACGGAAGCAGAATTTCACCTTCTTCGCCACCGTCCAGATACATGCCGAAGGCTACCTCCTTCACCACTTCCAGCGTATTGTACTTTCCTAACTCAATGCTCATAGTTTCTTACTTATCTTCATTTTCCCAACAAAGATAAGTAATTTAGGTACAATACAGCAGTTCGGAAAGAAGAAATAACTTTTTGCTCTAAAAGATAACTTTTTTCTATGAACAACTCTCTTCAAAAAGGGTTATCTTTGTATCGTGACAATCAGCAAGAAAAGATATTACTCACCTTTAAATAAAAAAGATTATGGAATTTCTGACAAATGACAAATTGACAATCGTCGGCGCAGCCGGCATGATCGGTTCAAACATGGCACAGACTGCAATCATGATGCATCTCACTCCCAACCTATGTCTGTACGACCCTTATGCTCCCGGACTGGAAGGTGTGGCCGAAGAGCTGTTCCACTGCGGATTCGAAGGAATGAACATCACATTTACCTCCGATATCAAAGAAGCGCTGACCGGTGCCAAGTATGTGGTATCATCAGGCGGTGCCGCCCGCAAGGCCGGCATGACCCGCGAAGACCTTTTGAAAGGCAATGCCGCTATTGCCGAAGAATTCGGTAAGAATGTAAAAGCCTACTGTCCGGATGTGAAGCACGTGGTTGTCATTTTCAACCCTGCCGACATCACCGGTCTGATTACCCTATTGTATTCCGGCCTGAAACCTTCACAAGTGACCACATTGGCTGCCCTCGACAGCACCCGCCTGCGCAGTGAACTTTCCAAGCACTTCGGCATCGCCCCCGACAAAATCGAAAATTGCCGTACCTACGGCGGTCATGGTGAACAGATGGCTGTATATGCCTCTACCGCCAAGGTGGACGGTAAACCGTTACTTGATATCATCGGTACCCCTGCCCTGACTAAAGAACAGTGGGTCGAAATCCAGACTAAGGTAACCAAAGGCGGTGCCAACATCATCGCCCTCCGTGGACGTTCTTCCTTCCAGAGTCCGGCATACGTCTCTATCGAAATGATAGCTGCAGCGATGGGTGGCAAACCGTTCCGCTGGCCTGCCGGTACATATGTACACAGCCACGGCTTCGACCACATCATGATGGCAATGGAAACTGAAATTACCAAAGACGGTGTACACTATAAGGAACTAAACGGCACGCCCGAAGAAGAAGCCAAACTGAAAGAAAGCTATGCCCATCTCTGCACACTTCGTGACGAGGTGATAGAAATGGGTGTACTGCCTGCCATCAAAGACTGGCACAGCATCAATCCGAATATCGACTGATGTCTTCGATAGCAAATGATTTTTAGAAGTAAGGTGCCTCGCTCCATAGAGCAAGAGGCACCTTTTTTAGATATTTTTCCTCAAAAAGCCTTGCGGTATAAAAAAAACTCTTTATCTTTGCACCCGCAAACGAAAAAGGTGCCATAGCTCAGTTGGTAGAGCAAAGGACTGAAAATCCTTGTGTCCCCGGTTCGATTCCTGGTGGCACCACTTTTCAAAAGCAATCGGAATGTAGCGCAGTTGGTAGCGCACTACGTTCGGGACGTAGGGGTCGGGCGTTCGAGTCGCCTCATTCCGACCAATTACACGATAAGTCACTGTTTCACAGTGACTTATTTCGTTTTTAAGGCGGACAGCCGGGACGAAATCGGGACGAGAAATATTAACGTATTTGTTTTTGCTTCCGGGCGAAAACAAATAAAAAAAATGTCTAATTGTCAGCAAGTTAAAAGTTACACACCTCCGGTGCTGCACACCGGCAAAGACTGGTACATTGACTTCTATGCCTTCTGTCCGGCCACCGGAGCCATGAAGCGCAAGAAATTCAAGCTCAACTACATTGATTCAATCAAGGAAAGGCGGAAGTATGCCAAGGACTTCATGAACCGCATATCGGAAAAGCTGGCTGTCGGCTGGAACCCTTGGATAGAGCAGGAGTCCGGCTCCGCATACATGCTCTTCAGCGAAGTCATAGACCGGTACCGCACATTTCTTGCAAAGATGCTGCGCGACGGACGCTACCGTCAGGAAACAATCAAGTCGTATTCCTCCTACCTCCGGAATATGGAAACGTTCAACGAGGAGAAGAAAGTGCCCATCACCTATATCTACCAGTTCGACAAGGATTTCTGTGTCCTGCTTCTGGACGAGGTCTACATCACAAGGGACAATACCGCCTTTACCCGTGACAATTACCTGGGATTCCTGAAATCCTTCTCCACCTTCTGTCTGAGCCACAACTACATCACCAAGAACCCGACCGAAGGCATCAGCAGCCTTGGACGGCGCGGAAAGAAGAAGATAAGGTGTGTCATCGAGGAGGACAAGCTGCAGAAGATACATGGCTATCTGCTCGAGAAGAACCCGTACATGCTGCTGGCGAGCTATATCCTGTATTACTGCTTCATACGCCCGGCAGAAATGACACGCCTCAAACTGAAAAACATCAGTCTGGCCAGACAGACCATCTTTGTCGAGGACACCATATCCAAGAACCGGAAGGACGGCACCATCACACTGCCGACAAAGGTCATCCATCTCATGCTCGACCTGAAAATATTCGACTACCCGGGAGACTACTACCTGTTCTCGGACGGACTGAAGCCGGGAAAAAGGGAACGGACCGAGAAGATGTTCCGTGACTGGTGGGCACGGCATGTACGGAAAGACCTGAAGCTGTCGGCAAAGTACAAGTTCTATTCATTGAAGGATACCGGAATAACCAACATGCTTCGGCATTATGACGTATTGAGCGTACGCGATCAGGCACGACATAGCAGCATCCTCATGACGGACATATATACACCGCACGATATTCAGGAAGCGAATAGCCTGATAAAGAATTACGATGGTATATTTTAAAAAAAGCCCCTACTCTCACGAGCAAGGACTTCAAAAATAAAAAAAATGTCCGGTTAATGTGTTTATGGCTTCTCATACAGCACCCAATACGGCTGTCCTGCCAGGTACTCCACATGGTATCTGGCATCAGTCAGCTGCTTGGCCAGCTCCATCGGAGCGACATCGACGATATTCGACAACTCGTACACCAGTTCGACTGTGGTTTTATAGCACTTCTGCGAAGTGGCACCGATAGGCGAATAGTTATGGCCGATAAAATCGGCTATGGCTTTTTGCCGTTCGGCTTGTTTTTTCTTCTGTTCATCTTCCTCTGAATTCTGAGCATTATCATTGTATGCCCGAAAACCTATTTTCCTATGATTGTTCATGATCACTGCCCTCCTCCTTTTTTAAATAATTAGTAAGGAACTTGTTAAATCGCACCAGTTCCTCATAGCCTATATCATTAATCTCACCATCACAGTTGCGTGCATACAATTGATATCTCACCGAATTGGTTCCTCCACTACCTGTATCCACAGTCTTGGTGATAAAGAATTCATCATTCATGCCTCACCTCCTTCCTGCTCCAGCATATTCGCCTTCTCACTGAATTGATAAATGGAACGTACCTTGCAAATATCGAGAAAGAATACCGTGTCGGGGCATCCACCACTTATGACATGAGCCTCGATGCGTATAGTACAGTCACGTCCCAAAGGGGTAGCAGTACATTTCATGCGTTTCATCTTGGGGTGTTCGACATTGATGCGGTTAACCACATCGCCTATTTCATGCTTGAGTGCATCCAGGGAAAGTTCATCCTTGATAAGAACATCTTTATACTTCTCTACATAATCAATAACCTTTTTCCATGCCCGGTTCTTGGGGGAATAGGTCTGCAGATGGTAAACAAAGAACATCATGCTTTGCCTCCTTTCTCATTAAAGGTGATGTTGACTGTCCCACCATTGACATAGATGGAAATGGATTTGTCGCTACGTGCTGCACGGATACGTTTACGTCCGGCGCACAATTCAATACCCAGCTGGGCAAACAGTTCTTGAACCTTCTCTGCGGATACATAGCGTCCGCGGGCGCTTTGGGCTTGTTTTCTCATAATGTAACGCTATTTAAATAAAACAATATATTGAATGATACAATGCTCCAATAAAGACGGGAAGGGAACTTTCTCCAAAAAATCGGAAAACTTATAGACAAAGAAAGTTCCGCTTTCCCGTTGCGTTACACCTTGAGAAGGCAGTGGGTGCATTAACACTCCACACGGGGGTCGGAACTATATGATACCATTGGGCATAAAAAATGCCAACGGCAAAAGTTGGCGAACAATCTCGCCTTCTCAAAATGTAACGCATTGCAAAGATGCAGGTTTATTTTGAAATGGCAAAAGAAAAGCGGAGATTTTTTATCTCCGCTTCAATTTTTATCACCCTTTCAAATATTTATCTACTGTATCAAAATCAAGAGTCACATCGACCATCTTAAGCAATTTCCCATACTTAGTCAAAATGGCTTGTTTGGCTTTATCATGTTCGGGAAGAACGGAAAAGAAAGCGGTGGTAAACATCTTATCCAAACTTATTTCATGGAGAAGCAATTCTTTTGCCTTTTCTTTCTCCCCAGTCGAACAATAAAGTAGAAACATTGCTTGGAAGTTCTCGTTTGGCACCATTTTCTTTTTAATTTCCTCTACATGATTACATAATGCAAGGAATCGAACAAGTAGAACGATTTCAATAACCGCAGTCAAAAAAATAATAAAATGAATAATTGTTTCCATTTGGTGTTTATTTAAATTCGTACAAAAATCAGAATAACTAATCAGTTAACAAAAAGAAAAGCGGAGATTTTTTGTTTCTCCGCTTCGACTTCAATTATTTATAGTATTTTTGTATGAAAAGAATCATCCATGGAGAAAAAGTTCAAATTATATTTTGTATTATTGTTCATAGTGGCTCCCTTCATATTGGGAAGCGTTTTCACTATCCTAATAATGCAGTTATTAAAACGGTAATGACAGACCCTATCAGTGTAGAAACTAAAGAAATCAGAATGGCAGCGGTCTTGCTTTCTTTCCACCATTCTTTTATGGATAGTTTCTGCTGATAATTCTTCATTCCCCTGCGTGCCATCTTTTCTCCTTCCGGTGTTAGCCGGAGCCAACCTTCACCAAGTAGGGAAACCAGCTTATAGTCGTCTATCAACGTGTCGAGTACGAAGTTGATGTCTATCTTATCCATTCTTTCAGTGAACTCTTTAAGCAATAGGCTGCGTGCGCTATCCTTGTTGACACGCCCGTCATGCTCCACCAATATCCGTAATAGTCTGTCTGCTATCCTTATTTGTTTTTCAGTCATAGTATTAAAATGGCGAATCCCTTATCAAAACGCGCCCAAAGGTATAGCCACACCTTAACCCGGTTTTACGGATTACGTTTTGAAAAGGGATTCATATTGATAAACGTGTAGCTATGTTATATTGGGCACTGCAAAGGTGTTAATTCTATTTCACATATCCAACAAAGAGAGACAAAAAAAGGCTTCCAACCCGTGGAAGCCCTCCTAATTGTCATTAAAGACCTTACGGTCTCGCGATTGACCGAGAAGTATCTTTCAATCCATTATCGGAATTTACATCATGCCAAGTGCACCTGGCTTATGTCATTCAGAAAGCCATGCAATGCGCTTTCTATTTTTTCAACCTGAGCTTTACGTGGTTTTTTCAAACCTGATGCGTAATGTCCCAAGAGTTTCTGGTTGACCCCCGTTATACGCTCCAGTGCAGCCTTGGTAAAAATACCGCTATAATATTGGAGGAACGACTGTACATCAAAAGTCCATTCTACGGATATTTCTCCCTGTAATTCTTTAGGGACTGTAGAATTATGTTTTTTATACAGTTCAATGGAGGTAAGAAGATTCTCTTTTGTTTCCTGCACAGTTTCACCCTCTCCATAGATACCAGGAACATTGTCAGCCCACGCACCGAACAAGTCCGGTCCTTTTTCAATTGTCACTTTAAGTTTTCCCATAATAAAATCCTCCTTTCAAACATATAGAGAAAAGGGGGAGCTTATTCAAGCTCCATATCCCTAATAATTTTCTTTCTTAGTCCTTCACCCATTTCTTTGGCACCATGGTAGGGCACCGGGTATCTGATACCGTTCTTGTCTTCATAAATCCGATGGCTCCCGTCTCCTTCACCTTTTATCCAGTGCCATCCTCTTTTCTTTCCACGTTTCAGTATCTGACTATGAAATTCTCTTGATTTAACCATATCTTAGTTGTTTCAATGATGCAAAGGTAGTAAAAATTCTACTTTATGCAAATAAAAAGAGCTTTTTTATTCTATCCGATAAAAAGTCCCCTTCAGTACCTTGCTTAATCCATCGACATCTATTTCCGTCTCAATCTTCTCGCACAAATACTGCTTGTTGCCTATAAGAAACACCTTATTCACATCTGGCAGCTTATTGGCTTGGAACTGGATTGTGTAAGGAATATTGGAGTGAAACAGACTGAGTGTCGACAACCGATGTCCGACACTGTCCGGACAAACATCGTTCAAGCTTAGGGAATACGGAAGGAAGTCCGTGAGCTGTGCTCCGGTCTTCTGCTGGTAGTCCGTAAAAGGATAGGCATAATCATAGGCATGTGTCTGACCGCTGTAAGTTACGTTCTGCCGGTTGAACTTGCCGGTATTGACAGCCACTTCCATGTGCCCGTTTTTTTCCTGCTTCTCCTTCAGTTCCACGTCACCGTTTATGGCTTCCTGGACATTGAAGCGCTCCTGCTTGGCAACAGTAGCCTGGTAGCCCACCGCGGGTATGTTCAATACCATGGAGGTGTACGGACGGGACAAATCGTAATCAGCTACAGAGCCATACACGCCGACATTGAACTGAATAATTTTAGCCGGGACGATTCCGAGTGAGGTCTCTACATCGGACGATTCCGGGTCACGGATTAAATCCGCATACAAATTGACTTCACGCAGCGTATTCTTATCATTTTCATTGTAGTTGATATAATACCGTTTGCCAACAATAAAGATTGTACTTTTCTTGTCACTGTCACCCATTCCGTTGTATGCGGCCAGCATTGCATCGTAAGAATCATATTCTTGTTTGTATGCAGCCTCTATGATGTCCCTTTCAATTCGCAGATAGCCGTCATCCGTATGGGAAGGCAGATTGTAGCCCACATTGCCAGTGCTCAAGTCTTTCTCATTCTTTTCATCTTCAATATCCACAGTGAACTCCCGTAGCAGGGAGGATGCAGGAATTATCTCCTTTCCGGATTCTGTAAAATAATCGTTAAGCCCTACGAGGCTCACTACTTTGGTGCGTTCGTTGACCACCGTAACCGCACAAAGGAATTTCTCCAGTTCATCAAAGAATTCGGAAACAGTCCAGTGCGGCAATGCGGCGGCCACCCGGTTGCTGCTTACCGCGCTGCATACATAAACGTTCCGCAAGAAATTGTTATCAAAGAAGGAGGTATCGAACCTATAGCCAAAATGCCCCACTATTCTCTTGATGACTGTCAAAAGGTATGGTTGTACACATCGACGGCCATAATAGGGGCAAAGGGTAAAATTGTTCGTGCCGAACTCATAGATTGCATCGTTCTGAAGATTCTCCCATTTGGCTTCCTGATAGAACACCGGCAACCATACAGCTTCAATTTCGTCCACCGAACCGTAGTAGTTCACCATATTGGCAGGTGGCTGGAAACGGTTCTGATTGTTGTTCGGCCAACTGATTGTACCTAAATCAAGTTCGTCAATATACAGATTATCATTCGTCAGCAGATTAAATTCCGCATTACCTGATACGAGCTGTACCTTAACCAGTGCATCTTCTACTGAGAGTAAAACCGCACTGCCGTAAAGCAGGCATCTGGCGTCAACGATGAGTGTGGCCGGAAGGATAGTCTTTTTTTTCGTCACATCCAGTCTGTTCACGTGCTTGAATATGGCATGATTGGCAGGCATGGGGAGTTCTATGTTCAAGGAGTAATTGGAACTGCGGGTGAAATACGGATTCTCGGAGGTGAACGTAATGTTGAACCCTTCAGGAAGGGCGGCCAATTGTCCGTCAATGTATAATTCTGTCATTGCTTGTTGCGTGATTTATTGTTGTTCAACTTCTGATACTCTTTCTGAGCCTGGTTGATACCCCGTTTGCCGGTAACATAAGTTTCCGCTACCAGCGGATCATCCAGCCTGTTTTTAAGCTTCCGCAATACGCGGGTACATTCTATCAGCATCGCCACCATAGCCGGATCATTGGCCGTCGTTGTGGCGCTGGCAGCGGGTGCTTTGGCTGGTACGGTACGTGTACTCTTTCCGGAACCTGTCACAGCCGCTATGTCTTCAGCTGTCAGATTACCAACATTACCGCTACGCTGTGCCACGTCAATGGCGTCGAATATCGGTCGCAGATTCGGGTTGGCGACAGCGAAACGGTTGGCGACGAACTCGTTGGAATGCACGATGCCTTGTGGCTGATCCCAGTCACCGGGACTGGTATAGCCACCAGTGTAGAAGTTGCCGACCATCCCTTTTACTACAGCAAAAGCCGCTTTGATGGCAGCTACTTGGGCAGCTGCTTTTGCGGCACCGATAAAGGAAAGTGGAGCTGTTGCCGCCAAATTTTTTGCGGTGATTTCCAGTATGGAGATCTCAATAACACGTTCCAAAGCATCCAGTGCCATCATAATGGTTTCACGTAAGAAATTCTTCAGCGAAAGTTCGCCAGTGGCAATCATTTCACCAATCGTTTCTCCGAAGTCGGAAGCGATATCCGTCACCAGAGAGGCATATTGCCTATGCATTTTCATGGTTTTGTCGTACTTCTCTTTCTCGGCATCGGTCTGGGCTTCGGCCTGCTCCTTCTGTATCTCCGTACGTTGTTCCTCAGTCAGTCGGTAGTTGTGAAGCAAATCATTCCAATACCGTTTCCGAATCTCGTTCATCTCCTGGGAGAAATCCTCCTCGGAAGTCAGGTTCCTATAATGATAGGAAGCTGCTTCTTCCAATTCGATACGGAGTTGTTTCTGACGAACTGAAAGGCGTTCTTTGGCAATCTTGTCTGATGCTTTCTGACGCTCCTTTTCTGTCTTTTCATCCTGTTTTTTACATTCTTCATTGAACTTGATTTGTGCCTCCAGCATCTTTACCTGCAACTTCTCACGTTCATGCGGCTCCAGCCCCATTATCGCCAATTTCTCATCCAAAGTCTTTTTCTCCAAATCTATCTGAAGGGCAGTATATTCCTCGTTAGTCTGGATTTCTCCCTCAAGATAAAGCTTCTGGAGATGGGTGAGCTGTTGCATGTGGTTAGTCTCTATATCCTCCAATTCCTTGCTGACACGTTTTTTCCGCTCTTCTTCAGATTCAGAACCTCCACCACTGCCACCGTTTCCGGTAATTGTTGGAGAATCTGGAGTAATAGTCTTGTATTTATCGTTGATGGCAAGCAACTGGGAGGTATAATCCTGCATCATCTGTTCGTAATACCGAACGTTATCGTCAAGACGTTTTTTCTGGGTAGCCCATACGCGGTATGCAGTGGGTGATATCCCGTTGACTGCTGCAAGTTCCTCAACGGACTTGTCCATATTGACGGGGTCATTTATCTCCCATTCGAGATTTTTAAATTTCATGGCATCGGAACCGTTCTTCTGAATCCATTCTGACCTTTGTGCCAGGGCTTCTTGTAATTTGGCATTGGCCGCTTGCTGTTTGGCTGTGAGCAACAGCTTTTCTACATAACCGTCCAGCGCTTGCGTGTTGTTGTTGATAAGCACCCCCTCTTCCGTCAATGAAGCATGATATTCCGGAACAATGGACTGAATATCTTCTAATGCAGCCTTCCGTTTTTCATATGGTTCTTTAGAATCCTCAAGCACTTTCCGTAAAGCATCCAGCTTATTTTTTTCTTCGCTAATGCTTTTTTCAGCCTCTCTATTCATAACCACCAGTTCCTTTTGCCTACGTGCTGCAGCAGAAGTACGCTGAGCGTAGATATACAGTCCTGTTGCTGCGGCTGCAACGGTTGTGGCAATAGCAACAAAAGGATTTAATCCTAATACCGCCCATGCTGCCCGTGCCGCTTTAGTTGCGGCAGAGAAGCGGAAGGTTAAAGTCTCCAGCGCAGCTCGGAAAAGTAGTGTACTTGCTGCCACTGTCCGGGTTACGATATTATGAGAGCGCATCTGTAATATCAACCTGCCTATTGCCTTGTAATCTCCTGCCAATGCGTCGTTCAAAGCAGTGGTAGCTACCCGGTAAGCCGTTTGGATGGCGATTCCTGCTCGTAAGACTAAGTTGTAAGTAGTATGATAAAGAGATATGAGCTTTAATGTGGTATAGTAAGCTGCCAGAGGAACCGTTAGTGTTATTACTGTTGTGCCCCATTTTTTGCACCAGTCAATCAATCCCGGCAAATATTTAAGCACATTGGTCAGCATATTCGTACTCACCGTCAGAGCCGGATTCAGTTTCTCTCCCAAATCAATGGCTGCCAGCTTCATCTTATTGCGTGCCTGCTCCAGTTTGGCCTGTGCGGTATCACTGTTTATGGCCGCCTGCTCATACGCCACATTGGTACCGGTGACGGCAGCGGTGAAGTCTTTCACCATCTCCGTGTTCTGAAGGATTACGGATGCGGTATTGTAGCCTTCCTCCCCGAACATCTTCTTGATGGCGCCTGCATCCATATTCTTGTTCTTCAGATTCTCCAGTGCCTTATCCAACCCGACGATTTTGGGGTTGGTTTCGTCTGCCCCGGTCTGAAGAACCAGAAAGAATTTCTTCAATCCCGTTCCGGCCACTTCATCCTTTATACCCCGATAAGCAAGCGTTTCAATCAATGCGACCGTCTGTTCAATGGGAACATTGGCCGAAGCCGCTGCGGTACCTGCATTCCGGATAGCCTTTGCCTGGCTTGCGATATTGGCGGAACCTGCCTGGGAGCCGGCAGCCAATACATTGGTAAACCGTCCAGCCTGGTCTGCTGCTGCCCCATATTGGTTGAGTGATAAAGTAAGTGAATCAACCGCTTCGTTCAGGGTGATGTCTTTGGCTGCCGCCTGCAATCGCATGGCTTCCTCCGTAACAGCCTTGAGCGCTTCCTTGTCACCAAGCAGTTCCGGTTTGGCCGAACCGACCAGCATGAACGCATCCAGGATTTCGGCTGCCGACTGGCGGACACGCAAGCCCTCTTTTGTCATGGTGGTGGAAAGCGTCTTGGCCTGCCCGGTCAACCAGGCAATGCTGTCATCATCAAGTCCGGTCAAGGCTTTCAGCCCGGCCTGGGACTCCTCCAACTTGTTGCGTTCATCTCTGATGGCGCGCAAGGCAAGGGTAAAACCGGTAAGGAAACCTATTACGGACAAGATAACTCCACCGAAACGGTTGAACCAGTCCACCATACTGCCAATACTGACAGTCGCTTTCTTGGTTTCGGTGGTGATGCCTTTTATCTCCTGGCGATGCTGTTTTAAAATCCCCTGAAGATGCTGTATCTTCGCCATGGTGCGGTTGTATTCCTCAGAGCCGCGTGTCATTTCCTTAATGTCACGCTGTAGGCGTTTCATCTCCAAATCAATGGAATTGATGTCATTCTTAATTTCCTTGCCATCGATGTACAAGTAGACACCTCTTTTGACAGTCTTGTCACTTTTTGCCATAACGTTTTTCGATTGTTATTTTATCAAACTTCTGAAGCACATTCTTGAGTGCCTGGTCACCGTAATACTCCCCGGATAAATCAGCCAGTGATTCGATGTTATCCACAATGGGAGGGTCTAACCAGGGTAGGGGACTTCGCCGGATAACGGCATAGTGTTCATCAACGGTACGCATGCGCCGGATGCGATATTCAGAAACACGTAGAGAACGCAGTTCCTGACGTCTTTTCTTATCGCTCCATGCCGAATGTCCCTTCATTATAATTCCGTTCTTGACGATATATCCACGCCCGGCGCCATATTCCCGGTACGCACCATACCGGGCAAAGCGGAAACCCAGACCGACATAAGCCGGTCCACCTTCACGGTCTTTCAGCCAACGGGATTGCAGTTCCCTACGCAATCTGCCGGTTGCATGTGTCCGTTGTAGAATATTTACGGAGGTATTCCTGACTTTCCACGTCCAGTTCTCAACTCCTCGATTGAATTTCTCGGAGGTCATTAAACTCTTTTCTTCAGTTATTGCCATAAAAAAGCCTTTAGTTCCGGACACAAAACTAAAGGCTGAAAAGAGTGGAAAAAAGGACAAGAATTCAGCGGACAGAGAACTTGAAATCATTGATCCGGTTCAGCCATCCTTTCCGGAATACAAGCTGCGACGGGTCCCTTTTGCAGATTTCTTCAATAAACCGGATTCTGTCTGCCTTGATAGCTTCGAACAGCTGCCGTTGGTTGGCCAGATTGATACTTGCAACCGTCTGAGGTCCTACGATACCGTCTACATTGATTTGCAGGAGTTGTTGTACCCTTGTGATACCGGGACGTCCGGAGGCCCACACCCAATCCACACAGATGTTCGCAATGGACTGGTTGTGTATGAAGTCCGCTTGGTAACGGTCCCAATAATACTTCTTGAAAACATGAAAGACGTCATCCGGAGTAATCATGCGTAAATCGTCCGCATCAATGTCTCCGTCACCATCCTTGTCATAACCACATGCTTTCCACGTAGACAAGGTTATCCCCATATTGGTTTTGCCGCCTTTGTCATTTTTGTGGTCACTCCATCCGCCTTCCCATTTGCGGATGATCTTGAATAAGATTTCTGCTTTTGCCATAAATAAAGTTCGTTTGTATTATCATTCTACATATTCAGACAGCGGTTTATAAGACGTGCTAAAGTTCTTCCAGCCGTTTGCCGCCCTATATGCTTCCACAAGGTCGTCAGGGACATAAAAAGAGCCACTCCACCCATCCGGTAACGTCCATCCGGCATAGGAAGGGACTTTGCCGGCACGGATGATAAACACCTCAAGCGCTGTGCAGTTGTTGAACGCGTTCTGAAGGAATGTGGTAACGCCGGTACCAATATCCACCTTCCTCAATGAGGCACAATACCTGAATCCTCCTATGGAGGTTACAGAATCCGGAATCACAATCTCCTCCAATCCCGTGGCGGCAAAGTCATTGAGTGAAATGACACCTTCAGGTATAGTGACATTCCTCAATGCATTGCAGTCGCTGAAACATCCTCCGCCCAAAGAGGTGAGCGAATCCGGAAGGTGTACCGTCTCCAGGGACGTATTCCCCTGACAGACCTGGGATTTCAGCCCGGTCAGATGGTCAGGGAAGGATATGCTCCTCAAAGCCGTACATTTGGAAAACGCATAGGCATCGATGTTCTGCAGGCCCGTGAAAAGCTTGAGTTCATCGAAACTCTGTATTTCCGTATTGCCGGAGAAACTGTATCTGTTGATTGTCGTGGCGGCCTGGGCTTCGGACAGACTGAGTTCCCCGTCACCGTCCTTGTCCCATATCGACACGCAGATACGTTTCACTTCAGGGTCTGCGAACTGAATAATACCACCATAGCTGATGCCGGCAGACACAATCCCACTTTCAGTGTCATCCGTGGCTATCTGTGCATAGATTGTTTTCTCTCCATATCCTTCGGAAAGAGTGAAATCCACCGTGTCACCGGTCCAGCCGACCCATGCGACGGAAGCGAGGTCCGCCGATTCCGCCATGCGGTAGCGGGCCGGTTGACCTGCATAATCGAACCTGACCGATACTCCACGTCCCGCCGTGATTGCCGAACCCGAATTTATGACAATGCCGTCAAGCCGGATGTCCAGGTCTGCAACAGAAGTGTCCTTGTAAATGCCCATGTACGGGCCTGCGCGGTACACGCTCTTATACCAATTTTTGTACCCCCTCATGTCATATGCAGACCTGCCGACAGCTCCGGCACTCACAAGAAGGCTGTCGTAATTGGGCTGGTAATTGTCATTGGCACTGTCAGCCACTTTCAGCGCCCCGTCTATGTATTCATAATCTGTATGCGCCTTCAGGAACACATTCCCGTCTCCGCCGGTGAACATGACCGGAACCTTATCTGTACCAACCTCTGTTATGATTACATTGTCATCCATAAAATACCTGGCCAGCGTATAATCCGTATTGAAGGAGCCCAGTGAATAAGCCTTAATCACATTGTTATAAATGTACATACCTATTTCATCTACCACTCCGTCGCCGTCAAGGTCTATATGCTCATCCTCTGAACTCTTCCACAAGGCGGAAACGAACGCACCCGAATAACGGGCCGCCTCCATCACGTTGTTGTAGATGCGCACCTCGCCAAGCAACGGGCCGCAGAACGCTATCGGCCCGTTACATTTCAGCAGCCTGCAGTTGTACAGCCTGCCGTCGAACACGGAGGAACTGGCGTAGTTCTGCCCGCCCTGTTTGCTTGCCCCACTGCCAGTAGTATTCACATAGCAGATATCCACATTGATGGCATTGTTCACCTGAAAACTATCAAGCCCAGTATTAATGAAGTTGACACGATACAATCGAAGATGGTCAAGTAGATGTGCATAATACTCCACTTCCTGCCCTTGACCGTTCGTACCTTTAAGTTTACCGCTACCGTAATAGCCGAGATAGACACCTTCTCCGGCTGTGTTCTGGATTGTACAATGATGGATACGTAGATTGTCAAGCACCCAATTGCCACGCCAGAACCAGGGGACATCGGGGTCAGGGTCCGTCTTGGCCATGATGCCGGCGAATCCCGTACCGTCTATGTCAATGCCGAACATTTCTATGTCGCCCGCACCGCCGGAAACAAAAATGCACGTATTGATTGCAGCGTCATCCGACGATGGATGGAATCTGATTCCCGTGCGGTTGTACCCGTACCCGTCCAATACGACATTACGCATGTTGTCACCGAAGGTGACGGCGCCGAACGACATCCAAGGCCAGTCGAAAACACCTTCTTCATCGTGCGTGATGACCAGGGGACTCTCATACGTAAAGTTGGGCGTTCCGTTCTCCGATGAGACACCGGGGGATACATTTCCCTTTATACGCATACGCATCGGGTAGACTGCGCCGTTTTCCCTCCGGATGCAAAGAGTCGTGCCTGCCGGAAGAACGGACAGGTCTATGAGGTCGTAGCCCGCCGTGTCCGATGACCCGTGGGGAGCAGTCCATTCGGCATAATTCAATCCGCTGCCATCCACATCACGCCACAGATGCATCTCATACTGCTTCTCGGCTTGAACGGTGATGGTTTCATAACCCTGCGTAGTGTCGGCAGGCCTCGGGCAAAGAGCAGGAACTACCGTTATGAGCTTGTCTATTCTCTTGCTGGAAGTCACCCCTGTTGCCGTGTCAGTAACATCAACTTCCACATCGTATATTCCGCGGTCAGACGCGTTGTCAAAGGAAGATGTAAACGCGACGGTCCCGTCAGACATCGGGCGCCCGGTAATTTCGGTCAGAGTCTTGACCGGAGACGAATCCTCGTTCTCGCGATACACCTTTACGACCATTGTACTGGCACCTGAGTAGCCGTGCTCCGGGGAAACAGTGACGACGAACAGTTCTCCCACCCGCACGACCTCACTGGCCGATACGGTAAAGTATGGCAGCACTTGCGGCAACATTGCATAGATTCTTTTTGAAACGGCTGTCTCAGTCAAATTATTACGCGCTATGAATTTTTGAACAAGTTCCCCTCCGTCTGATATCGCAATAGACTTGCTGTCTTTCTGCTTTACAAGATTGCCGGCCGTTGCCACCGTGCTACCGCTTCCGTCCTGCGTCTGCCATTCCGAGGTTTGTCCCCACCTGGTTTCAGCGTCAATTTGAATTGTATCTCTGCCTGCCACCGGGAAATAATTGTCTGCCTTCACCGATGCCTTGACACGCCCTATCCGAACTCTCAATATATCACTATAATTCTCTGCCATGCCTACACAATATTAATATCATACAATTCATCCGATACATACTCTCCATCCCCATCAACAATCGGTACCGGCGAAAACAGGCCATAGCGTCCTATCGCCAGGTACCTGTCCGCAGAACCTATAATCGAGAACATCGGCATCCGATTCCTGTCCAATGTCTTGGACTCCAGCAGCAGCGTGTCTCCAGCCATGCTGCTGTATTGAGCCGCATCGCTGAATGCCGATTCGTCTTCCATATTATAGCCGGTGTAACCCGGAACAATGGCCGTCTCGTCGATTGCAGAACCATGCCTGTTGTAGCATCCGCGACTGTTGACGGATACTGACTTTAGTTTATAAGACAAGTCCATATCAGGCACATAGGCATCGTTTGCAGGATTACCGCCATCCAATGCGGAAGTGATCATCAGATTATCATCAAGAGCGTCCGCATCCACACCGTCGGACACGAGCACGGAATGCAGCTCGTAGCCGAGCTCCTGGAGCTGCCAGAAGCGGCAACCGCGGTCTGCGTTGATTTCCACGCCACCCCCGGCTCCTTCCGTGTTGAACACACGCAGAAGGCTGCCATAGGTAATGTCGTCATGCAGCTTGTACTGGAATATGTTGTAGTCCGACACAAGTTCGCCCACATTGTCGAAAGCGAAACCGTATATGAAGTGCACCGCATGCCCGGCATCCACAACCACGTTATTGGATATCTCCAGCCTGTTGATTGTGCCCCAACGCGTACAATACTGCTGCCCGTTGTTACCGGACATGTAGAAGGTATTGTTGTTCAATTCCATATCCCGTATAGGGCACAAACCGATAACTGCCTGTGCCCATGTATTGATGGAACCGGTATTCGACAGCATCCCCACGAAGAGGTTGGATTCCAGGGCCAGCACGGACATCGGGGTGGACGAGTTGAAGTTGAGGGCCATGCTGCCACCGTCACGGAAGGTGTTGCGGCGGATGTATGCCTTGTCCACATTGTTTATGCTGGAGAAGCTGTAGCGGTTGTCCCCAGAGAACCGGTTGTCCTCCATGACCAGCACCCTGCCGGTACTGAATGTCACAGCCGTAGGATAGCCGGTACCATGAGGCGCCATGGCAAAATCATTGTTCAGGACTGAAAGGAGGGTGCAATTGTCGACATTGACAACGGGACCACGGGCGTTCACGAATGAAGAACCATTGACGGTCACGTTCTCGGTGTCAATGAATATCAGGGAATTGGAGGACATGACCTCTTCGTCCGTCATGGACCTGCCGTTGAAGGTGCATCCTCCGACAAAAAAGTTCCTGGCGTACCGTGATGTACTGCCGGTAAATGATACGGCACCCACGGCATCCGGAATCTGATGCCCCACATAGTTGGAATAGTCCTCAAAACGGACGTTCCTGACAACCACGTTGTCCACACCGGAGAACGAGAGGCATCCCAGGGCATTACCGTCCAGGGTCAATACGGAGCCTCCGTCAATTGTCAGCGTGTACATGCCGCGCAGGTTCCAATCGGCAAGCTCGGCAAGATAATGGCCTTCCTTTCTCTTTTCCCTGGCAACCTTGATGCAGGTTATCTCCACATTCCGGGTCAGACCGTCAGGGTATGTCGCCCGAACCGCGTTCAGCGCATCCTGAGTACTGGAATAGTAATAGCCGGGAAGGTCGCTGCGGACAAGGAAACCGTCGCCAACAGAAGCGGCCAGCAGGTCCAGTATGCCGACAAAGATGCGTCCGACACGTTCGGCGGTATTCTCACCCTTTTGGGTAGCACCACGCACCTGCCCGGAAAGAGTCTGCAGAACCTCTATGGAATCACCGCCCTCGACAATTTCAAACTCAACTCCGGATTGTTTCAGCAGGTTCAGGATGCCGACAAAGGCACGTCCGACACGTTCGGCGGTATTCTTACTGTCCTCGGTAGCACTGCGTACCTGTGCCGCCAGTTCCTTCAATGTCCCAAGCGTATCGTATCCTTCGGAAGGCTCGAATGAAACTTCGGATTCTTCCATGAGGGTAAGGATGCCCACAAAGAGACGCCCGACACGTTCAGCCGTATTCTCACCTTTTCGGGTGGCACCACGCACTTGTGCCGCCAGCTCCTTCAATGTTGTAAGTGTATCAGACATACTGTATCATAAAAATGCATTCCGGCAGTTCAAAGCTTTATAAGGTTCGGACAGACTAACAGCCGCAACCACGCCGTAGAGCTGGTTATCATTGTTCACCACATAGTCCGCTTCCACCTCTTCGAGTGAAAAGGCAAGCCATTGGCGGTTCTTACGTTTGTCTTCGAGTACCCGGTTGAGCAGCTCATCAAGAATGCGCTCGCACTTGTCAAGGGCAGCCTCTATCTGCTCATAGTCGGAGGTGTCGGACACATGCTCCACAATGAAGAGCAGGTAATCGCGGTCTTTCCGGTATGCACCCGGATTACCGCCGTAACCGAATCCTGAGCCACGGTCCACAATCACTGCCGGATAGTGGAGCACGCTGTCCAGTGCCGTATGCTTCTCCCGTTCTGATGAGAGGAAGTGTACCTCATCATTCTCCTTGTGTCGTATATCGACATGCCTTTCAGCCAAGTTCTCTATGTATTCCGAAAAAGTCATTTCTTCTGTTTTTGGGTATCACGTATCCTTTTGTTAAGCAGGCGGAATGCCGTAGCCACCGGCATCGCCTGATACTTCTCCATTACCGCCACATCATCGCCAACAAAAGCATCAAAGATGTCAAGCCAGTTGACTGTCGCTGCTGCAGGCTTTTTATTCTTATTAGCATCCGGTTCCGGCTCATCATTGAGGGGGAACAGGAATGGGAAAGCCTTGGAAAGCCATCTCTTGATGAAAACGTAGTTCAGAAATATGGCATACTTGACATGTTTGTCAAGCTTCGCTATCTCTGTCAAGCGTTTCTGTAACAGTAATGGTTTCTGCCTGCTAAATAAGCCGTTTTTCCCACCTGACGGTAGGACAATGTATTCGTTGTCCTTCAGATAGAGCATCGACACGAAAGCATCCAGTGAGGAATCCTTGCCGTCACGCGCATAGCGGTTGAAAGCCGTGTCCACGTGCATGAAGTGCTCGAAACACATCCCCTTCAGGCGGTCACCCGGCGCTTTCAGCCCGGAGACGGCAGGAAGGATAAAGCGGTCCATCCGGACACGGCAGTCGCTGATGAACTCCACCAGTTCGCTCAGCTTATAACTGTAATAAGTGTCGGAACCGGTCCCGGACGGCAGGGAATAGAACTCCTTCAGGAAGGATGGTTCGTCCGTTTCCTGAAGATAAAGCCGCGACACGAGCAGGAACTGTGCCGGTGTCAGTTCCTCCCATTTCTGAGGTACCCGGCGGATTATCTCATGGCGGACACCCAAACGACGGTATGTAATGCGAAGCTCCCTCATGTCCAGAATGTGCGCTTGTTATCGTTGTCGCGGTCGAATATACGACGAGGGTCACCTTGATAGAACGCCTCGAAATTATTGCGAACGATGCGCAACAGAGCCGTCATGTACATGTCCGCATCCGCTTTCAGATTCTGAATCTGTACGGCGATACGCTCCGCATCGACGGGTCTCTTCTCCTCATTGCCCTTTTCACCCGGCTGTACAGCGGTGAAGTACAGCCCCCGGTCCGTGACGCTACCCGTCTCCATCAGCAGCCGTCTGACCGCCATTGCCACAATGTAGCGGGAGCAGGCAAGGCGCAACCGCTCCATGCTCTTCCGGGCTTCTTCGTCTTCTGGGGGATTTACCAGTCCGTCAATCAGATGCTCATACAACTTGTCACCGATGGCCGGCTGAAGGAGCATCTCCTCGGCAAACTTCAGGTGCGGCTGCAGGCGAAGGAAAACAATCCGGCTGCCATTGATAAAACAGACGTCATTGACATCCGCGGTACTGCGGACAATGGCCGATTTACGGTCCTGATAGGCCCGGGAGGACGCGAATTCCGGATATTCGGCTATATGGGCATACAGAAACTCAAGCAGCTCGTCGAGCGCATTGAACCCCTTGTTGCGCAGCGATGCCCGCAGGTTATCTTCCTGGTACTTGTACACCTGCTGGAATGATTCGCCGTTGTCGGACTTCTGACGTTGGAATCCCGCATCGGTGATACGCATGCTGATTTCATCGAAATCGTTCCAGAACGCCAGGTTCGCGTTCGCGCGTTTGCAAATCTCCAGCAGGCGGCTGTCCAGTTTCTCCCGTTCGGTTGCCCCTTCGGTATTCTGTTCCAATACATCCGGATTTGGACCGAATTCGTATATCTCGACCACTTCTCCCACCATCGCATCGCCCAATAACGGTACGAGGTATTGTCGGAAAGCATTCCGGAGCGGTGCCTCCATCATGTCAAAGGAGATGGCGGTGTTCACCTTCATCACCGCTTTCAGCTCCTTGCCGTTGTTCCATTTTTTTGCACTGAATATCATTAGCTCAATGTTTTTTTGGTACCGCTGCCGGTATCGAGGGTTACTAAAACGGTATTGCGGAAACGCAGCTCGCATTCCGGCATGCCGTTCATTTTGATATAGAGTTCTATAGGGTCCAGGATATTCTGCCGGTCAATCCACGCGTTGGCAATGTTCACAAGGAAAGCCTCACGGATATTGGAACCGCCCTGGTTGCCGGCATAGGTGCCACCGGGCATACCTGCACCGAGCACATTCGGATTCACCATCAATGCAAACAGAATTTCCGAGTTGGCGGCTGCCGACACCGGAAGGTTGTCACTGCCCTGGTATTTGTTCTCCAGCGGCTTGATTTTCCACTCCTCCTCAACCCTGCCGTTCATCTCGTTCACGGCATAATGCGAGAAGATGGGCTTCTCCGCATTGTCCGGTCCGCAAAGGTTCTGCTCCACAGAATCCATGTACTTCTGTATGGCCGCCTCACGCTCTTTGGCAGAATAGTCCTTGGACGGGTATTTCTTCTCCCAGTAGGAATACGGTATCTGTACATGCCACTTCCAGGTTATCTGGTTTTTGTAGGCTTTCTTGAGGAAATGGGGGATAAGATGGGCTATCTCCACCCATCCACAAACGTAGGCGGGCCACCAGATGGGCATGCCGTAAAGGTCGTCGTTGCTCCAGCTGTCGCGTACCGGCATGATGAAACCGTCCTTCACCTTTCCGGCAAACTTCAACACCTCAGCATGCATCTGCGGGTCGTATTCGGAGAGCACATCCAGCCTGGTGTATTGGCCCTTGTCCGGACGTTGCGGCCAATATCCGGAAATGATGCACTTGCAGGCACCATATTCGTCCACTTCGGAATAGCGGCGGTAAAGCGCATTGACCGGATTGACCCCTGCAAAAGAATTGCCGGCAGCCGACGGCACAAACTGGACGGCACCGTTGCCGAACTTCAGGTAATCCCGAAGCACCTTCTCCATGTAACGCCTCACATTCCGGGAAGCAATAAAAGTCTGTACCCGGCTATCGGTAACGGGCTTCAGTATCTCGTTACCATCATTGTCGTAACCGTTCACCGTACAAGGATATATGCCTTGCCCAAGTGTCAGGTTACGAAGAAACTTCAGGCCCGTATTGAGCACGCTGGTGTTTCCTATCTCTTCAGCCGCCTTCTGGGGGAAATCATTCTCATCTCCCCATGGACGCACCTTCACTCCGTCGATGTCTATATAGGAAACATTCGACAAGTCATATGGCGCCAGGATTCGGGTACGCTCCTTCATTTCGTTCTGGGGTGTCCCCGTCGTTTCGCCGAATATGTACGTGGACTGCATCAGCAGGGGAATACCGCTTGAATTAAACAATATGTTCATCAGAATATTATTTTCTTTTTGTTATACTCCAGTATCAGGTCAATATCCACGGGGTAGGGGTGTCCTTCCGGATTTCCCTTGCAGTCGCAGGGCTGCACGCCCCGGAGCTGGTATTCCTTCATGTTCATGCGTCCTGCACCGCAGGCGTAGGCCTGGGGCATGAAATAGACCTTGCCTTCCTTGCTGACGAACTTTATCGAAAAGATGCGCCGGCGTCCGCGTTCGTCCGTGCGGATGTCCATGTCGGCCAGAGCCAGGTTTCTGCGTATTGTCTCCATATCGTTATATCATTCAAATGTATTGTCAAATGTTCTGTCGAATATCCGCCCATAAATACCATTGTCACCGGTACGCTCGAAAGCCAGATGCAGGCGTGATGCCTGACGGAATGTAAGTGAGACATTGATTTTCTCGTTGCCGGTACGCTTGTGAGAGAAATCAATGTCAGTGGTCACCACTTCTGTCGATGTTTCCGTATTATACAGCTGCAAAGAATCAGTTGTTATCAGATCCAGTACCTTTCCGTATTGTCTGGTGTCCAGATAGCCGCTGTTTGCCGTACGGCTGTCAATGTATCCGGCATCTGTACGGACAGTCCTCTGCAGCAGTTCGACCGTTTCACCTTCCAGTTCGGGAGAATATTCCACCAGTCCGGTGAATGCCATTGTCTCTGGCATCCCGAATGCGTTCCGATAAATGAAGTTGGTGATATTACGGTACAGCCGTTTATCATTGATAAACCTTACCTTATCCTTCACAATTCCGTTCTCCTCCAGCATGGCATCATAGAAGAGGATGGATGTCGTACCAATGCCGGACAATGCCGCAACCCGTTCGAGGGATAAAGAAAAAGCAAGCATACCATTGGTGGCACCAAAGTCCTTGGTGACCCGTCTGTACCGTTCCTTTCCGGCATCTAAGTATGCCACCCCTATCTCCAAAGAAATCCCTTCACGTACCCTGAATGTCAAGTATTCCATTCTATCATGGGCTGTACGGATTGTGTTCTCATGTGTCAAGAAAAGCACGTCTGACGGGGATACCGATGTACGACAACGACTGTAATAAGTATTGAAACTCCTCCGGACTGTGTCCTGCTTGTCTGAAAACACAGCGGTTATGGACAATGGAGCCTGATAGTAAGAGACTACATTGCTGGACATCCCTTTCGGATTATGCAGGGAGAAGTAACTGCGAAGCATTTCCCCTATCTCATGAATCACCACGTTGCCTTTTAAGGCATAATAGCTCTCATTGAAAATCTCCGTACCTCCGGTTTCAATGCGGACATTCAACTGTTCATCCGTGATTCTTGAGATTTTTATTTCTCCGATTTCCGAGATGAAACAGTCCACTCCATCATGTATGCCGTCCACTACCATTGCCAAAGAGTTTTAGAAATGCCCAACACCAGAGACCTGTTGTACAAGTCATAGCCCGCCTTGAACTCCCAGGACTTACGTCGGTACCCTGCGGACAGTACACATCCGTAACGTCCCGCATCCATTCCCAAAACCAACGCGTTGTTGCAGACCATTGGCTGCCGGTAATCAACCACTACCGTGCGGTCAAGCAATGAATTGCGGGATATGACGTCGGTCAGCTCCACTTTCAGGTAAGGGCGTTCAATAATTGTATCAAGATAATGCTTCTCCGAGAAATAGTCGGCCAGTATAGCCGCCGTATCCACTTCTGTGGGTACCTCACGGACAATCACCTCCGGTTCCGGAATGGCAGGGCGTATCGTATCATGCCTGACCACCGTTTCCGGTACGCGGACAATGCTCCGTTTCCGGGAACCCAGCCAGTGGCCGGCCCAGCCGGAGAGAAGTGCGATAACCGCACAAAGCAACATATGGCTAACCTTCCGTCTCATCGGCCTTTTTTCTGAATTTATCCGTGACTGTCACCCACAATATTCCCACCTGCTTGATCAGCGCGTCCTTCGGCTTGCCATCAATAACCGCCAGGTTCTCCAGTATGCTTGTCACGTGCTCGACGCAGAACCAGGTCATGACGAACACCTTGACAATGGAGAAGAACAGGGTGGCCAGCAGCATGACAAAGCTTTCTTCCGTCCCGGCCTTGCTCTCCAGATAGAACGAGTGGGTGATATAGATGATGGTCAGCCAGATACACAGCTTGATGATGCAGCGTGAGAAACGGAAGCTCTCGAATCCTATTCCCTGGGCCTTGCTTGCCCGGATGCCCGTCCACATCTCGGAGACAATGGCGACGAGCATGGCCATCGCCAGGAACGGTGTAATGCCTATCCATTCGCTGACTACGGCAGTGACGGCGCTGAAGGAGATGGCCGGAAATTGCAGGTTGTACTTGAAGCTCGGAGCCACCGAAAGAAAGAACTCCTTCGGTGAATCATACCCATAGGTGGCGACGAATCTTGTGAAAAAGCGTATCATATCTCTTTTTTTGTCACAAAGATAGAACCCAACCATCCGCTCTCATAGGACAAAAAAAGCCCCTCCGTGGTTAAAGGAACGGCAACACGACCAGTCATTCCGCTTTTCGGGCCCCATTCCGTTTGCGAGCGTGCGAGCAAACGGAATGGGTGCGCCCTGCACCCGTTCCCTACAAAAGTCCTTCATCACTGAAACTGTAATAAGTGTCACCAGCTATTATCATATGGTCCATCAGGTGTATATCCAACAATTCAGCCGCTTTTCTTAACCTTTCCGTAATCTGTTTATCGTTTCCGCTCGGCTGTTTATTACCGCTTGGATGATTATGCACGGCCACAAATTGCGTTGCTCCCGTCTCCATCAATACACGCACAACCAGTCTGACATCTACAACAGTCTGATTGATACCACCGACAGAAACACGTACTTTCTTGATGAGACGGGAAGCATTATTCAGAGCCAACACCCAAAATTCCTCATTCGGCAAGTCCCACAAAAAAGGCTGCATAAGTGCGCATATATCCAGGCTGCAACGTATATCATTCTGCCCCCTATACCTGCTTTGCAGACGTTTGTATAATTCAATGGCGGCCACAGCCACCTTTTTGCGGCCGGGCGTCAATGAAGAAAACAAGCTGCCCAAGTCATATTCCCCGTCATTTTGTTCCGTTTCCGCTACAATTTTCCTATTGTTGGCAATCTCGTACAAAAGTTCGCTGTCGCTCATGTAGCGGCATGGACTATCAAATAAAGTCTCCATAATATCCGTTTTTATTAGGTAGCCCACCCGAAAGTGGGCTATTCTGTTTGTTATTCACTGATTAGAAGCTGCTCCAGTTCTTCGATTTTCGACTGTATTTTTTTCTTCATAAACTTTATGAACTCTTCCAGCAAATAACGGTTAGAAATGGTAAAGATGTCGCTATTACTGCCATAGCCCGAAGCGTCCGCAAACCGCAATTTATAGAGGGTCGTTTCAAAAGAATTGTCCTCTTTCAGCTTTCCTGCCGCTTCATCCAGCTTATCCATAGCGTTGATGAATGCGGTACGGTTACGGGAAATCTCTTTCTTCCGTTCCAGCTCGGCCAAACATTTTTCCAGCTCTTTCGTCTTGCGGTTGATTTCCTCCTGCAATTTGGCAGCCTCGTCCTTTTTAGGGGTCTTCCCCTTACCCTTGGGGGTATCGGGCTTTTCCGCTTTCTCTTGTTGCTGTTGGGGCTGCTTTTCCTGCTTGCCTGCCTCTTTCATGGTTTCTACTGCCTTAGTTACTTCCTGACCGATTGTTTTTACTTCTTTTTCCATTGTTGTAAATTTTAAAAAGTTAATAATTAATGATTTATAAATAGTGGTTAACCTACTTCTCTAACTTGTGCACCTGGCTTTCGGCAAAGAGATAGCATAAGGGGAAAAAGTCCTCTTTCGCTTCCTCTTCCCGGCCTTGTTTTTTCAGTTCCTCAATGCGCTGTTTTTCCGCTTTCGAGGTGATGGGCATTCCCCATATAAGCAGGGCTTTTTCTCCCTTGCGAACGGTGTAGCCCGCCTCTTTCCACTCCTTGAAAGTCTTTAGGTTGGTATATCCTTTGCAGGCGTAGTGAAACCGCAACAGACCGTTTACCGTGTCATCCTCATTGCCCATGTATTCGCCCATCTCCCTACGGGCAACCAAAGACTGCGACAATGTTTTCAACTGCTGCCTTTTCAGCAAGCGTGCTTCACGTTCTTTCTTTTCGTCTCTTTCCTTTTTCATAATTCTATGTATTAAGATTCTATGTATTAAAATATTACGCCTCTATAATCACATAATCCTCTACTGTCTGAAAATAGGGGTCGGCTGTTGAAAGCAATTCCCATTTTTTCCCGTTCGCATCCCGAAAAAGAATGCTCAACTCCCTAATCCCGTCAAACTTCTTCAATATTCTGTACCCCTTGAAATACTTGTTCAAGACCTCAATAGCCTGTTTGTAAGTGAATGTTTTCATAATGCTGCAATTTTTATGTTGAACCTTGAGCTTCCGGGTGTGAGCCTTTTCAAATTTGGCTGTTTCCCTGATTGGAGTTTTTTTTTTCTGCGTCGCCTGTCGCTACGCGGTATGTTTCGCCTTTTTTACGCTGCATCAAAAGGTGTTGTAAGGAGTAAGAGCAAGTTTTTCAGAAAACCGGAACGGCCTGAATACTACCCGAAGGGTGGAGATTTTTTCGGAAACGCCAGCCCGAACTTGAGCCAGCGACGTCAACATTTACCTTTGCAGCACAAAAAAGCGAAACTGCGTGGTGATAGGGGACAGAAATGAAGGGCGACAATCAGAAAAGGAAACAGCCTGAAACGCATAGTTGAAAACTATACCGCTCTACGGTCTCCACCTTAGATATTGAAACGGAAAAGACCGGGTCTACCTGCATGGATGCGGACAAACGCAAGTAGCTGCCGCTACTTACCGCTGAGACGCGCAAAATCCGTACTGGAGGAAATAGATTTGCCTGTCTGTTCCTTCAGTACGGATTTTGCGCGCGCCGTACTCTTTGTTAATGAATGTTATAAGAAATATACTCCTTTGATAATGAATACAGAATACACCTCTTTCCATCCGAATGGAAACAGAAACGGAAGTTTCTGCCGACCGCGCCCTATCCAAAAACGCAAACAAAAGCGCAAGAAGTAAGGAAATATGACAAGGAGGGTGCCCCCTCGGGCAGTCCTGTGCCCGATAGCCTGTCCTGAAGTGCAGCGATTCCCATTGCGGACGTTGCGAGTCCTGCCATAAGCATTGCGATTGTGATTGCGGATGTATGTGTATGAGGTGAATCAGATACGTGCGTCCACGAATCCGTATGCCTGCCTAAGCAGGTGCCCGTACTTCGTCCATACACGCTTATCTACCGCATCACCGAAGTGGGTGGCTTCTTCCGGAAGGATGGACTGGTTGCGTTCGCTACGCTTATCCTTGGCAAAACGCCCCTCGCGGTCCTCGATGACACGCGTATTGTTCATGGAGATGAGTGTATATTTGCATTTCGAGCCGTTGAAACGCTTCTTCGGGAACCGTTCGTCTTTCTCTGCCAGGATGGAAGCCCAGAGCAGGTACTTGTCATGCTGCGGCGGCTCCATGCCCGCATGGGTGTGCTGTTCCACCGTCCACCCGTGTTTCTCCAGACGCTCGATGGCAAGCTCGTTGTAGGACTTCTTGTTGTTGGCACGGCGTGCATCCCCGTAACGGTCACGGTAATAATGCAAGTGCTTGTTGATATGATTACGGTAGTAGTGACAGAACTTGTCCATCAGCGCGTTCACCATGGTGTCATCCTCTTCATCACGCTTGACGAAGAACTCGTTGATGTTGTTGTCCACCGGCTCACGTGTCAGCAGCTTCGTCACGAAGTCATAGTTGCGCTCCTGCGCCACTTCCAGGAATGAGGCGGCACTACCCCAGTCGGGTGTCAGCTCTATCGGCTGGTTGGGATTGCAGTCCAGGTCACGCCGGCTGTCATCGTTATTGGCAAGCTGCTGCCAGTTGTAGTTATGATCTTCGGCAAAGTCACGGATATAGTCGTCATTGGTTGCATTGTAATAGATATGGCGTTCATCCAATTGGTAGTAGCAGCTGTCAATCTTATCTACCATGAAGTTCAGGATCTCTATCATGAAGGAAAGCTTATCCATCACCTTGTACTGGTTCAGGATATAGTTCATGCCCACATTGGCGATGTTGTCGAAGATAGAGCCAAGGATAAAGAGCGTGCCGTCACGTGAAACGAACGGCGTGATACTTTGCCTGAGACGGACGGTCTCGTTCCAAATCTCCTTGAACAGTCCCGCATCATTCGCAATCCTTGCATCAATGAGCTGCATCTGTAACCGCACAATCCTGTTCCAGACATCAAACAGCCGGATGCCGCGTTCTTCTTCATAATACTTGGCCGGTTCAAGCAACCATTTCTGTTCGGGCGTGTAAGGCATGGAGGATAGGAAGGTGTTGCCGTGATGCTTCAGAACGGGATTCCCGGACTTGCGGCCAAAGATGTGTTCATTACCCCGGTTGGTCGGCGCCGCCTCCTGGTCGAACTTCTCCTTATCGAGCGTCAGCGCTTCATCGGTGATGTTGTAGTCCGCATTAGGACCGCGGCTGTTACCGCCCTGGGTAAGTATGTAGAGCATGTGCCCGTTGCTGAAGCTGATGCCGTACTCGAATGACATGATGTGCTCGTATGGCTTGTACCATCCCTCGATGGGACGGCGGCACACCACATAGTCACCGGTCTTGCTGACCGGGTCCCACTGCTTATAACCGAGCATCTCCAGCATCTTGAACGCTGAAGGCAGGGTTTTAGTCAACGCCTGCCCAATGGTGGCCTGGGTGAGCGTAGTAATCCCTCGCGGCATGAGCCGGATGTTGTCATCTATCACGGCACCGGTAATGAATGATTTACCCGTGGCACGCGAGTAGATGACATATCCGTTCTTGTACGGCATCACGAGAAATGCCGCCTGCGCCGGATTGACCTGTATGACCTCTTCCCAGACGTTTTCGTCCATTGTCCTGCCGTATCAATATCGTGGGAAAACAATGTAGTTCACACCTTCGGAGGAGGTCATGCGGGGCATGTCCTGTCCGGTATCAGCCAGCAGCTGCGGCACCTCTTCCGGCCTGAACCTGGCAGATACGGTACAGACAATCTGTGTCTTGCTGACCGATACCATATCAATGTGCTTATGGTCAACCAGGTAAGAGATGAGTCGTTTGTTTGTCAATTTTTTCATGGGTAATCTGTTATGAGTTCATTATTTCTTCCGCTTGTGCGTCGTCGATAGGCGTGTACATCGAATCCACCAGAACCTTCTGCTCTTCCTGGGAAAGGTTGCGGATGGCATTCAGGGGAATATCCACCTTTTGCCCCATACTGTTGATCTGGATGTAGAATACATTCTTCTCCATGCGTCGCGGGTCCTCGACGGAAGCCGGCTTCTCACCAATCATCTGATGCAGCACTTTCTTGGCGTTGTTCCATTGCTTGAGATCACCTTTGAGCTTGCAATCCCGGATAAGCTGAATCTGGTCCTTGATCATCCAGGAATACCAGAAGTCCCAATCGAACTGGTGCTGTGTCTTGAACAGCTCTTTTGCCAGGGCGATGTCCTTCCTTATCTGGGTACGCGAGATACGGTATTTTGCCAGCATGATGTTGATGATGTGGCTCTCGTTCGGATAGTCATCCAGAAGGCGTGCTATCTGCAACACCCGGTTGCACTGTACACGCAGATGCTCCGGCAGCGGACTGTTCTCCGGGTCGATGATGTGCTGCTGTATAAGGTCATAGGATTGCTCCTCCAGTGCGGCCTTGCTTTTGGATGCCGTCAGACGGTTGTTATTCATATTCAAGATACTGCTGTTGCGATTTGATGAACTTGACAAGCTCCTGCTGTGCCGGGTTGCTGCCATTGACAGCCGACTTGATGAGTGACTCCCGGAGTTCGACCGTCTGGCGAAGATGCCCCCGGTAGAAGGCGGTCCGGACTTCGGTGCCCGGTGTGCGGAGTTCCGCGAGAAAGTCCGTCTCATCGGCACCGATATTGATGGCTATCAGCCCCGGAGGGATCAAACGATAGGCCATCTTCTCTATCTCCTCACGTTGTTCCTGAGTCAAATTCATCATTCAGCATTTTAAAGTCAAAATCAAAAATATCTCTGCCGGTATGGATGATTCCACGTTCCAGCTTCGGGTTGTGCGTGGCGTTCTGGCTGCCCACTACGGTAATCTTCCAGTCCTCGTTATACAGCAGCGCCACCTTCGCATGAAGCGCGAGGCAACGGTAGCAGTCCGGGAACGTGGTCACCAGATAATCGAACGGTTTGGGTGAGATGCTGCGTACACGATTATCGATCAGGAACCGTACCGATAGCAACTCATCAGTCTCAACCTTGCGATGAAGGGCGTTGATGCTATCCATAGAGATGGAATAGGTTGTCAGGAACAGATGTGCCGGACCCGTCTGCTTCAAAATATATAAAATCAGCTGGATCAGGTTAAATGCTCCAGAAGAGTAGAAATGCTTGTCCCTGCCGGGTACCAGCACCCCCATGGCGTCCGGATGCAGCAGCTTCTCCGCAACCAGGTCATGGCCGGAGGCTGCCGCATCCGTTCGGCGGATGTAGCCTGCCGGGTATCGGTCTCCCTGCATAGGGCTTACTGCGTCATCCGCCGGCATCATCTTATTCTCAATCTCGCTGCAACAGACCAACATAACCTATTGCAGTTCCGCCAAACGATATTCTATCTTTTCTACCAGTGCTTCCTGGGCAGCCACCTTCTTCTCGTATTTCACGCGTTTGGGGCAGTCCGGAAGCGGATTTTCCTTGCCGTCTTTAGGCTTGCTCTCCGAAGAGTACAACAACATGTTTTTTGCCTTGGTAATCTTGCTCTTGGCATTGGATTTCGCTTTCTTCAGTTCTTCCACGGAAAGGGAACTGATATCGGTCTCATCCTCTTCCTTTTCCGGATTTTCTTCGGGAGTATCCGCTTTTTGGTAGAGTTCGTCCAGCTGCTTGTCAGTCGGCAACTCCTTGTTCTGCTCATATTGCTGTTTGATGGCCACTAGCAATGTCATGCGGTTGGAGAGGAAGGCTATACGGGTAACAATATCCTTGCGCTGTGCACATACAGCCGCCGTATTGGTCTCACCCTGTTCGGACAGTAACCGGTGCAGCCGTGAACGTTCATTGTAGCATTCCCGGAAATCATAGATGATTTTGGCAATGACAGGCGGATAAGCGGGCTGTTCATCCGTTTCGCGTGCCAGTTCCTTTTCCGCAATGGTAACGATGGCCGCCGCCGTTTCTTCGGGAACCGTCTCGGAACGGCCGTCATTACCGGGCACCGCATCATCCGCCAGGTCCACATCCTCAAAGCGCGGGTCATCCGGATGGTACCAGACTTTAATCATCTGCCGGATTTCGTATTCCAGCTTCTCGCGGGTATGCGGCTTTTCGCCTAATTTAGCCAACTTGGATGATACGATTGTCTTGTAACCTGATTTAGCAAGGATAGCCACACCAACATTGTATTCTCTCTTAGCAGAGTTCAGCCAGGCGATACCTTCTCTGCGGGCTTCGATATAAGCATTTGTAATTTCAGCCATGATTCTTGATATTAACGTTATACAAAGATGTTGCGAATTTTATTGCCGGGATAGGACAAAACAAAATGTCCGCCTCCCGGAAAGAATCCGGAGACGGACATAAACAGCCAACTGACCAGACGAAGAAACAAAAATCAGCCTCCGGGTGCAGCTTTCACAGTAAGAATGTCTTCCATGTCACCTTCATACACGCACTTGATGGGGGTAGCGAAGGTATAGTGAAGCGTACTTTGATTGCGTCCGCTACTGCCGGTTCCGGTGGTGGCCCCGTCTCCTGAGGCACGCATGGCACCGCGCCGCTTGTCACCCATTAGGAAGTTTGTACCGTTGTTGTCGGTCACGATGAAGAACATCTTACGGCCTTTGGTGGCATTCTCGAAACCGAATACCTTCTTCCGCATCTTGGGAGAAATGATGTTCAAGTCCATCAGTGATGACTCACCACCGGTTTCTCCCTGATCCGTAATCTTGAATTCCGCCAGGTCGTCCGTGAAATCCATCTTATAAGCACGCCTGCCTTCCTTCATGACAAGGTCTCCGACCAGTGTGCCGGCTTCTTCAAGCGAAAGCGGGGCATCCGTCTTTTTCGGATAGTCCGGCCATGTTGCCACGTCTTCATGATAGCCGAAGATAACGGACGGTACGATTCCCGCCATGTTACCCTGACTGTTGCAGTCCATTGCCTCGTTGATGTCATCAAGGGCAATACATAATTTGGGGTCTACTTCTGCCATAGTCACAGGATTTATTCAGATTTAACAACGTATGTACCCGTCACTTTCTCTACTGCACCCGCAGCAGGAGTTTTCTTCTGCACGGCAGGAGTGGTATATCCGGCAGCTTCCAGGAACTCGACGGTATATTCCTTACCACCGGGAACCGCTACATACGTGCCGGAATCACGCCAGCCCTCTTCACCCTGAATACGCCATTTGCCACCGTTGGCCTTCGCTTCATCCGGTGCAATTGTGACCTCGATATATCCGAACGGGTTGCTACCTTCAGGATCCACCGGACGGTCATTGACGCAGAACTCCGATTTATGTACCGATACGAACTGGAAGCCTATCACGTACTTGCCCGCAGCATCAAACGTATAAGGATTACCGGAGAAGAACGGCTTGATAGACTTGAAATCACTCTCTTTGTCAAAGCCGTAGCAAATGTTCCCTTTAGTGGTCAGCATGACGAACTGGCTGCCATCGGGAAGATTCGGAACACGTACCAGCTCACAACGGTTGTTGGAACCGAGCAGGTGTTGTGTATCGGAAGTATCTTCTTTTAATCCGATAACGATAGTACCTTCATCTTTGCGCCAGTCATCGTACATGTCGCCCAAATCATCGGAAATGAACATCTTGATGTTCTTCTTGCGCTTGAAGGTACGCGGCATGTGACGCCACATCTCCAGTAACTTTTCGCCAATGTTGGCACGAGTCAGTTCACCGGTAGTATAAACGTTGCCCTCGGCACTGGAGATATCCCCGACTGCCTCACCTTCGGTAATAATGGTACCGATACCGTCGAAAGAGTCCTGAATGTCCGTCTTGTTCTCATCAGCGCTGTATTTCGCTGTGAAGATGGCAAACAGCAAATCATTGGATGCCAGTTCGTGCCCGTGGTTGATCAGCCACAGCTCGAAGGGATGTTCTTTGCGGAGTGTACCGGGAACCTCGGCAATGTAGGTACGGCGGTAGCGTTCCGGCTCGTCGGACATCTCCATCACAACCGGACGTACTACCAAGCGGCGGGGAACAATCTTACCCAGATACTTGCCAGCTGTAAACTTACCGGTGTACTTGCTGGAAATACTTCCACCCTCTACCTTGCCCAATTCAAGAGAATCGGTAATGCCCGGTACCGGAGTGAAATGTTTCAATACCTCCGAAGCGTCGAGCTTATCGACCGCCTTCAGGATGTCTCTGTGCTTTTTTACCGCGGTCAGAACCGTGGTAATGTCAATAGGTGCTTTAAAATCCATAAATAGAATAGTTTAGATGTTATTCATTCTCATAACTGTTGATCGGATCCGTAGCGATATCGGCAAACTTGCTGTCTTCGTTCGATTCCTGATGACTGGCGGTTGCCGTTCCGGGAATCTTGGCCACGATATCACGGATAACCTGTACCTTGGCCTTGTTGTCGGCGGCATTCCTGACGCTGTCACTCAGGCTGTCAAGGTCATTCACGACTGCCGTCAGACTGTTTTCGGCAGTCTTCTTGGCGGTGTTGGCGACAGCCAGGTCATTCTCCGCTTTGGCCTTCGCTTCGTTGGCGGCCTTGGCGGCGTCGTTGATGGCCTGCAGATTCTCTACGGTAAGCAACATCTTGCCGTCTTTTTCCTCAATGCCTTCGCTGTTGAGGATCTGGTTGATGAAAGTAAATTCTTTACGCATAACTGTATTTGAAGAATTAGAAATGTCAGTCTTGTTGCCGGTAGGGAACAACCCTTTGATACCGTCGATAATCTGGGAGACCAAGTTTTTGTCACGGCCTTCCGGTTCCGGCTTCCCCTCCGAATCGATAGCCGGCAACGGTAGACCAAGCGCGGTGAAGCAGTCGGTCATTTCATTGGTCACCTGCGGCTTTTTATGGGTACCGGGAATGATCTTGTCTATGAATCCCCATTCCTTGGCTTCGGCGGCAGGCATCCAGCGTTCCTCTTCCATCAAGGTGATAATGTCCTTCAGGCTTTTGCCGCTACGGTTGATGTACTTCTGTGCAATCATCAGGTCAATGGCTTCCGCGCTCTTCTTCTTGTTCTGCAGTTCCTTGATGGTATCCTCCAACTGGTCCGCATTGAGCTGGCCCCAGATGTCCACTCCCAGGCTGCATTTATGCGCCAGCCACATGCCGTCCTCGTGCATCTCGATGGACTTGGCACCGAATGCCAGTACAGTGGCTGCCGAAGCGTTGAAGCTGATGAACTCCACCGTCACATTGCCGTGCTCGGCCATCAGGGCGGACATGGCAACCGCTTCGGCCACATCACCGCCATAACTGGAAACCTTCAGGCGTACGGGCTGGCCTTTGGCCTTATCAAGAAAGTATTTCAGATAATTTTTATTGTACCAATACCGGTCAATCGTTCCGAATAATGTGATAACTGTCTCGTTCATAAAACTTATTTTTGCGCAAAGAAAAACGCAAAAAAAACGGTACCCAAGGACATCGGGTACCGTCAGCGGACAGATAAATGTTTGACTGAAAGAGTGTTGCGTGTCAGCAAAGGAAGCCGTACGGTTATATTTCCTCCATGTTTTCAATATAGACGGTCGGTTCATCCTGGATGCAGGTGAACGTGAATGAGGTGCTGTTCCGTTCCGACACGGAACGTCCGCTTGTCTTGTTTGTGGCGAACAGCATGAGTGCGTCCTCCTGCCCGCACCAATGGACCGCCCCGTTGCCGTCCACTGCCAGTACATACCACAAGCCACGCTCCAGCATCTCCATCAGCTGATGGTTTGCCGGGGAAAGTTTCGGAATCACCCCTTCAATGGAAACGTTCCAGCAGTCTCCCGCGTCATTCACCTCCTTGTCTTCATTATAGGAATAGGTGTCATTGGCATATACCGGTATGGAAACAATATCTTCCCGGTTGCGGAGTTCCAGATAGTTCAAACCGGCGGCATAGTCCTTACGGATTTGCACGAACGAGGCCGGAGGCACGGCAATCACCTGCAACAATCCTCCGACGTTTTCAAAATCATAATGCATTGCTTTCATAAGCCATTTTTCCCTGCTGGGAAATTGTCCCGAATTCGGACAACTTCCCCAAAATTATACGGTTAATAAAGTCTAAAATCGTGGTATTCTCCACCGTTTTCCTATATCCATGTCGGTTATACTCCCTGCGGATAGTCTCATAAGACCAGGTGTCGTCATCAAAGCCGAAGCTGTTCTGAAAGTTGCGGATGGCGGTCGAGAGTGGGATTCCGATACTGACATGGGTGTCGAGATAGAGGAAAAGCATCTGCTTGATCCGTCTCTCCACCTTGCTGCCGAACGCCACCACTTCGGTATTCGACATCGCCCATCCGTATCGGTAGAAGTCATCACGGCGTATCTCCACCGCCACGTTGGCGGTATATCGTGCCAGGTTCCGGTATCTGTTCTCGTATCGTCCGGGTTTTGCAAGCCTGGAAAGGAAGTCGTTCTGTAGCTCCTTGTCCGGGGACAGATTGACTATTTCGGTCCAAGTGTCGTCCGGGGCATTGAAATTGTACAGCAGGAATTGCTTGACATAAGGCTTGCAAGGGAGCCAGCAAACAAATCGGTCTTTCTTCGTCATTTAAAGTATTGATTTTTATACAAAAATACGCATATTGATTAATATATTCATCACTCTCTTGTTTTTTATTTCTATTGGAGCAGGCACATTTTGCCCTCTACACCTTCTACACTTTCTACAAAGTATAAAATTACCTATATATCAACAACATAACGGTTTTAGTATAAAAGAAAAAGTGTAGAAAAACCTTCTACAAAGTATCTATTTGTAGAAGAAATACAGAAAAGCAGCATTTTGTAGAAATTTGTAGAAGCTTGTAGAACATCTTTTTATAACATAAAACACTGATTTATAAAGATGTAGAAAGTGTAGAAAGTGTAGAAGCATTTTTTGCCCCAAAATAAAGCATCTTTTTTGTCTCAAAAAGGCAAGAAAAAAGCCCCTACCTTCACAGGCAAGAGCTTCCGCACAACTATGATAGACATTAAAATTTATATGGAGAAGTTTTGTCCTCCGGCGGTTTATTATCCCGCCCTTCTTCCTCTTCGTCAGGCATTCCCATATCAATGTTGAGATTGATATTATAGTTTGCCATCAGCTCCGTGTAATCGAAGCAGAGGGCCTGCTTGGTCACGCTGGTTTTCTTATAATACTTTTGTCCACCGGCCTCCAGTTCTTTGGTTACTTCTACCCCCTTCAATATGTTCTTGAAACGGACGGAGTTTTGTACCCCCAGGTATTCTTTGGAGTTCTCCAAGTAGAAATTCAACGATTCAGTCGGTAAAGCGGTATCTCCCACCTGCTTGCTGAACTTCTTATACAGCATGAAGATGCGGTCTGTGCGCATACGCAGGATAGGGCGTGGCTGCTTAAAAGCGAGGTCCTTGACCTTGTTTGTCTTCAGCCCGGACAAATAATCAATGCGGAAATCCGACTCTAAGAATATTTCACCGTCCTGCTGCAAGTAACTGACCACATTCCAGAAGTTGGCCAGTTCGTTGTTGCTCTTGCATTCACGGTTCTGTCGGATGATGCCGTCCACACAGATGTTCAGCAGCTCCAGGTAAGTAAATGGCACGTCGAGCACCGCTTCAAGCGCGCGGAAGGCGGCCAACGGAATGACCCAGTTCCGCTGGATGCGGTCTTCTATGCTCTCGCCTTTCAAGCGTTCATTCAAATCCCCCATACACTGGCGATAGGAGGACGTGAAATCCGTCTCCATTTTTGACCGGTAGCGCAACAGCTGCAAAGTAAGGTGCGACAGTCCTAAGTCGCGTATTGACTTGCATTGGTCAAATGCCTGTTTCTCAGACGTGGAGAATTCCGTTTTGGTGAAGGTCAGGTAAATCAACCTGGAAAATAGGGCGATGTCAATTGTCGGCATTTCTTGACCGGATAGGATGACACCGCAATCCACGCTCGTAATCTCCCGCTTCTTGTCCCGGTCCATGTTCATGCGGCTTCGGCCGGTTCCGTCCCACAAGCCTTTGAGGAACTCCCGTTTGTCAAGGTCGATGGAATTCTTGTACTCGTCAATATGCACCAGCGCATTGGCGCATTGTGCCACCGCATCTCCCAAGGCTGCAATAGTCGCATTCTGGATGTTTGGCGGATTATTATTGATGATGAAGAACGACATCAGGCTGTGACCGAGTTCTGATTTGCCGCTACCTTTCGGACCAAACAGATTAAGGATGGGAAAACT
Organism: Bacteroides sp. AF34-31BH; assembly: GCF_003602795.1. Taxonomy (NCBI): domain Bacteria; kingdom Pseudomonadati; phylum Bacteroidota; class Bacteroidia; order Bacteroidales; family Bacteroidaceae; genus Bacteroides; species Bacteroides sp. AF34-31BH. The sequence goes on from NZ_QTLV01000012.1 coordinate 143,959, forward strand.
TTTAGTTTGCCCCGAAATAATATCCCGGAAAAGGGAAGCAATCAAGAAGCAGATGCCAACCTTAGCATTGTCTCCGAATACACGAATCAACTGTTCGCTGTACACCCTTATGCTGACATTGTTGTACGTGGTGTGTACAAACCTGCGTTCGAACTGAAATAATTTGATGTCATCACGATAAATGGTACTACAACCCGGTAGGTAAAAATTGCCATTCTTCAACCGTACGATACCGTATTCATCCGCGATATGCCACTCCGTATCAAAACATCCGTTACCGAAGGCAAAGAACCCCTGCCGTTGCCAGCCAAGCTGTGTCACCTCAAGTGCAGTCTCGGTCTGTTCGTAAAGGAACATCTTCAGCTTTGTGAGTTCTTTTTCAGTGGCCAGCCAGATATAATTGCCGAGGCCTTCTACCTTTTGCTTGAACTTGGACAATGACACCAGGTCTTCTTGTTTCATCTCTATGATTTCCTCTTGCTTGTTTTGATTCTTGATTCGGTAGAGACGTTTGGGCAGGAGGGAATCTTTGATGTGGAATAGAGGCAACATGGTGAAATTGCTCCATTGCACAGCTTTCCCACTGTCCCCAGCCAATGCAAAGTAAGCATTGTATTCTTCATAGAAGCCATATTTTTGATAAAGGTCACGGTCTATCTTTTTGCTCTCATTAATGACTTGCTTGGCTTTATCAAGCTTCTTGGCCCGGTTGATGGCCGTTTGCCACAACTTCTTGTCATCATAGAATGACTGGAGCTGTTTGAGGTACATGGACTCTTTGACTTCGTCCTTCACCATGACCACCATGGAGCAGATGGTGCTGACAGCATCACTTCGCTCTTCGGTGGTATTGATGTCTTGGAATATATATGAAGCATACCATGGAATGAAATCTACCTCTTTCAGTTCTTGAAACTTCTGAATGCTCGTACAGTAGGTATCCGGATCATTCTTGCTCTGCGCTTCCCCAAGTGGTATCTCTTTGACCGATACACCAAACCCACACTTCATCGCCTGCAATCCGTTACGCATCACGTTGCGAATGCCGGCACCCAGTTTCTCACCTTTATCTGGGTTGGGCGGGTCCGCATCCGGAAGGAAGCAAACTTTAGTGGCGTACTTCTTCAGTTGCTCCATCTGGCTTTCAGTCCAATCGCCTCCAAGAGGGGCAACAGCGTTGTTGACACGAATACGCTGAAGCTGCATCGCATCGGGCGCCCCTTCCACCAAATAGAATTTATCTTCTTTGGCAGCCTGGCGTATGGCCGTATCAATTCCGAAAATTGAATCACGTTTATGGTAGATTTCATTTTCAGCCGAATTGATATACTTGGCCACCTTCTCACCGGACATGTCACGTGCGGTAAAGCCTATAATCCGTCGAAAACGGTCGCGTATGGGAATAACTATGCGGTTACGGTAACCATCGAAAGTCCTAATCTCCGTCCCCCTTTCTTTAGCCTTTTCCTTGTTGTCCGATAGCAGCCCCATCTCCTTCATCAAGTCTATGGAAAGACCGGCCGATTGCGCGAACTTCAACAAGTCATCCCACTTGTCGGGTGCGAACCCGATGCCCGTCTCTTCGGCATACTCCAGTCCCCAGCGCCCTTTGACATATTCGGCGGCGACCTTGTTGGCCGGGTCCAGCAGATTCTGGCGGAAATGCTCCGCGCACCGCTGGTTGATTACGAACATCGACTCGCGCTTCATGCGTGCCTGTTCCTGCTCGGGAGTCAGCCTCTCTTCCTCGACGGTTATGCCGTATTTCTTGCCGAGGTGCCTGACGGCCTCCGGATAGCTCATCGTCTCGTGCTCCATCAAGAAACCGACGGCGTTGCCGCCCTTGCCACATCCGAAACAGTGCCAGGTGCCGCGTGCCGGGCTCACGAAGAAACTGGGGGTCTTCTCCTTGTGGAAAGGGCAGCACGCCTGGTAATTTACTCCTTTCTTCTTCAGATCGACGTAACCGGATATTACATCCACAATATCAGCACGGTCTAAGATTTGTTCTATGATTCTTTCGTCTATCATTGTATATTATATTCGGGTACTACCTTCTAAGGATGACAGTACCTTGTTCTTCGATATAATAGCTGCATATATCATACAAGTCAAACTCGCACAAGCATGAATACACGCATTTCATGAAAAGGCCATAGTTCTCCGGACTAACCTTTTCAAGTACCCGGAAAGATTCACCGGGCAGCATCTCGTACAGCTCGATGAATACTTTGTCATAGTATTCCGTCAACCTCTCCATTCCTACCAGCTCTATATAAGACTGAATCCAGGATCGACTATCGTCCGGAAGATATTGAAGCAAGTCCATGTTTTAAACATTGAAGGGTACAAAGGAATTGTTTTATAGGAGAGTTATCAAGGACGTTATCTGCTCCTACAGTTCCCGCGTTTCCTTCAGGCTCCCAATGAGCAAATTCATCAGTCTCGCATATAATCCGGAAGCTTCCTTCAGATTATCCGGATTCTTACCGGTAAGATGTAGCGTCATCTTATCCTTGGAGTAGTCCTGGCATATAGCCAAGTGCAGTTCCCGGTTCCGGTCATCAACTACCGAGACCTTCACTTCCTCCACCACACAACCAAGTTCTGAAGAGTCCAGCCATAAATATGACTTTTCATCTGTCTTCAGATGGCAGTACCGATGTACCTTGCCACCTTTACGAATTAACTCCACTTCGACGATTGTCGCTACCTGATTGGTACGCAGAATGCGTACTTTCTGACCTTTCTTCATTGATATTTCTTTTTTATTCATTACTGATTTGTTTTAAAACCGAGACCAATAGCCTGCAATCTCTTTAAGGCTTGTTTCTCATAATCCTTTTTAACTTTCTCGCTGATTTTATTTTCCCAGCAATCCACACAAAAAGGTCCATCGGGAGCATTGTAGCAACCACCTTTTATCGGCTTCCCACATCTCTTGCATTGTAACTCATTATCCATTGGGTTCATATCTGTTTTGTTATTCGTTAAATGACTACCATCACATTCCTTTTTATAATAAATATAGTATCCGTTATATAGTATGTGATTGCTTTCCTTTCAGCATCTCTCAGCAAGTCTTTTTTTAAGATTTGATAATAAGAATTGGTGCACTCTGCGTAAACCATGACCTCTCGTACCCTTTTTAAATCATCCAAAAAAGATTGCGGATTATGCTTTTTTATTAACTTAGTTCTCATCTTCTTTTTTATATTTCATTTCAAATACTTTTATTACAGTATCACAGATAATGACCACTATAGGTATTGCACAAACAAGCGCACAGCTAATCCCTCCCCAATCCATTGTTCTATATTCATATTTATTCAATTACATTACAAAACATACACAGCTATATGCTCCATTGTCAGGCATTCCCCCAAAGTCAACCCTGATACACAATTCTCCACAGATGACAAATGGCTTATCGCTTATCACTTTACCATAAACACCATAATGTTCGTGAAATACCTCAGAACCCGGTTTCATTGAGTCCAGTGCCTTTTTCATTTTTTCGGAGGCATAAACGGTTATCCATCTGTTTGCATAATTGTAATAAAGCAGTCCGGTACCGAGAGAATCGCACACCTTCAATACGGTTTCTTCTACCTGCTGCCTGCTAAAGACAACGCTGGTCTGTAGCTTCTGCACCTTAACGTCCGGAAACTTCTTTTTGAATGTTGTTTTAGTAACCATGATTCTTGTCATTAGATTGTTATAACTCTTTAAATTCCTGCTCCATCCGGCACTTTCTCACGTAAAGTCCATCTATAATGTACTGGGTACAATACTTGGGAAGGGGGATAACAACAAGGTCACGAGTACCCCTATCGGCATCGCGATACACACAGCATTCCCTGCTGCTTTTCAGGATTGAATCAAGCAGGGAATCACACTTTTCAATCTCTTCCTTGAGGGCTTTAGCCCTTTCAAATGATTCATTTTCCATAATATTCAAAAATAATGGTGTGATGTACATAGGGGTGGAAATTTTTGCTTGGTAGAATATCCCGCCAGCTCCAAGTTAAAGATGTCCTCTTCGATTTCTCTCCATGCCGAATATACACCATACATACATTCACGCGCATAGAAAGGCGGCTTGTAGGGGTCGCATACGCAGATTATCTGCACATGTGATTTTCTGTTGTATGATACCAGCTTCGTTCTGGAATCATCGAATAAATCTCCAATGACATGTTGGCCAGGACGGATATTGTAACAGTAACTGTTGTCCTGATACACGTCAAGGATCTCCCAAGGATATGTCGGGAAATCTGTCATTTTCAAATCTCTCATATTACCGCATATTAGATAGACAACCTATTGCAAATCCTATTATCCCAATATTTATCATCAAGACGATAATATCAAAGAGAAAGAGAATTCGGTAAGAGCCGGATGCTTTCCGCATTGCCCAGACACATAGTATCAAGGCGGCCACCAGCGCAATCAGCGATATCCATAAAAAAACAACTGTCATCATCAACCTATCTTTACTGATTCATTATGACCATGGCATTGATAGCCCTGGCCATCGCTTCATTGACACACTCCTTGTCCGGCTCTTCATACTCCAGCAATACATCCACTTGCGTATCGCCGTTGGCATCTACATGTCTGGAACCGATTTCGATATTCACCGGAACCGCCTCTTCGTGCACTATCTCGATAAGGTATGCAAGAACCTTGTTGTGCATTGTCAGATTTTCACTCGTCATAACTAATAGTATTTAAATAATTAAACAATCTCTTTTAAACGCACATAAACCTCTGTCCTGGCCTTTCTTGACCGATTACGACAATAAGTATCTCCAGAAGTAAAATCATTGAGAATCACTAAAATCAGCAAGGCAACTGCACCAATGGTACGTTTTAGAGGAGACAATTCAAAACTGATATTGAAATGCGTACAGAACCACCAAGCAGACAATTCATTAATCTTGCCTATATGAAGTTTTTGATATATCCTGCGAAGAATATTATCCACTGTATAACGAGAAATCCCAAGGTCACAAGCCACCTCTTTTTGGGAAGCCCCCCAAGCTATACGTTCTGCAATCTGTGCTTCCCGTTCTGATAATGCAGTCATACCATCATAATTTTTGATTCTCCGGAACAATATCCCAAATATCAGTTACTCCGTATTTTTGAAGAATAGCCGTGATAACTTCATACTTTGACATGGAAATATCCACAATGCCATTATTAAGCAAATGCGAAAAATAGGTGTAACGCGTAATATTCAATGCGGACATCAAAATACGGCGAACTTCATCTTTCTGAGCTATAGTCACTTGCCGATAGCCTTTTTTAAAGTAATAGCGTTTTTTCGCTATTGCAGGAGTTTCGATTTCTTTGTACATTTGTTTCGTGTGATTTGAATTACAATGCAAATATAACGAGTATACTATTCAATAATATTGCATAATTAGATAATATATTACTCAATTAACAAAGATTATGAAAAAGAAGTCTGGAACATCAGTTATTCAGCAGCGATTATTTGATATATGCGATGAAATGGCTGTATCACGCAGGGCTTTCTCTATGAATATTGGTAAATCAGCATCCTATTTAACAAACTTAGTGGATGATATAACCACTGAAGTTTTAAATAATATATTCGTCAAATATCCACAGATTAACCTTATGTGGATTATTACTGGAACTGGAGATAAATTCACAAGTCCTGATCCCACAGATGTACTTTTTCAACATCTAAAAGAAGAAAACAAAGAATTAAGAATAAGAAATGAAGAATTAAACCGTGAAATTGGCAGATTACAAGAACAACTCAAAGAAACTAAAAAAGATGCCCCCGAGGAGAACGATGCAAAATGTGCCACTGCAAGTTAATCAAGTTTGGAGAAACGGAGTATATAATACCTAAATATTAACACTACATATAAGTCTATCTGGGACGAAATCGGGACAAACTCAATGTGTAATCAACGAATCAACATATTATCATTTTCTAATAACCAGCTCTTTGGCGAAGCAGATACGTGCACAATAACTCGCCTCATTCCGACAAACAAGGCTTGACTTTCAACAAGTTAAGCTTTTTTTGTTCCGTTTTTGTTCCGCTAAATCACGAAAATAATAAAAACAAAGGTGTCGTTTTCGCTGTCTGCATCTTTATCCGTATCTTTGCATCAAATGCCGCTGGAAGTGTCCGGAATGGCTTTTAAATCCAATTAGGGGATGCCCCACTTAATGGTGTCCCCTTTTCACAGAATATCCCTTCTACAGAGTGTCAAGAAGCATTTTCCTATATCATACGGGCGTATAAGTGATTTTATTCTAATAGTACATTTATACTATACCCCTACTGGATGAAGTATTAAAGGGTATGCCAAAAATCCGGCTAACTTCCACTGAACGCAAAAGTGCGTTGAGTAAACTATTTACCCCTTACCGTAATCTTACCGTAAAATCAAATTACCCTTGTCCTAACCTTGTTATCTCTTTGTAGTTTTGCATCACATTGATTTTCACCAATGGTCATTTTTGACCTATGGCTTACTGATCCTATTTCATTGATAACGCTTGCTTATCGCTCGTTTGCTCAGTTCCACGCACGCACGTTTTTAATGGTTTAGATTCTTTAGTTCTCTTTGCGCACGTGCGTGTATGGACTGTGTAAAATGTAACATTCTCGACCATTTGCGCACATGCGTGTACATGCGCATGTGAACACATCAGATAATTCACTTAATTACGCCTATGCACACGCATGTATGACACTTGAGATAACTGCTTCAACGCAGAAGAAGCGCAGAGGAATTACTTCCGGTGCACTTCAATGACTTTTCCCAAATGATACACTATCGTCCAGAACGCATACAGATTGCAGCGGATTAAATGAGGTTCAAAAGAATATCCAGTAACTTCTACTATCGCTGTATCACGTTCTTTTGCGTAACCGACTGCCAATGCCAGATGCTTGTACTTCTTCGGCATGAACGGAAAGTTGCCGTTGTTGTAATCATCAATGAAATATTCTTTACCCGATTCTGTAACTTCGGGATTGAGTATATACTTGCCGTTTTCATCCTTCAGTAAATACCGGTTGGCGGTGATACCTTCTTTGATCTCTCTGTATTCGGCCTTCTTCGTACCGACAATAATCTCATCAAAATAAACCTGCTTGATAGGCAGATAAAGAGTTTCTTCTTTGTTCATAATCGTATTAGTTCGTAAATATATGAATTTAGCCCGGCATAATGTACACCGGGCACTAATTATTCTCCTAATGATTCTATGAACGTAGAAAGGATTGATAGAGTAAGGAGCATATCAAACGCTACGTTGTCATTGATTACGTCCTCTGATTGGTCATTCACTATTTGGCACATGATTCTGTTAATGTCGGCAAGCATTGCCCGTCTGTCTTCTTTATTACGCCATCTGCCTATCCATGACTCAGCGGTATCGCTGACTTTGATTTCTTTACTCATAAAACAAATTCAATTTACGGCAGGCAGTGTAAGCCATTGCCAGCCCGGTTATATTACTCAAACAATATTCGCTATTAGTTGCCAGTAGTAGGATAACACCTACTACCAGCAGGAAGATATAGAGTTTCATTTCTCTTTAGATAAAGCATTTAGTAACTCGTTGTAATTTGATAGTGTATCAATGGCATCAGCTAACATCTTTTGCTCTCTTTCCGAAGCATGCATTTGGTACATGAACATGATAATAGACATTGCGTCACATATTGAGGCTTTGTAGGTGTTTACCCCACCGTTACTGTTATCTCTCAATTCTTTAATAAGTTCTTGCGCTCTCTCATTCAGAAACATGGCTTTCAGGGTTTAGGTTAGTACTTCTTTTTTCTTCTTCATCAAATGCTTGGTTGATAATGTCACGTCCGACTACATCGCCTAAATTGGTTATCATTTCGCAAACCTTATCGCTCATCTCCCCTAATACGTTTCCGGGAAATACATCGTTCTTATATCCTTTGCTTTGGATGTAGTTATTTACTTGTGAATATAAATCGGTAGCGGTTCTTATCATATCCGCAATCTGTTCGTTAATCTCTAATGGAAAATACATAGTTTATATCTTTGTGGTGGGGTTTCTAAAACAGTAACCCCACCGGGTTAATTATCCTACTTTGATTAAATTCGCTACTTTAAAGCTTCTGAAAGCTGCTTTCTCATTATCGTAATAAATTATAAGGCTCTCATTCTTTTTGCGTTCTGTGCCCTTTGTTTCGGGTATTAAGCCCTCTTTCAGCGTACCCCATGCAGTACGGATTTCACCGTTAAGCTTTTGATAGAAAAACTTAACTACACCTTTCTTCAAAGCTGCTTTCAGTTTGAGAACCAGCCAAGCTTGTTTCATTGCTTCAGCCATTGAAAAGCCGTACACTTTAACCAGCATCCAAGCCTGCTTCATTAACTCTCTCATTTGATTTTTGAAATTCGTTGCCATAATCGTATATTTTATTAGTATTTATATCCGAAATAATTTTCCCAATAATCAATCTCTGCCTCAAAAGAAGCTACACACTCAGCTTTGCTTTCTTCGTACATGGCGAATACTTCTGCTTCACTCATTGATAATACCTGTTGGTATTCTCTGCACATCTGGTTTAAATCTTCTTTTGTCATAAGGCTTAAATGTTATTGTTTAACTTTGATGCTACAAAGGTGGTATTTTCATACCACACAAACAAAGAATAGTGTAATTATCATATATCTTTTAACTTTAATTAGTGATACGATAATACCACATCTTTAATATTAATGTATCTTTGCAGAAACAAAATCTATTAAGTATGATTGAGCAACTAAGAATTAAAGAGGCCATCAAAGAACATGGCACATCAATTAATGAAGTAGCTGAAAAGATGGGTATTTCCCGTTTTACTCTTAGCACTCATGTAAATGGTAACCCATCTACGGAGATTCTTTTGAGGATAGCCGATGCAATAGGCTGCCCGGTAACAGAACTATTCGAGCAACCAAAGAACGATAGTCTTTCTCTTACCTGTCCTCACTGTGGTAAGTCAATAACATTAAAAGCTGAGTGAGTATGAATACAAACGAAATAGATAAACTAAGCCTTGTAAAAGCTCATGCTCTGTTTGAGACGGGAGATATAGACCGTATCGAAGTAGGAACAATAAAGGGACTATGTGATATACACCGCTACTTGTTTGACGGACTGTATAACTTTGCCGGGAAGGTACGCACATTGAATATATCAAAAGGCAACTTCCGGTTTGCTAATTGTATGTATCTTGATGTTATGCTGCCAGTAATAGAAAAGATGCCGGAAACAACATTCGATGAAATAGTAGCGAAGTATGTTGAGGCAAATATAGCTCACCCCTTTATGGAAGGTAACGGGCGAACTATGCGCATTTGGCTTGATATGATATTAAAGAAGAATCTGGCAAAGGTTGTTGATTGGCGCAATGTAGACAAGCACCTGTATTTGCAAGCGATGGAGCGAAGCCCTATCAATGACTTAGAACTGCGTACTTTGTTGAATCAGGCACTTACCAGCCAGATAAATGACAGGGAAGTAATATTCAAGGGGATTACACAATCTTACTATTACGAAGGTTACGAACCGGAATAATATATTTATCACCTTACTCTTATTTTAGATAAAAGATGGATAGAAATTTCAATCTCAAATACTCCGTCAAAGGTTTTTCAGATGCGAAAGTAGCTGAATACTTGGAAGAATTAAGAAATAGGATTGTAACCAATGATTACACAAGGTCGCTCATATTTATCAAATATGGGAAATTGAATGTATTGAATGGACTTAAATCTATAATATCAGAAATATGTAATTGTTTAATCATAGGTAATACACAGGCAGCTATCACTTTGACAAATCATCTTTTTGAAAATAGCTTGAAACAAACCTTGATAATATGGGATTCACAAGGCCGTCAATTTGACGATTCTAAACGGATAGATGAAACATTTAAAAATGAGGTTGAAACCTATGATGATAAGGATATTGAGCCTAATATTAATAATTGCAAGAGAAAAGGGTTAATCACCAAAGATGAAGCTAAAAGGTTAATAGAGTTGAAGAATATATACAGAAATTCTTTTTCTCATGCCTCTTATACAAAGTTGTTTAAAGATGCTTCTGCGGTTATGTACTCAGGAAGTTTGAAGAATCCAACAGAAGTAAAAGAAGAAACAACAGATATATCCAAAGTTCCATTTCTTTATCTATTAGCTCAGGAAAAATTTGCAAATAAAAATGCCCTGAGCTATTTTCTTGAAGTATATGAATTTATAGATAAAATGGATAAGAAACTGTTAGACTTATATCCAGAAGTAAAAGAGTTTGTATTACGGCAAAGTAAAAATATTAAAAGTAAGTGATTATGGGAATAGCAAAAGAGCAATTATACGATAATCAACAAGAGGCGTTCTATGAATCGATGGCTGAACGCTTGGGAATAACATACGATGAAGTTGAAGAAATAGAACCTCAAATTAATGAAAATACAGGTAGTGACGAAGCTGTGTATGGTTATTACTTGACTTTTAAGGAGGATGCTCCGAGAGAAATTTTAGATAAAATCGAAAGATTAGATTCTAACGATTGTTTTTGGTTGGATATTTCCGACCTATACGATGAAGATTATGACGAAGAACAATATGAAGACATTGTCAATAAAACAAGTCCTTACAATGATTGTCTTACATCAATAGAAGAAGTAAAACAATTAATGAATATTCCTTTAAAGAAAGAGAAAAAATCAAGATATATTTTATACAGACAATTATATGCTTCTTTAATCTCAATTATGGAGGCATATTTATTTGAGAGATTATTATCAGCTATTGATAAGAATGAAAATTTATTGGCAAATTTTTTCTTATTCTATAACGGGGCACACAACTTTGATGAACATGATATTAAAAAAGCCAGGAAGTATCTTATGGAAAACATCTTATACCATAATCTCGCTACTGTTTCTAATATTTATAGTGAAACATTTAAATTTAGATTTCCTTCTTGCGAAAAAATAAAAAAAGCAATAAAATTGAGACATGATATAGTACATCGTAATGGTAAAACAGCTAATGGTGATTCTTTGATTGTAAGTAGAAAAGATATAGAACATCTTTCCGACAATATAAAAGAACTTATATCTAATCTTGAGTATAATATTTGCAATCCCTCCCTGCCTTTCAAGAATTAATATAGGGCCCCTACCTCACAATCCACGGAGTAGGGGCATTTTTCGTCATCCCGAAGCAAGACCTTTAGACTTATCGCCGGAGATGTTGCGTGCATACCGGTTAGTACTTCCACGAGGTACCATTCTACCTTTTTCCATACCCTTCAGTATTTGACCGAATGAATTGTTCCTCGCTTGTTCAAAGGTAGGTCTTTTGACTTGTACCCTTTGGGTTCCTGTTGTTTGATTTCTTCTTCTGACTCAACGTTAAGTTTTAAAATTACACATCAAATATACGAATTATTCCAGAAAATCTGGCATGTCCGGAAAGTCAAAATCATAGTCAGGTATTATAATCTCAGCATGAAACACTTCTTCTGCCGCTTTACCTGCCATCGTTTTCAGTCTTTCATACGCTTTCTCTGTCTGGGCATCCGGTTTCTTCTTACCTTGTGCTTTAGCGAGTGCCCAAAGAGCCTTATTCTTTGCTGATTTCTCCGCACGGCTACGTTTCCACCGCTTGGAACGGTAAGCCTCATAGAGCATCACCCGGAGCAGTTCTGTATTCTCTTCCGTCAAAGTGATGGAAGAACCGTTCATCTCAATAACAACATTGTCGGGTTGTTCCTGAGTAATCCGGATTCCATCTTGTATTACTTTTGTTGGTTTCATATGTTTTCATATTGCCAGGTAAATCATCCGAAGCAGACCTACCCGGACTGTTATCATTCGTACTTCTTTTGCATATACTTCTGGACTTTCTTCTGTGCATGTTCGCCATCACGAATGCACCATGCAGATATACCAAACTGTGAGGATTTTGGATAGTATTCATAAGTCTGCCCATTTTCATCTTTTCCCAGATTTGACCGGAACACTTCAAAATATACAATACCTTCCGGTGTGGTTCTTCGGTAGCAATACATCCGGTTACTTTCGTTTTTGGCTACCTGTTCAAAGGTATCACCGTACTTTTTAAATTTACCCTTTAATGGTGGGTACTTAATTGTTTGTAATCTATCCATATTCTTTTCTTGTTTTTGTATTAGCCACTTTCTCCGCAAAGACGAACATCTTATCACCTCACAAGAAAAAGTGGTTTAAATCTATTCTTTCCACACTTCACATATAAAACCTAACTCTCTTAACTCATTCATTCGGTATTCTTGTAATGGTCGAGGTTTTTCACCTGGCCGCTTCACTTCTACAAAAAAGGCTTTACCATTCTTCAGTACCAATAAATCAGGAATCCCGTTTTTGTTAGTGAGAATCAGCTTCACTACGTAATAGCCTTGCGCCTCCAGCCGCTTTATGATACGAGCCTGTATTTTACTTTCCAGTTCTGCCATGACTATCTCGCTTTTTTATTGAACCATGAAAGGGTAAAGTCCTGTTTCCCATGTACCGCTTCCAGTATCTTGCTTTCAATACCGCAGTCAGAGCAAAGGAAATAGACCTCTGCCGGTGCTGTCCGTTCTTTTGATACGAGCCGATTCCGTCCCTGCTCGTATGACAGAAAACTGAACTCCAGATTGAAGAATATCAAAGCATCAGCAGTATCAAGTCGAACTCCTTCACGTGCCCGGCGAACCTGTGAGATAAAAACCTTATCCGTTGATAATTGAAACACTTCCGGGCTATCCGTCCAGTTCTGGAAAACAGACTGCAATAACTCCGCTTCCGATTGGTACACATAGAATAGTGCAACCTTCTTCTCGGCGAACTGCTTACGGACAAATTCAGCCTTACTTTTGTCAAATGTCAAATGAAGCCCATTTTCAGCAATTACAGTACCGGATGATAACTGATGCAGCTTGGTAAGTAATTTAGCCGGAGTGTCGCCTAAAATGGCATTGCCATCTATTTCTACCATCAGGTTATCACGCATGGATTTTATGTATCGCCCGGTCCGGTCATTCATTGGTACTGATAGTATATGCTCGTTTATGTTCACCTCAAATCCGGCTTGTTCCTGTGAGTAACTGATGAACAAGTCTTTTGTGTCCCTGTCTATCTTCGCTTTGTCCGCATGGCCGTAGTCGTTGATGAAATAACCGTTCACCTTCTTCTGCTTTACGTTTACATAGACCTTTGCCCACTTGTAGAAAGTCTTGTATTCCTTCCACGGAGAGGAATCACATACCCAGAACTGATGGTATAACTGTGAATAGCTTTCAGGAGACGGTGTACCGGATAGATAAAGTACAGGCAGACCTTCGCAAATGGTCTTTATCTCCTGAGTTCGTTTGCTTGGTTTGGGGTATGCACCCAGCGAGTGAGCTTCATCAATAATCACAAGGTCGTACTTTCCCTTTGCCTTGTGCGCACTCTCGTAGTTGATAACGTCCAGTTGGAAGCTCACAGGTCTCAACGCCTCATAATCCGCTTTGATGGATGGGATAGCTTTCAGCTTGGTGATGAACAGTACACTTTGTGTATCGAAGTTGTCGGCAGCAGATAGTGCGGTAATGGTTTTTCCGGTCCTGCATTCCATAGACAGGTAACAGCAGCTGAATGCCACCAGTTTATAGGCGGCTTGTATGGCTATATATTGTTTTGGTATTTTCTTAATTGAATCATACGTTCACATGGATTTGGTTAATAACTCCTATCTCAGTGGCATAAGCGAGAATCTCACCTACCGTCATTCCTTTCTTTGCGTGCCGTTCTCTGAGAAGTACATCGGCAACATCCCAGTTGTCCGGCAAACCTTCACACGTCCGACTGACTGTTACATCTACGCCACTATCTTTCAGAATAGCCGCTTTTTCTTCCCATTTAGCGAACATCCCACTATCGGGGTATAAGACTACCCTTTTACCGATTAACGGCTGAAAAACGGCTGATTCCGTCCATTTGCAGCCATTACAGCCACCTGTTGCTATCCAAGTAATTTCAGGCATCAAAATAGAACAGATAAGGGCTGATTTCTCACTTTCGACAATTCCCACACGAGAAGCTTCTTTAACCAAGTGGCAACCAAAGAAAGTTTGCTGCAGGTTGGCTTCATAGTTTTTGAGAAGCGTTTTGCCTGCAAACCAAATTTTATCCATCGGTCGAGTGTCGAGCATATACTTTTGAGCTTTGTCGCTCCATAACTCCGCCTGGTCCTGCTTCTTCATCCGCTTACCGGTGGTGGGATTGTACGCCATTACTTTCAACTGGCATAGCCGACCTTTATCGTCAATCTGAGGAAAGGTCGTTGCCAACCCATCGTTATTTCTCCAGTGCCGGGATGTAACTACGTGATAAGCACCAAAGACACGGTTTGCCTCATCATTTCCAAATTCTTTAGCCATGAAACGGAACAGGTTATTGCTGGCCCGGTGGGTGTCAGTAATCAACAACGAGGAAGGAAGATAAGACACGGGAATAACTTTAGTCGGTTCCGGCTGCTTCCATCCTGTAAAGTCCGTCCGGTCATTGGTTGGATGTGCCTTGAAATATTCTGCCGGTGTCAAATGATAACCGCAACGTTCCCGGTTGCAACGTCCGCATGATTCGTCAATAGGAACATTTCTTTCATTAACATAAAGAGTGAACTCTTTCTTGTGTCCACATTGAGGGCAGGTGTAGCTAACACTTGAAAAGGGACCCGGAACAACATTTAAAACGTGCCCCACC
>NZ_QTLV01000013.1:0-135740 GCF_003602795.1 Bacteroides sp. AF34-31BH
GGGTGGTACACGTTTCAAATGCTACCCGGGTCCCTTTTCAAGTGTTAGCTACAGCTAATGAAGGATATGATGAACGTTCAGCTGAGATAACCTTCATTGACGGAGAAAGCGGATTGGCTGAAACGGTAAAAGTGATCCAAAAGCAACTGGATGCTATTTTTATAGGGCAAGATGAATATACTCTCGGATGTGAAGGAGGAACTATAGAAATCAAGGTAGATGCAAATGTAGAATATACAGTTACCACTTCTGAGAATTGGATTGAACAGATTACTACCCGTGCTTTATCAACCGGAATTTTACGGTTTACAATTTTAGCAAATGACAGTGAAAGCCAAAGAACAGGAAGTGTAACTTTGACTGGTGGTGACATAACTAAGATTATTGTTATAAGACAAGCAG
Source organism: Bacteroides sp. AF34-31BH (assembly GCF_003602795.1). Classification (NCBI taxonomy): domain Bacteria; kingdom Pseudomonadati; phylum Bacteroidota; class Bacteroidia; order Bacteroidales; family Bacteroidaceae; genus Bacteroides; species Bacteroides sp. AF34-31BH. The sequence continues at coordinate 403 of NZ_QTLV01000013.1, forward strand.
GAAAAGATAATACAAGTGGTGGTATTGACGATATGCCTACTCAACCATGGTAAACTTTATAAATGAAAAGAGATTATGGACAAGATGAAATATATAATTCAGATATTGGTCGCTATAACTTTATTGGGCTGTACCGATGAAGAGATATTCAAAAGTAAAGGCGATATAGAAGTTACAGCAGGATTTGCAAAAACACGTACCACTTTTGTAGAGGATGATGGAGTAACACATGTTACTTGGAATACGGGAGATGCTATCGGATTATTTACGAAGGAACAGAATAACCTTCAATATACAGCCTTGAATGATGGTGATGAAACAAAGTTTGGTGCTTTAGGAGAAAAAATAACAGCTACAGAAGGAGAAAAGGTGTATGCTTATTATCCTTATTCTATAGGTACAGAAAATCTTCAGCAAGTAAAATTACCAAGTTTGGCCTTTCAACACTATAAAAGGAACGCCTCAGAACGGGATTTTATATATGCTATAGGAACAGTAGATAACAATATATTATCCTTGCAGTTCAAGCATTTGTTCGCATTTCTTAAAATAACTATTCCTTTAGAACTGATTCCAAGAAGAGGAGATAATCATACTGCATTTGTTGTCAGATCCTCGGAAAAAATAGCTTGCCATAGTAATGAAGATATACTCTATTTTAACTTAGAGAAAGAAGAATTCACTGCTGATGATTTTTTTAATGACATATACTACTTTGTTCCTTCAGATGAAGAACTGGAAGGTAAGCAAGAAATTACATGTTATATAGCCATACTTCCTCAAACAGAAAATGCAGAGATCAAAATACAGACTTGGAATGATGATGGAGAAAAAGAATATTTAATAATCAAAAATGCCCCGTCGGGAGGTTTTAGAGCTGGTAATGTATATACTTTATATCTAAATGAGAATGACAACGAAACAATCAGAAAAAAAGAACGGGATGCATTGATTGCCTTCTATAATGCCACAGATGGGGATAATTGGAGCAATAATGAAAACTGGTGTAGTGACAAGCCGGTTTCCCAATGGCATGGGATCACAGCAACTGAAGGGCTTGTTCAATCTATTGTTTTAAACGATAATAATCTTAAAGGAAAAATACTGGTATCTGAACTTGCCAATTTAAGCCAATTAGAAGCCTTATGGGTTTCAAATAATAGATTGACAGAAATTGATTTAAGTTATACCCCCAAAATACGTACCGTAACATGCGAAAATAATTGGCTGACAACCTTGAATATTAGTAAAAATAATCGTTTAGACTATTTGATATGTTCAGGAAACCAAATAGCAGTTTTGGATGTAAGTAATAAGCCTGAATTGGAACACTTGCATTGTAGTAATAATAAAATTGAAAAATTGGATATTAATAATAGTCCTAAATTAGAAACTTTATGGTGCAATTTCAATCAGTTAAGTTTGCTTAATATTGGTAATAGCCCGAAATTGGAATACCTAGAGTGTGGTGTTAATTCAATAAGTACTATAGATGTAAGTAATTTATTATCTTTGAAACATTTAGGATGTAATGACAATCTATTGACAGAATTGGATGTTCATAATAACAACCAATTAAAAGAGTTGTCATGCTTCAATAACCAAATAAAATCTCTTGATGTGAGCAATTGCCCTAGTATGAATAATTTGCATTGTGATAACAATCAACTGTCAGCTATTGACATAAGTAAAAATAGAGAATTGGTATCATTAGGTTGTTGTGGTAATCAAATAACTAACATTGATATAAGTAATAATACAAAATTATCTACCTTCTACTGTCATTTCAATGAGCTGTCATCATTAGATGTAAGCCGCAATATAGAACTGGAAACGTTATGGTGTCATCAAAACCAACTATCTTCTTTGGATGTAACAATGCTTCCCAAACTGAAATCATTCTTGTGTGGGAATTATATGACAAATGTTGGCAATCATCTTACTACTATTGATGTTAGTAAAAATCCATTATTAGAGACATTTAGTTGTTATGGAATGAGATTGACAGATCTGGATGTCAGTAATAATCCACTTTTGGATAATTTAGAATGTTCTCATAATCCTATATCTTCAATAGATGTAAGCAATCAGACCGCTTTAACTCAACTATGGGCATATTCCATGAATTTATCTATGCTTGATATCAGCAATAACCCTCATTTAGAGTGGTTAGCAACTCAGGGAAATCCGAACCTGTCTTGCATTTATATAATTCCTGAACAAAGTTTTGATTATCAGATAGATGAGAGCACTCAATTCGTCTATAAGGATGGTAATGATTTTTATGAATCTGTCGATTATGCACAAGATGGTGTAGTTACAACACTGCAACGGGCAACACAAGGAAATGGAATTGATATTGTATTTATGGGAGATGGATATTCAGACAGGTTGATTGCTGATGGTACTTATAACAATACAATGCGATTGGCTATGGATAAATTCTTCTCCGAAGAACCTTACAAGTCATTCCGCAATAATTTTAATATTTATTCTGTAACTGCGGTATCTAAAAATGAGGGCTTCAGTATTGGGAAAGAGACTGCATTTTCTTCTTTCTTGGGAAGTGGAACATTGGTAGGAGGCAACGATGCTCGTGTATTGGAATATGCCCAAAAGGCTCTTCCTATAAACCGCATGGATGAAGCATTGGTTATTGTGATGATGAACAGTACGCAATATGCTGGAACTTGTTATATGTATCACCCGTCAGGTGGTGATTATAGTAATGGTACATCTATTGCTTATTTTCCCGTTGGAACAGATGAAACGGCACTTGAAGAAGTCCTACATCACGAAGCAGGAGGACATGGGTTCGCAAAACTCGATGATGAATATACCATTGTTCAAGAAATTAATACCCCAACAGAAGACTTTATAAATGAGCGTCAACGATTGGCTTCAAATGGCTGGTGGAAAAATATAGACTTCACTTATAATCCAATGACTGTGAAATGGAGTAAATTCCTCAATGACCCACGTTATGCTTATGATGGGCTGAATGTATTTGAAGGAGCTTCTACTTTTGAAAAAGGTGTTTATCGTCCAACGGAAAATAGTATCATGCGTTATAATACAGGTGGTTTCAATGCACCTTCACGAGAAGCCATTTATTATCGCATTCATAAATTGGCTTATGGTGAAAGTTGGCAATACGACTATGAACAATTTGTGGCATACGATGCCATTAATCGTAAAACAAGAACTTCAACACATATTCCCTATCGTATTACAGATAGTAATAATATTCCGTTACATGCTCCAGTTGTCATTAAAACCCCTTGGTATAAAGCTAAAAATAATGCACCTAAGCAGCAGCAAATACTACCCCGTAATGTTAGTCGCTCTTTAAAAAAAATGACAAAAGTTACTATGATAGATAACACCCATGAAGCTTATATTCAAGGAAGAGAAACACTAATTAATAAGCAATAATTAAGATAATAGTTTTAAGTTAACGCACTAGGACATAAATCTTGGTGCGTTATTTTTTGTCCTTATTCCCAAATCGCTAAAACGCTATTCACAGCCAGCCAGAACCTAATATCTGAATTAAAACCAAACTTATTTTTATGTTCACTGATTTTATAAACAGAATATTAGGTGCCGAACGAAGACCTTCGGTTTCTAATCGCTTGGAAAATGATGCTGTGCCAAGTGTTATCGTGACAAAAGACAGCAACAGACCTATCCCTGAGAAATACAAAAAAGACGTAGCATCACTCCGAAGCAAATATGGGTATGCCTTTAAAACCGGATTCTGTATTAATCTAACTCTACAAGAAGCATTATCAATCATGCCGAGAGAAAGAAGACGTACCGATTCCTACAGAGGGTTGCAATCTTATTTGAAAAGGGAATTAGACATTACATTATCAATCACATCACAAAAAACTAAATCTAAATCATTATGAAGAACTATTTTATAGCAAACGGAGAAGTGCTCAATACAAATATGAGCATTAAAGAAATGGAATCACGAGTACAGGAATCATTAGACGAGAACACTTCCGGAATGGCGCAATTCAGAATAAAGGAAATCAGCGAGAAGGAGGTCAGGATGTTCTTTGTCAGGGACTTCGACTATGATCCAAACAAACCGATCATTTTTGACGCTGACATGGCCTTAATAAGTGGAGTGGGAATAGGAGCATTCCAGCCACAACAAGTCGGAGGATACCCGATGATTTATCCCTTGAGTTTTGCCGGGAAGAATTTCTATACTGGCATCACAAGCTTCATCAGGTTCTATAAATTCCAGCTGTTTGAAGAGACGGGGCAGACAGTGGAGCATATAGGCCTGAGATGTTATTCGGACCGTATCTTAATGCAGATAATCTTTTAATCCTTATGAATGTATTGGTAGCATGTGAAGAAAGTCAGGCCGTTTGTCTGGCTTTCAGAAAACTGGGCCATAATGCTTTCAGTTGCGACCTTCAGGAATGTAGCGGTGGATTTCCCGAGTATCATTTCAAGGGGGATATGTTTGATGTAATAGCCAATCGTGGTGGAACTTTAGAGAATGGTACTAAATACTTCCTTGATAGTAACTGGGACTTAATCATAGCCCATCCTCCTTGTACATTCTTGGCTGTAAGTGGTGCAAGGTGGTATTATCATCCCGACGATAAAAACCTTCCGACAGAACAGAGAAGACCACATCCGAAATTCCCTGACAGAGCAAAAGACTGTGAAGATGCTGTTCGGTTCTTTATGGATGTTTCAAAGATTGGGGTGGATAAACTGGCCATCGAGAATCCGGTAGGTATCATGAGCAGCCGATGGAGAAAGCCTAATCAAATCATAGAACCTTGGATGTTTGGTCATGAAGCTAGTAAAAAGACCTGTCTGTGGTTGAAAAACTTACCTCTCCTGATACTTACAAATATAGTTGGGAAAGGTGAGATCTATACTGCAAAGAGTGGAAACAAATCCCCTAAGTGGTTCACTGATATATTCTTCTCAGGTGTATCGCCTGAAGAAAGAAGGAAACTGAAAAGCAAGACCTTTCCCGGGATAGCAGATGCAATGGCTGATCAATGGGGTGGGAAAATAGCAGCATAAAAAATATGATAAGTATTGATTATCATAAATTAAAAAAGGAAATTGAGACTGATAAAAGGTTTCGGTTTTCTTTTTTTGCTACTTTTGTGAAATGAGTTGTTATAGAAAAAGGCAATTGATGGATAAATGAATATACTATCATTATACCTTATTTTTATAGCTTCAAAAAAATAATTAGTGAACAATATATTTTTAATTATGGAAGAAGAAAAAGATTACCTCTATTACTTTTGGAATAACAATAAAGAGGACTGGTTAAAAGATTTTGCATATCTTGAAAAGGAGGATAAGCTTAAAGGATTAACCCCTCGCGGATTAACTAGCTCTAAATATCGTCTAAATCTTAATGATTTCAATTTGGAAGAGTTAATGTGTGCTACGGATATTATAAGGTGCTATTTTTATTCACCATCTGGCAAATGTTACAAATTCAACGAAAGATATTCTTCTTATGGATTGAAGCATCTTGTCGAACAGCTACTTCACAAAATAACGAAAGGAAGAATTAACTATGTAAGCAATGGTACATTGATTCTTGCAATGTATCATGTCGGCTACAAATTCCAACAAATTCCAAATACTCCTAACTGTTTATTCAATATTCCTAATAAGGCATATATAAGAATGAAAACGGCACTAGAAAGGGAATCATAACAAACAAGCATTAAAATTAACAGCATTAATACTGTTCCATGTTTGATACACTTTTATATTTTTGATTGAGTGAATATTGAAGAGGGGGGAGGTTTTAATATATTGTCTCTGAAAAAGAATCATAAACATTGATTTGTGATGGAAAAGAATAAGGTGTTTACGATGAAAGTCTCCAAGGTTTACCCATTATTAGTCGCAAAGGTGGAAAAGAAGAACCGGACAAGGCAGGAAGTGGACGAGATTATTTGCTGGCTGACCAGATATGATAGGGAAGGACTACAAGAACAACTGGATAAGGAAGCCGATTTTACCACTTTCTTTAATGAAGCACCACAAATGAATCCTAATTGTGGATTGATAAAAGGAGTGGTCTGTGGTTGCCGGGTAGAAAATATTGAAGACCCATTGATGCAAAAAATCAGATACTTGGATAAACTGGTTGATGAATTGACTAAAGGAAAGTATGGAGAAGATTTTAAGGAAGTAGGTTATAATTCAGTATCTCTATTATTTTACAGATAGGTCTGACAAACGATCTTATATCCAAGGGTTAGTCGGAGACAGAGGTACAGATGAAGTAATGAGTATGATACATAACCGTAGGATGGAATAATTTATCTACATAAATGCTTACTCTTTAAGCTTTTGTACATCATTTGTAACATTTTTTATTCCACTTTGTCTTACAGTTATGTATTACATTTCACTACGTTTCATACTTCTGGCTCTGCCAAACTCCTGATTATATCTTAGCTTGCCAAGAAAAGAACTGTTTTAAAGCAGGGTATCGAGAAATAGAAATTAAATGCTATTCAAATTTCGGATAATATCTCTATCTTTAAGGGAAGTTTTCATGGATCAAGAGGCTTATGAGAAAGGGCATCATGAAAATATTATTGTCTGTTTCCTTCTGTTCCCAGGAGAAATGGTTGCATGTATGAAGTTTATTTCGTCCAATATCAACGATTCTCTTTTTACAGTATCCCAGACAGACAGTATTGAAGAATGTTCTTACCGTGGTTTTCAAACAAGATACATTAAGAGACGTAATCTTTATATATTTTTCCAAATACTTGGTTGGAAGTCTGCAAAAAACAACATGAAAATATCATACGTTTTACAATCCTTGTCACTTGGAAAAATATCTTTCTGGAAATCAGAATATGAGAGTTAATAAATGAGATTAATGAACATTTGTATTTACAATTATCAATACACAAAAACATATAACAATGAAATTAATTAATATCAAAAAAGAACTGAATCAATGGTTAGTAGATTACATAACCGACATCGTTCATAACCTTGAGGCTGAAGATTCTATGGAATTCAACAAATGGACTAAATATTAAAAAAAAGAAGAAGTAGAGCTTGTTGTAAGTATGGAGTTTGTCAATGATTGGGGTTATAATGGAAGAAATGAAATTTCTGAAAAAGAAGCCATAGATTATGCACAAATCTTGCTAAAAAGAATCCTAGACAACTGGTATCTCTAAAATCCAATTTTTTATTTCAAAAAGGAAATCATGAATAGAAAAACTCTAATTTCGCTTATGTTGTTCGTCTCATTAACGGGAACGGCACAAACGACTAATAAAAGTATCACAACTAGCGAACAGAATTAAGAGATTTTGACTAACTTTGTATATAATGTAAATACTATGTATGCTGACACATGACATTATAGAAGAATGCACAATAACAGGATACACCGTTTTCTATGAAGTTTATCTATGTCGGTGTAATTTTGCAGCATAACAAAAAAAATATAAATATGACAGAAAAAAGAACTATTGGAGAACTCATCGAAAAGGAAGTTCGTAGGCAACAGCTTTCAATTGTTGAATTTGCAGATAGAATTTGCTGTAAAAGGAATAACGTGTATAATTTATTCACTCGTAATAATATGGATATTCAACAACTTGCATTAATATCCAAAGTATTAGGATGTAATTTTTTCAAGGAATTAGCAGAAGACTTAGACCTTGTCAATGAGACGGATGAATCAGAAGAAGATATTCAAAACAGAAGAGCCGTCTCTCAGTTTATGGAAAAAGTCCCAGGAGTATTACGAAAATTGAACGCCTCTCCCATCATCGTATTTAGTGTCAGTGAGAATGGAGAATACGAAGGTAGTCCTGTTCCAGACTTTATGCTTCCCGATTATGCTATCTCTTTTACAATTGGAGAGACCTTTCAAGAACGTGCAAAAGATTTCTATCATCCAAGACTCGTCTCTATTGAAAGTCTCCAAAACAAGGAAGGCATTGCAATTGAGATCTCGACAAATCATCTGCATGGCTCCCGTATCATAAACATAAAGTTAGATTATAAATCAGAAGATAAATGGTATGATACTTTAAAATTTGCTCTTGAAGTCTATAATTCATTTAGAAAATAAAGTTAGAACCGTTATGAAAGTAGATATTGATATATACACAGAGGTCAAAGATTGTACCTATAAAGATGAGCACTATTCTGTTCGTGATAATGGAGCAGTCTTTCGTCACGCCAAAGATGGACACAAGCCAAGGAAACTGGATGAACAATGGCTCTTTGGTACTAAGAATGAAAAAACAGGATATATGACTATAGGAGGGCATCGAGTCCACATAATTGTTGCAACAGCGTTCCATGGTAGTCATGATTCAAAAAGAGACATAGTAGACCATATTGATACTAACAGATGTAACAACCGACCTGAAAATTTGAGATGGCTCACAAGGTTGGAGAATGCATTGAACAACCCCGCTACACGAAAAAAAATAGAATACTTATGTGACGGTGATATTCAGAAATTCATCGATAATCCAAGTTGCTTGAGAGATCTCACAGGTACAAACCAAAATGTAATGTGGATGAGAACGGTTACACGGGAAGAGGCCAAAGCAGCTTATGAACGGGTTATGAAATGGGCTGAAGAACCGAGCAAGCCGTATTCCAGTGCAGGTAATATGGGAGAATGGATATTTGCCCAACCTGATTCTCCGATAATTCAAGATACATATAGGCAAGTTCTGTTCCCCGCTCTTTCACCTGATACTGCCTTGCAACGTGAATGGAAAACACCCACTGAATTCCCACTTTGCCCTATTCAAATCAGTGAGACTCCACTTGCTTCATATATTGATAACCTTTGTGTTGGGAAAGTTATAACGAGAAATCAATATACTACTCAAATTATAGATGATTTTGCTCTATGTAATGAAAATCTAATAATGGTAATATGTCATAGCCTGTCAGAGGATATAAAGAAATACACCTCTGTTTCTATAACTTTTGAGGATGGTAAATATATCCATGAAGGGCGTACATATTTTGAAGAACGTGGAGCACAAAAGGCTCTCACAATAGCCAAAGGATTGGAGTGGGATGGCCCTGATGGAATTGACGATTATTGCTAATACTAATTGTGAATGTTATGATTGTACCATCAATGACGGAGAAAGAAATCCGGGAAGAGCTGTTTAAAGATTTAGCGGATCTGGACAAACCAATAGAACGATTCCGTAAAGACTTTAGATCGAAAGTTTTGAGGTCTTATAAATTTCCAGTACAAGAATCATATGACTGTAAAAGTCTCAAGAGAAGAAATTTATTTGTCATAACTTTTGTTGCTAATAAAAGAGGGCAGCATGATAATCCTATCGTAGGTATATACTGTATATATGAACGTAAGGAAGGATGTACGCCGCTGTTTATCAACCTTTTACATCAAAAATAACAATATATGCTCCCCATTTTTTCAAGAGATATCAAGAACGTATTCTTAAAGATGATAATTTACCAATATCTGAGATAATCAAAGAATATTTCCAAAATTGTAGGGGACTAACGTGCGTTGATATTGATAAGGATTTGGAAGCAACCTACCAATGTTTTGAAGGACATTATAATGATGAGGTGATAAATTTTGTGTCAGTAACAGCAGGAGGATACTGTTTTGGTGAGAAACATGGAGATGTCTCTATTGTAAAAACCATAATTTCGGAAGAAATGTTATCAGAAAAGCAAAAGACATTTTTTAATGACCTGAAATCGTGTGATGTATTCAAATAGATTACAGTAGCAAAGGGATAAAGTTGATATTGGGATAGAAGATCTCTATGATACAGATTGCTCAAGCTAGAGGAATACCTACATTGAATTTTAGATATGAGCAAAATAAGTTATGTAAAATTCTATAAAAATAATGCTTGTTATTTTTGAAATTAATTATGAAGTAAGGAGGTTAATGATAATAGACGGCTTCGATAATCCATATTAACTTTAAAGTAAAGAATAGGGAGACTGAATGATGATATGTTCAGTCTCCTCTTTTCTTTTTATAACTTAAATCCATCAGGCAGGATTAGATTCACCTTTTTCCGTACTCCACTGCCATAACGATATTCCTCCAATTGTTTCTGGCATAAAGAAGATTCAGTAAAACCGGATTGAACGATTAACCGTTTTCTACCTTCAAGCACCCAGTATAATTCCGGGCAACTCTGTAGAAACAATCATCATTCATATACCGTTATAAAATACTCAAGAATTGATTTATAGAGAAAGCCTTGGATATATCGGATGAAGGAACCAAGATAGCGACGTTTCTGAAACTTACATTTCTGAAAGGTAAAAGACGTAAATCATTTTTCCAAGCCAATCCACCGATAAAAATCCACGTCTTTTCTTTCCGTGCTGTTGTAGCCAAAAGTGGAGATTTTACAAGTATTCAAACTAATGGAAATGCAATCGCCTATGTCTGGTTTGTCTGGGAAAAGGGATATAAGGGGCAGACAGTGGTGGATTGGCTAAATTGAACGGATAAATAATCGGAAATGATGGATAATTCATATTTTATTAAAGTCGTTGTACTGGAAAATGTATAGCGGCTTTTTTAAATGAGAATATATGAATCTATTCATAAATAGTATCCCCACCTTTAATTCGATTCAAAATACAAGTTATTATTGTATTTTATTGCTTTCTATTTTGATTTCATAAACCTTTATCATATATTTGCCACGTAAAAACTAAATTTAATGGTTGAACATTTAGAAATAAGGAATTTTACACCAATATCATTTGAGGATAGGACTGTTACATTCAAAACTTCTTTAGACATTATACAAGAGATTATGAATGTGCCGATGTGTGCATTAACCTCTCTGTTAAGGGCTAATGGATATGATGATGTTGATGATACTGCAAGCTTTTGTATAGATGAAAAAGGGCTTGAGATTTTTGCGGAAGCCTATATTCGCAAGATCCGGAGTTATTTTTTTAGTTCTCTTCGTAATATTAGTAGATTGACTCAAAATGAACTAAATAATTTTCATCAGTTTGTTGAATTCTTTAAAAAAACAGATTTACAGGGAGAATCTTTGAAATGGTCTGATATAGACGTAGAACATTTACGAGAAACTTTCATTGATAAAGTAAGAAGAAAAACATCCTCCCAATCGACTTGTTCATCTTATCTTGATTTGCTTGCTCGTGTTGTAGTGAGAAAGCAAAAAAAAGATAATTGCTCTTCTTATATAGATAATTCAGCATCATGCTTCACTGTTTCTTATGAATATATCATCCAAGAACTGAGCATACAAAGAACAGATGAACTTTTAGACAATATTGTACATAGTTATTATTATGTAGCAAAGTCCACATATAGTAAACCCCAATGGCATATAGATTTCCAAATAAGGAATATTTATATCTCAGCAAGATACCATATCTATTCTACAGGATCAGATGAAGATTCCAATAGTACTGTAATTAAGAGTGATTATCCTTTTATTTATCAACCGAATGCTATTGGAATCAGTTCATATCCACTACCAATAGCAGGATAAAACTGTAGAAAATGAATAAAGAAAATATAATTTTTGAAATAAAAAACAGTAATCTATCAGAAGAATGTAAAGAGGAAGCAATCCAGATCATCAAACAATACGGTACAATTGATGTAAATACCATTTTACTGATAGTATATAAACTGATAGAAATAAGCCCTAAAATATTGGACTATTTCTCGTTGAAATAATTTTTATACTTAGAATTATGAACATAGGAAATGCTGTAAAAATACTTAGGAAAAATAAGCGAATTTCCCAAAAGGAGCTGGCAAAATTATGTGATATATCAGCAAATGCTTTATGTAGTATAGAACAAGGAGAATCATTTCCTGAAAAAAATACAATTATCAGAATATGTAAAGCTTTGGAAATTCCAGAATCCTATCTGTTATTATTCAGTATTTCAGCAGAAGATATTCCCGAAAATAAGCGGATTCTTTACAATACATTGTGTGAATCTATTAAGGAAGACTTAATTCATGATTTGTAATAAAAAGAGTAAAGGAGGCTGAGCAATTAAGTTCAGTCTCTCCTTTTTGTGAAGTGTGAATGTAACGTAATGAGTTGTCTGTCTTCAAACAGAGATTAAACAAGCTCTATGATTATTCTGGACCTATGTTATTGATAAATCTAGCAGCCATAGATGAAAACTGTCAACTTCTGCATATTGCCCCACTATATCTATGTAGTTGATAGCATAAGATAAATCAACTTCATATCCATAAAAATCTATTAAATCTTGTATTAGTTCTTCTGGTGTTATCATAAAATAGATATTAATTTATTGATCAATACATTATGGAGGTTTCAGTTTTGTAAAGGTTGAAATAAAGTATTACAGGTTAGAAAGTTGATTATAAATTTCATCAATTACACTACTTTCTGCTCCACTGATACTTTTCCCTTTTTGTTCGGCATATTGTTTTTTCAGGCATTGTTTGTTTACAACCATCAATTTTTTTACTTCTTTTATGGCTTGAACATGGTGCTGCTCAATGAAGATTTCAATTCGTTCAATGGCATTGTAGCGTACTCTTGATTTTAAATTTCGACTGTCATACTCTGCTATAATTGTTTTTTTCAATTCTTTCCAAGTCATATCTCTTGCTTTTTAGAAAATAAACTGGTTACAAGATGTGTTACTAACTCTATAAAATGATTAGATTACGTATAAATTAACTGTTAAGACTGGTTCTATTTCGCAACCTTTTTAATAGTGCTCTATATTCTTTATTAATTGGATTATTGTTTCCTAATATATTTAATGGTGGATTATAGTCGTTGATAAGTTTCTTTTCAAGATTTTCGATTTGTTCTTGTTCTCTGTTTTCTACACTATAAAATAATAATAGATTTTCTCTCATCCATTGTGACAATCTTTCTTCATCGTTTTCATTGAATTTAGTTTTCCCATTATCAGGATTGTTCTTATCTCTTGGAATTTTAGGAAATCCCATTAAACTGCCAAGAGATTTACGAAGAGTGGATTTTCCAGCATTATTGCCTATGAAATGCTGCTGATAGTCACGTTTTCTAATACTTACAGCACTAATTCCAGTGTATATTATTGGGTAATGGTTGTTATTATAATCCATATAGTGGAATTCGGGAAGCACCTCTATTTGAGGAAGTAGCGAAGAAGTCCGTAGAACAACCAAGTAATTTCCAGGAATATCAGGAAGAATAGAGCTGTAATCTCTCATGGGATCAAAAAGTTTGAATGAATTTTTCATGGTTTTGATATTTGTTTAAATAGTTTCTTTTAGTATTCCTAATTCTTTTAAAGTCAAAATGTCATTTTCATAATATGGATTCTTGATATTTTTCCCGAGTGGAGTAGGCGAGTTGTATACCAATCGTTTAGGTAGCTGGTTACTGTGCTCGGAGGATATCAAAAAATATTCTGTAGAATCAACATTAGTACCTACGACTTGGTTTCCTTTCAAGCCTAACGACAAATGTTCTGAGATATATTCTGTAGAATATAATTTTATAAATATATCATTATTATATGATGAGAGAGCTGCAATGTATGTTTCTTCACTAATAACATATATATCTTTCAAGCAGTCTTGTGAATAGCATCCATTGAGGTATTTTCTTTCCCTTTTTTTTTCTTGCAATATTCTGATAGGTATCTTATTGACACTTCCATGTGCATAGCATTGTAGTATGAATTTGTCTGTATTGGGATTTATGGAAATACTTTTAATAATATTGTTTTCAGAAAGTTGTTTGTTTGCAATAATATACGTGCCATCTTTATATAAGTTTAGAAAGAAAATATTTTCGTTTGATCTTGTTTCGATTTGATTGGAAATAGATTCGGATGAATAGATATTCTTTTCCGTCTCTTCTATATCTTCAATTTCAAAATGTTTATCTTCAACTCTACCCTTTTCATATTTTTCTGAAAAATAAAACATTTTATTGATGTCACTTAGCAATCTTTTGAACTCTTCCTTTTTCTCAAGTAGTTTGTAGCCATAAATGATGCAAGCAATTGCACTTAATGTTTGTGGTTGCATGTCAATGTATGAATGTATGTTTTTACTATTTACGCATTCAGGATTCTTTAGTAAAGAATATAGAAGACTAAAGATGTTGCTGCTTGTTGTTTCTTCTGTTCCAAGCGAAAGATCATATATCTGTATAATCTTGTTTACAATTTGCTTTCGTTCTATTTTTATTCTGTAAGATAATATTCCTTGGAATGCTTTTAGACACTTTTCTTTTTTTACTTGAAGTGCTTCAGTTGGTGAGCTAATTGTTAAAATATTATATAGCATTTTACAGACTTCTCTATAGAAAGAGAAGTTTTCGCTAAAAAAGCAAGGATCAATTTCAAATAAGCCAAATAGAGTTGACATTTCAGAAATAGTATTTTCAGTGCCAATAAGGGTCTCTTTATAGCTACTCAGTGAATTTGTCTGAAGAATTTTAATTGCTTTTTGTAGCCCTTCGTATTTTTTTAATCGGGGAATTTTTTTTATCTTACTGATTTTAAATGTACGTGTCCAGTTGATTAAACAAATCATTAGATCTGCAAATTCTGCTAATTCATATAAATTCCCTTTCTGAATTAATATGTATTTGTGTGTTTTATCAAGATAATTAATATAGTGCACAATCCATTTGTTGTTTTTACTTTGGTATAAGTTTGTTGCATTTTTTAAATGTATATCCTCAGAAAAGTGAATTATATTGTAAAAAAAATCATCTATAAGTTCTTCCTTATTGGCATATTTAAACAGAGATGTTTCGTCTATCCATGCAATAGTTGTTACATTATTAGTATTTTGAATATTAGTTTCCACACAGTTGCCATTGATATTTTCTATTACTTGTAATATAAGTGCCTTTTGTGTTTTATCAATATAATTTATCTTGCATCTTATTGGAGTTTCTTTATTTTTCTGATTAGATGAAAGTTTTTCATATAGACGATGGACTAGTCCATACTTATCTTTTAATACAGAAAAATGAGTTCCTTCCATATCTATACCTTCCTTTACATAGTTAAAATCATATTCTTCTTTTTCCTTGTACAATTCATACAAAATAGAAAGCTTGTCTTCTATAAATATATGAGAACCATATGAATCAACACCTCTATACTCACATCTTATGATATTTTTCTTTGTGTTTTGATATATTTCAAAAGGGAGCATTTTTATCCAACATTCTTTATTATCAATTACTATTACATAGTAGTAATTACCTTTTGCTTCGGCAATTCTCTCTACCATGAAGTTGTAACTTAATCCTTTTTCAAATATTGCCATAATGGTTTGGGTATTCCGGTTTAATAATTATAAAAGAAAGTGTGGAGTCACATCATCTATCGTGTTGGAGGTTCTGGTAAACCTAAATGCAAGATAAACAATATCCCCACACTTGTGATGTATATAGCTTGAGTAAGTATATACAAACAAGTGATGAGCGTGATTGCTTTCCTATTGCATTTCGTGAAATTTACCAGATCTCCAACACAAGGATAAAAGCTACACTTTCATCAATAAACTATGTAATGTGTCCTAACCAGTCATGTTGGGACTTTGCAAAACTACAAAAAGTTTATTGATTATCAAACTCAAAGGGGACATTGTTATTCACTTCTGGTAAAACTATGGTATATATACAATATCAAAATGCCGTTCTATAAAAGTAGCCCAACAAATGAACAATAGAATGCCAATCAGGAAGAATGGATAATACCAATTGCTGCGTCTTTGCAGTAGCCATAAGAGAAGAATCCCCAATATAGGACAAATAATAGTAAATGAGGTAAGAATGATCGCATCTTTAAATAAAAATGCTTCTTTTGTACGGGATGTTCTGAAATGATTCATTATTATATTATATTTTGTATTAATCAATTTATTCTGTCATCAACTCTTCTGTGTCGTCTATCAGTGCATCATAGATTTCAGGCAGATAAGCGGCTTCATCTTCCGGATCTTCAAGATATTCATCCAGATGTTCGTTGAAAGTGTCGTAATCGTTCAATTCCCTAGATTCTACATTCTGAGTTTTTCCAGCCACATCCTTATAAATCGTATTTCCATGTATGGCAGACGAACGTTGTAATCGAGAAGATTTGTGAGCAAAGTCACGTTGCGGTGGGGCAGCGTTTTCATTCAGACTTCTTTCCAGCATGTTTCTGTTTATGGCATCTTGATAAGCGTAATATCCAAAGATGATAAAGATACAAAGAGTACCTATGCCTTTCAGAAGATTACTTTTGTTCCAGTAAGAGTTATTGTTCATATTTTTTGGTTATTAGAGGGGTGTGTTCAGGGAACGAATTGTTGTTATCTGTTTCTTTTCAGAGCCTCTTCATAGATTGCCTTCACCTGCTCCCTCAGATGTAGAGGTTTGATGACTGTCAGCGAGTGGCTTCTTGAAAGCAAGGCCATCACAAAATCATTGGTAATACGGAGATGTAGTTTAATTCGGAATTCTTTCTCATCATCTACAATGATCTCTTGGGAATGATGCAATGGAACAGATTTTAGGAAATTGCCATCCAAAGGGCTATAACTCAATTCGATCTCTTCTATAGGAATATTTGTCTGGTTCCAAATGCCATAACAATCTTTAAAAAGGCTGTTTATGTCTATGTCCATATTACGCTTGAATGTTTTTCCATACAATATTTGAGGGTCAATAATACAGTCCACACTGAAAGTTTTCAATACGTTTTCTTCATAAGCAAGAAGATACCACCGGTATTGGTCTTCTTTCAAATAGTGTGGCAGCACTTCTTTTTCACGCACCTTTCCATTCTCCCGGACATACATATATTTAAAGATTATGGGATGTGAGAATTTAATAGCCTTGATTAGAAGTGGTAGATATTCGTTGTTTACCGGACGATGATGTTCTGCAACTACATAAGTATGAAGGCCTGAAGAGGTATCCAAAGCATTTAGTATATCAAAGTTGAGAAGGAGCCTTTCATATTGTTCTTTTTTTGTGTCATCCTCTTCATTGATATAATATCCATTCCGTTTCTTGTCGAAACAGATGCGAATACCGAACATCTCTTCTATCGCATTAAAGTCCCGTTGCAATGTTCTGAGGTCTACAGGTATCCCACCACGTTCTTCCATGCGATGTGTCACATAATTTTCCAGTTCTTCACGGGGGACATACCGTTGAAGTCCTTTCAGTTTATTGATGATAACCAGCATACGCTGTAATCTTTCCAACTTTTTCCCCATATAATTATGAATTTGATTTTATTATGGGCAAAGATATTGAAGGCAAGCGACAAAACGTGTCGTTGAACAAATTTTATTCCGGTCCTCTTCTCTTTAATAAACTTTGGATATCTTTGCAACTCTAAAACAGATAAGATTATGACAAAAGCAGAAATTGTAAATGAGATCTCCTTGAAAACGGGAACAGACAGAAAAGAAGCACTTCAGATCGTGGAAGGATTCATGGAGAGTGTTAAAAAGGCATTGACTGACGGTGAGAATGTGTATCTGAGAGGATTTGGCAGCTTTATCTTGAAACACCGTGCTGAGAAGGTGGCCCGTAATATTATCAATAATACTACCATGATTGTTCCGGCCCATGATATTCCCCATTTCAAACCGTCCAGAGATTTCACATTAGATTAAATGCGATAAATTCATAAAATGGCTTCATTATACAGCTCATTACTGATCTTAGGTCGTGGAATAGGGCAAGTGATGTTCCAGAACAATGCGTTGTCTGGTCTGTTGATGCTGATTGGAATATTCCTGAATTCATGGCAGATGGGAATATTGGCTGTAAGTGGTAATATAATAAGTACATTGACAGCTTATTTCTCAGGTTATGGACGTGATGATATAAAGGATGGTCTGTATGGTTTTAACGGTACATTGGTGGGAATAGCAGTCGGAGTCTTCATGAAGCTGTCTTTAGGTTCCTTATTGCTGATGGTTGTGGCTGCATGTATTTCAACCTGGATATCACGACTTTTCAATTTGCAACGTTCACTTCCCGGATTTACAGCACCTTTCATCCTTTCCGTATGGATGTTATTAGGGTTCTGTTCCTGGATTATGCCTGATATTTTGTTGGTTTCTGATACGGTAACTGATGCTACACAAGGAATCAATTACTTTCAGACCTTCAGTTTTGGTATCGGTCAGGTAATGTTTCAAGGGAATATCTGGACTGGTTTATTGTTTTTAGTTGGTATTCTTGTAAATTCACAAACTGCTGCTTTCTATACTGTAATTGGAGCACTTTTCCCTATTCCTTTGGCTATCTTGCTGGGGATAGATGCTGAAACGTTGAATATGGGATTGATGGGATATAACGGTGTATTGTGTGCCATTACTTTAGGGGACAGAACCCTGAAAAGTCTTGTATGGGACTCATGTTCAGTCTTGCTTTCCACTCTCTTGCAGATTATAGGGATGAACTTGGAGATTACTACTCTGACCGCCCCTTTTGTCGTATCTGTATGGATCATAATAGGAATACAGAAATTGGTGAGTGTCAGAATAGAAAAGAGTTGATTCAGGTATTACGATTAATAATAGAATAAGGAGGCTGGATAATGAAGTTCTGTCTCCTTTTTTGTAATCAGCTTCTTAGCTAAAAAGATTATGAGGCTTATAACTTTGTAACAAGAGAAATAGAATAATTAGCGGTGATTTTTCGGAGTTTCCGCTATTTTTTCGCGCTTCAAATTATAAATATTAGAATTTTATTTTGAATTATAGAATTATATTATATATCTTTGTCCTTGGATAATTGAGTTACCAATGAGAATATTTACCGAACAAGCATTAAAAGAATATGCAGAGAACCATCCTGATTCAAGGGTTGCCTTGCAAGAATGGACTACTATTGTGAAAAGAAGTAAGTGGACTTGCTTTGCCGATATTAAGAAAACGTTTAATAGCGTTGATAATGTAGGCAATCAACACTATGTTTTCAACATCAAAGGCAACAACTATCGTTTGGTAGTAGTGATCAAATTCACCATTCAGTTTGTGTATATTCGCTTTATTGGTACTCATAAAGAATATAATAAAATAGATTGCTCTAATATTTAGTAGTATGACAAAGATAGAAAATCAAACCCAGTATGAATGGGCGGTGAAAAGAGTAGAGGAACTTCTTCCATTGGTGAAAGATGATACTCCTTTGAATGACCCGAACAGCATAGAATTAGAACTTCTGTCTAATTTAGTTGCCGATTATTCCGAAGAACATTTTTCTTTAGGAGAACCTTCACTTGTTGATGTTCTTAAGCTTCGTATGTATGAAATGGGGTTGAATCAGAAATCACTTGCAAAATTAGTAGGTGTCAGCCCTTCACGTCTCAGTGATTATATTTCCGGGAAGTGTGAACCAACCTTGAAAGTTGCGAGAGAAATAAGTCGGAAGTTGAATATTGATGCAAATATTGTATTGGGAGTATAATTTTATCTATATAAAAAAATAAGGGAGACCGAACATTGTATATTTCAGTCTCTTTCTCTTTTATTGGCTATTTCTGTTTGGATTTATATCTCCTACGTTCACATCCGAAAGTATTATGAGAGTAGGCATATTCAATTATTTCAGTAATATCATAATCTGGAATAAACTCTTCGATGAATGATTTGGTTCTGCCTTTCTCTACTCCTGCCTTACATAGAACCCCAGCATAAGACATCGCAGTATTGTTCCTCCCGTTGGCTAAAGATTTTCCAGTCCAAATAGTTCCAAGGATACGGATTATACCACTATCAAAATAATCAGTTTGTTTAGGGCTTTCTGTACATAGATAATAAATGGCATCTTTGTTGAACTTATTGTTATTCTGATTTGTTTCTTTCTAATAATACTTTTCCAATTAAATAAGAATGAATATTTCCGAATTAATATCCGCTGGTTTTATTGGCTCTGTTACTACATTGACTATTAAATCAGTTATTGATATGCTAAATGCTCATAATCAGTATAGAAGAGAACTAAAAATGCAAGTGTTTAAAAGAAAAACAGATGTAGTGGAAAAAGCGATAGCATGGTATCAGGAAGCATTGGATACATATAATATGATGCAAATCACAATCAAGGGAATAGACACAAGCAATCAAACTACATGGCTTACATTGCAAAAATTAATAATGAAATGTAATAATCTATTTGAAGAATCAGTAAGTAGGCTTAACCCTTTATATTTGTACTATGATTTTCAGGAGATTGAAAGAAAATTTCATGCTACAGAATCATTGGAGCGTATAAATGACAAACTTACAGAAATCTTAAAAATAGAAGAAAAGGTATCTAAACTTGATCTGGAAAATAATCTTTCAGAGTATGAACTATTACAGAAAGAAGAAGCTTTTGTTTTACAGGATTATTCAAAAGAAATTGAGAATCAGAAATATATAATTATTTCTATACAAGAACAGCTTAGGGAGGAATACAAAAAATATCTTTCTTGATTTAATAGACTGACACTTTTCCATTGGAAATTATATTGCAAAAAAATAAGGAGACCGAGCAATAAAGTTCAGTCTCCCTTTTTAGATTTTATCACTTAAATCCATCAGGCAGGATTAGATTCACCTTTTTCCGTACTCCACTGCCATAACGGTATTCCTCCAATTGTATCTGGCATAATGAAGATTCAGTAAAACCGGATTGAGTGATTAGCCGTTTTCTACCTTCAAGCACCCAGTTCATAATTCCGGGTAACTCTGTAGAAACAATCTTCTCAGCCAGTTTCGGATCCACTTCCGATTTGGGTATCTGGACTTTGAAGGGAACGATAAGAAACCTCCTGAAATATCCGTTCGATTTGTCATTGGTCTTTGGCAGCTCGTTCAGACAGAAAAGCATCTTGGCTTTATTATCAATGTATTTTTATAAAATACTTGAGAATTTATTTATAGAGAAAACTTTGGAAATGTCCAATGAGGGAACAAGGGGGAAGTGATAGCTACAACTAACATTCTTGGAAGTCTTTCAACCAATCCCCACTGGAAATCCACGTTTTTTCTTCCCGTGCTGTTGTAGCCAAAAGTGGGGATTTTACAGCAGCTCAGACAAATGGGAATGTTATTGCTTATGCCTGGTTTGTATGGGAAAAAGGTTATAAGGGAGATACTGTATCGGATTGGATAAACTGAACGAATAAGTAATTGGAAATGGTGGATATAGTTCATATTTTATTAAAGTCGTAATACTTTTCAGTATAACAACTTTTTTAGTACATAAAGAAACTAATTATAGAAAGTATTACTTAAAGATAGGTAAATTGTTTATTTTGACTATATTTGCAACATAGGTTTTATCATAAGGTTAAGTAATCAATGAATGCATTAAGTAATCTAGTAATGAATCAGCCTATAGAAAAAGGCGGGGCATGGGCTTCTGGTGGTTTCTCTTATCAATGTGATTGGGGAATGGACAAATTATTAACCTTGCATAAATCTGGCAATGACTATATTATTGTTTTTGATTATCATGATGATATAGTTGTTTTAGATGGAGAGGTAAACTTGCAAAATGTTGATTTTTATCAAATAAAAACTAGCCATAATAATCAATGGACTATTAACCGATTGACAAAGTATGAAAAAGGTGGACATTCTATTTTATGGAAATTGTTATCTCATTTCGCTATAATAAGTTATACCAGAAATATATATTTTGTTACCAATGATTATTTATCAAGCAGTATGCTGAAAATAGGGAGTACTTCTCAAAATTTGATTCATTTTTATGATTTAAAAAGTACTACTCAAGCCTCAATAAAGAAAAGATTAGAAAAAGAAGATCCGAAAGTAAATATTAGCAAGCTCGATAATTTACACTTCTTTATAAATCAATTACACTATAATTGGCATAATGAAATCATGATTGGACGAGTCTCTGATTTTATAAAAGAAAGTAATTTGAGTCCAGATCTGAAGCCTAAAATATTTTATGATTCACTACATAATGAAATAGAACGAAAAATTCGTTATGCTACGGATATAACAAGCGCAGATGATTTAATTAGTGAAAAAAGTTTTACTAAAAAACGATTTGATATATATTTGAATGAGATAAATAATTTTGAAACATTCAAAAAGTCTTGTGAAAGTATTGTTGGAATCCTTAACAACGACAAGGTTAGTTTTAAAACAATAAAGGAATTGCAAAGATCATGGAAAGAAATACAGGTCGATCTAATGGATTATAGAAATTATGAAATTAGGGAACTGATTAAATATATATCAAGCGTTTATAAAACCACTGAGATAGAAGATGATATAACTCTTTATCAATATTGTTGTAAAATATATGATATGGTTGCAAGGGAATATGTTAATCTTATGAGACATAGTGAGTATTACTTAAAGGCATTAATTTTATATATAGTCAATAATGAGTAAAGGTGCATCTCTTAAATTATTAATCCGATATCTAAGAACAAAGTGTAATGAAAAAAATAAAGTTTATTCAGATACAATTTCTTTCTTACAGAGAAAAGAGAGGACTAACAATAAATCTTGATTATCATGTTGTTATAATAAAAGGAGCAAACGGATCAGGTAAATCCAGCTTGATAAAATCATTATATTATTCATTAGGTACAGAAATTGAGGTTTGGCCTCAAAGATGGTTGGATGCTAATATTATATATTTATTAAAATTTAAAATAGATGGAATAACATATCAATCACTTCGCATTGGTAATGAAATAATATTATATAATTGTGATGGTTCGTTTAGATTTCGTTCTAAAAACTCATGGGAAGTATCTGATAAATTAACTGAATTATTGGGGATTGAATTCCAGATGTTAGATAATGAGAATAATGTGAGAGTAATTCCATTAGGATTTTTATTTGCTCCTTTTTATATTGATCAAGATAGGGGATGGAACTCTGTTTGGAATTCTTTTTATAAAATTGGTATACCTAATGGAAAATCTACAGCTCAACTATATCATGCTGGCATTTATACTGACTCTTATAACAATGCAAAAAATAGATTGATTCTGATAAAGAAAGAAATTAAAGAGTGTACTCGTTCTATTGAACTGATAAAAACATTTATCAGACAATTAAAAAAACAGTTTGATAAAGGAAGTATAAATTACGATATAAACAAATTTAATGCGGAAAAAAAAGAATTAGTTGAAAAATCAGAAGAGTTAAAAAAACTTCAAAAAAAACACTTAAACGAGTTGTCAGAGCTATATAACCAAAAAATATCTCTCGAATTTCAATTACAGCAATTAGATAATAATATATCGGAAATAGAAAAGGATTATTTGTTTGCATTGCAACAACGAAATATTCTTATATGTCCTATCTGTCAATCAAAAGTTGAAAATAGCGAAGTGGGGAGATATGAAATGCTGCTAGATATAGACCAATCTAAAGATTTAAGATTAAATCTCCAAAGCAACTTGGATGATTTGAATAGAAAAATTGATGCAGTGGAAAATAAAACACAAGTTGTTGTAGAAAAAATAGTAGCTATACAAAATTTACTGGCTATAAAAAGAGAAAATTACTCGTTTGAAGACGTAATCGAGTCCTTAGTAAATCAAAAACTTCATGATGTGATAGATATGCAACGCAATAAACTTATGGAGGAAAAGAATAAAAAAATACTATTAGAACATAGTCTAAATGAATCATTAAGCCGATTAAATAATAAGGAAAAGCAAAAAAATATTGAGGAAAAATTTTCTAATTCTATCAATAAAGCATATATAGCACTTTCTATACCGAATTCTAATCCTAAGCCTAATAAAATTACAGGTGTTGTAAAGGGTGTTGGTTCTGCTGCACCTAGATGTATTATAGCCTATAATTATAGTATGCTAGAAATAATAAATGAGAATTCTAGGGCTCTATTTGCACCAATTGTCATAGATTCTCCACGTCAAAGTTCTATTGATGCAGAAACAATGAAGAAGATGAATAATTATATAATAAAGAACAAACCAGTTGATTCTCAGCTTATATTGGGTATTAACAAAGATGATGAATTTGATGCGACAAATTGTCATCTAATTGAAATAGAGAGTAATATACCTTTATTAAAAGAAGAGGAATATCAAGGTGTTAAGAAAAATATAGAAAAGTTATTGAGCAATTCTTTTTTTAAATAGGAAAGTGCTTTATCAATATAGATATATAAACATTTTTTATAGTTAGATTATTTTTAGCTATTTGACATGATAAGTAAACAATCAAGAATTAAAAGGAAACCGAGCATTGAAGTTCAGTCTCCTTTTCTTTTTATTGGCTATTTCTTTCTTGACTTGTATCTTCTACGTTCACATCCGAAAGTATTATGAGAGTAGGCGTATTCAATTATTTCAGTAATATCAAAATCCGGAATAAGCTTTTCGATGAATGATTTGGCTCTGTTTTTCTCTACTCCTGCCTTACATAGAACTCCAGCATAAGACATCGCAGTATTGTTTCTTCCGTTAGCTAAAGATTTTCCGGTCCAGATTTTCCCAAGGATACGAATTATACTATCATCAGAAACAACTTGTCTGCTCAGAGTGTTCAGGAATTTGGCTACATAAGAATCATCTTCGGTTATCATTTCATTTTCGGCTTCATCCTTTATTATGGTTTCTGTAACAGTTTCGGGTATAATTGGTTCAGAGGTGGAAGGAACAAAATGAAAAGGCTCAGGATCAGGATTTTTCCATAGGTTCGGATCATAGCTTAAAAAATTACCTCTGGCCAAATCCGTTGTACTCTTATCTATCTCAGGGCAATCAAACAACTTCAAAAGCTGATTATACAGGTCATAATGGTAAAGCGGCTCATAATTATCATGAAGAATAATCGCTTTATAACCCTTACCGCTTGGAGTAACGTAATAGGCATAGACACATGGAAAACTTTGTAACCATTTCCCAAACTCATCCATTTTCTCCGGCTGAATATGGTCGAAGTCAAGAGCGGTAAAAGAAGAATAGTGAATCAAATCATTCCTGTTCTTGGTCTTGAAAGTTCCGTTCCATGTTACAGCCGGAAGTTTCATTTTAGCCTTATCCTTGTCTTCATCTTTCTTGGCTTTCCTTACCGCATCTACTTTTTCGGCTACATGATAATAACTACTAGTCTTGATAATATCCAGCACCTTATCTATTTCATATTCTTCAGGGTGATTGATGTCTGTAATCCTGCCGAACAATGATATTTTTGTTCGGATATGGGAGGCTATTCTAAACACAGCTACCTTTTTACCTTCCATTCGGTTGGTCCTATCCTCACAAGTCAAGTAATCGGAAATATCAGAAGCACTTGGATTACCGGGAATATCGAGTTTGGAATATATGTTTTGAAGTAATTCCTTGACCTCCGCTTTCGTATAGTCCTTTCCAACCCTCAGCACTTTTATCAGTTCCTTCGCTATTTTATCTTTAGGAAGTTTATCAAAAGGAGCAGGTTCAATGGCTTGTCTGATATAGTCCTCCCTCCAATGCAATGCTTTAAAACCTTCTTTTCCGAGAGCTTCATAATAGGTCTTGAATTTCTTCTCTATAAAGGTACATTCATCCAACAAACCGGGGAGAGTATCATGGAGTTCACAATACATCTTTGCTTTTCTGGAGAATTGACCGTCCTTGTTCCACTCGCTGAATAATTTCTGCATCTCAGGATTATCACTGTCTGTAGATTTGGTAACATTTACACCGGAACTTAAAGCCCTGTACATGGAAAAGTCACTCCGATAAATCTGGTCTGAAACTTCCCAGGCTCTCCGTTCCGCTATTTCAAGGATTTCATTTTTAACTATCCTTACGTTATTGTTCTTATCCTTCACGATGCAACAATAATGCTCCTTATGCCCTTGCTGTCTGATTGTATTCTCCATAATTTGAAGCTGATCATTTTTATGTGGAGCAGCTTCGTAGTTTTCTATTTGTCGGTTGGTGCTGTCGTTCTTTTCCTTGATTGATTTCTCTAAAGCCTCTTTCGTTACCTTTGCTTCCCGTGTATTATAATATAAGGTGGCTGAGTTACGGAAAGGATTCTCTTCCAGTCTTTGCCTTCCTATGATTTGTTGAAGATCCACAGAGACATCTATCGTCATGCTGCTTACTTTGGGATTGGCAAATATATAAGAATAGGCATTGGTTGAATAGAAGTCGGCTCCTACATAAACGGTTGAGGTGCAGAAGGTAAACATCTTATGTGGTTCTCCCTTACCCGGGATCTCTTCTATCCTGAACTTCATTCCGGTCTGCCTTGATAATTCATCCAGTTTCTTTATATTGTCACTCTTGGAAGAACAGATGATAGTGGTCTCTTCCGGTCTCAATCCAGACCTCTTGATAATCTTTATAATCTCTGAAACAGAATTGATATAGAAAACGGCTTCCTTCGCTATAAACTCTTCACCGTTTACCATCGTACTCCTGCCATTTCCTGAACGATATTTCTCTATCAATCCCTTACATAGTTCCAATACTGGTTTTCTGGACTTTATTACCTCTACATCGGGTAACTTTGTCATACTCTCCGGCCAAAGTAATTCATAGATGGGTAGAGACTTGAATTGTATCGTCATATCCAGATAAGATTCAAGAAAAGGAGTGGCTGAAAGATAGATTACTTGGGTGAACTTCTGTAGTACTTCCGACAATTCATACTCTGTCGTAGGTTTGAAATGGCAGTCATAGAAGATAACCTGGAACTCATCAACCACGACGATCCACTCATTCAGATTCTCCCCTAAGCCAACCAATACTTCCATGATTTTCCCAAGCGAGTCATAGGTAGTCAGAATCTTCTTCCCTCCGGATTTGATGTATTCCTGAAGTTCGGAGTTAAAAGTCAGGATCTCTTTTTCACTGCCTGTCTTGCTTTCAAAATACTTCTTTTTGTCTCCCTGAAAACGGTAAAGATGAAGGCTGTCGGAAAGATGTTGGGAATACTTGTTATACAGCAGATGTTTCCTTGGACCGGCTAAGATTACTTTCTTGTCGGAACGGATATACATTTCAGTGGCACCACAACCACAGATTCGTTTATTGAGGATGAAAGCCCTGTCGATGGGTAATAATTCCCAAAGTTCATCCCAATCCGATAAATACTTGATACCGGATGGAACATCTAATTTTATTTTCTTCATTATAAAATAGGTATTGATTAGTGGGTTAGTCAGAGACAAAAGCCTATATGAAGTATGAGTATGGTACATAACCCGGAAGGGATGGAATAATTTATCTACATAAATGCTTACTCTTTAAGCTTTTGTACATGAATTGTAACATTTTTTATTCCACCTTGTCTTCCAGTTATGTATTACATTCCACTACGTTCCATACCCTTGTCTCCGACCAACCCAGATTATTCATTTATTGATTGTCTGGTAACTTGAAATTGGGATTGCTATGGTTTAGTTCTTTCTCCAGCTTATCTATATCCTCCTTCTTCCTTTTCATATACTCTTGATATTCAGGACTGCTTTCTTCCACCCATTTAAGATTGTCAGCATGGTAATCAAGATAGTTCATGTTCTTATGAAGCACTCTCGGTCTTTGCATTGTGGATTTATCTCCGTCCACTACATATTCTGCCGCAGCCATCAGATCATCTACGCCAGCTCTTTTTTCTTCATAGTTTCCCCACTTATTCTTTCGCCTATAGGAAACATAAGGATTTTCTATTGCTACCATTTGATCTCTATCTCTGTCTCCGATTTCTTTCACGATTGGCAAAGCAACCTTGTTATCAAGTATTGTTCCATCAGCCGTCACTTCCAAACCGTTATCTAATTTACGTTTAGTGGCTGTTGGTTTATACTTCCTGACCTCTTTCCATTCAAGATTATTGGCTTGACAGTTTCCCAAGTCGCCATCTTTATGGATTAGAATATATTTCTTTCCATCATTCGGCATGGGTCTGTAACAGATGGCTATAGCTTCATCGAGTGGAATCTCACCATGACTTTTGGTGTTTAGAAATTTACTTCCGTCAGGTCTTGTATGGATTATCAGGGGACAATTCCAAGTAGGATCATTATATTCCCGATAAGCATAATCACCGGCGTTGTTCACCCAGACATTATACTTCACACAGTACCGCATCATTCTCCCGTTTATCATTTTGGGAGCCTTTATTTTCTGTTTTGTATTCATCGTCTTCTGCTTTTAATGGTTAATAAAATGTTTCTTTCTTCACTCAGGTATTTCACCAAAGAGTTATACGCTTCGCATCTTCTACGCTTTCTTGGAATTACAGCAAGAAGTTCACCCAATGTAACTTCAATGCTGAGACCGGAAATGAAATGTTCCTCACCGATATAACCTGCCAGTGCTTCGACATCATCTTTGAATTTTTTCGGAGTTATACTTACTTTTTGGATGATAACATCAGGAGCAGTATTTTCCTGACGACCCAATGAAGATTCTGAACCTTCAATGGATGTACTGTTTAATTTTAGAATCATTTTCAGAAGTAAGGATTAGAGGGTTACGGAAGAGCGTTTTAGCGATTTGGAGCGGATTATGGCCCTGAAATTCCTAAATCTGATTATTTGTGGAGAAGCCTTGTTATTTGTATATTTATGCTTCCCCACTGTTTATTGTCAAGGTTTTATCTTTCTTGGAGTCGGATAAGCGTGGTATTCTTTTCCGTCCAAAAGACACCCATTTTCTTTAGCACTACGTTTCACTCCATCAGCCCCCCAAGTTCCCCATTGCTTAAAAAAGAAAGCTGTACCTGTGGAAGCGTCACATTGGGATTTAATATTCAAAATCCAGTCCTTTTCCATCTTTCTGGCTCTATTACCAGATTCACCGCCAACGATAACCCAATCAATATCAGACAAGTCAAGTGCTCCCAGGTCTTCCAACAGAGGCTCGCAACTGAGGAACCGTACCGGAGCATCCAGTTTCTTCAGGTAATCAATGCGATCTTTCACCTTCTGATTCTCAACTGTAACACCGAGCCAGACATTTTCAGGAATAGTATGAACTGAAAAATATTTACACATTCTATCTGCCCGTTTTGTCAGAATCTGAAATGTATGCTGTGGGCACTGGTTGATAACTTCCATTACTTTGTCGATGAAATCAAACGGGATTTCTATATGGAAGAAATCACCCATACTTGCCACGAACACAAGCTTGTTGCCTTTCCACCAAAAGGGTTCGTTCATACACTCGGGATGTATGGTCGGAGTAAAACCGTTCTGATACTTCGCTTGTCCCATAGCTTGTAGTCGTTTAACCATAGCTTTCGCATAACAATCATTACATCCGTCACTTATCGGAGTACAACCTGTCATTATATTCCAAGAAATGCTAGTCCACGAGATTTTTGTATTATTACTCATATTTTTTTCATTGTTATTTTATTATTAAAACTCAACATCCACCTGTTTCTAAGCCATTTATACTCTATACCCGGGATGTTTTCAGGCATAGAAAGGGCTGTAATGGGAATTTTTTGTTTTCTCATTATCCAAAAGTTTTTAGAAAGTTCAATTATGAGCAAGCAAGCCGGCGCCTATGCTTGCTGACTAATATCAGAATTTCAAGCACCTATAGGAGACTATTTCAATGCCAATCTCCTCATCCCTGATTGCGGATTGTTGTAAAGCATACCAAAGGTTAAGATCCTTCCCGACAATAACCAGCTTCTTTTCCAGAGCGTCATCAAGGGAAGTAACAAGGTCTCCATTATCATCAACTATGGAAATATCACGTACCAGATAATCATAAGCAGATACCACATGAAGTATTATCTTACTCTCTAAAGGGCACTTCAACCGGCACTGTAGTTTGTTGATGATTCCGGTATCAAGTTTGGTCCTTTGAGGGAGACAGAGAATATATCCATCACTCCTAAGTTGATCTAATGTTTTCATCATCACGTTCTTTTATCAGTTTATAATTGTTTTTCCTACGTTAAAGCGATATTTTGTCTTTTGGGGAACAGAAATTGTAGTCAATGAAGTACAATTTGCGAAGGCTCTGGGGGCAATTTTAATTAACCTGGGGAAACTGATTTTCTCCATATACACATTCCCCTCAAAAGCACTCCCGTCTATTTCCATAACCCAGAACGGCACATCAAATTCCCGTTTGTTAGAAAAATTAAAAATCAGTGTACCGTCAGCCGTATATAGACATTCATCCTGTATTTTGAAATATTCAGACAGATTGTCAATTTCCCTTATACCGGAATAGGCAAAAGGATTTCCTATGATTTCCTTCAAGCTATGTGGTAATGTGATACGGGTTAGGTTTGGGCACTTCCAAAACGCTTCCCGATTTATGCATTCCACTCCTTCCGGCAGGTGTACATGTTCAAGATTGGTACAGCCGAACAATAACTTTTCCGGTATTTCTGTTACCTTTGGAGGAATGGCTATTGAGTTTAGAGCCATCCTTTGAAAAGCTCCTGAACCTAATTTAGTAACCGAGTCAGGTAAATCCAAGAATTCGGTCTTATTGGAAAAAGAGAGGGTAGCAAAAGCATTATCCGAAATACTCTCTGTTCCGTTTTCGACAGCATAATAACAGCACTCTTGATTCAATAGCTTTAGAAATACCTTTCCATCGCCTGAATATAATGCACCATTACACTCTTTGTTCTGATTTTTCATCATTTAAAATTATAGTTGATCCCCCACCACGAAGATGGGGGAAGTTGTTTTATGAAAGAATTTTTTTGATTTTGTCAAGATTGGATGATTTTTTGGGTGAGGCTACACTGGAAACCATCCTGTCGTACTCCTCTTCCGCATTTAAAGCCAAAGCCTCGTACTCTTCCTTTTTACCATCCTTTTTGATTTCCTTCTGGAAATTTTTCCATGCTTGGGTTATTACTTCTGTTTTTTGGTTTACAGAATCTGCTTTTATGGCAGCAAGTAGTGTCTGTTTGGACAAAGAAGTGATAAAAAGCATCAGTTGATCCATCGTTTCAGCTTTCTGTACATCAGAAACGGCATTATAAGCTGCAATGACAGCATCAATGATGGCACTGTTCCTCTTCATCCGTACTTCATTTCTACATGCTACCTGGATGGCTCTGCGTATTCTGTCTCCACGCTCTATTTCAGCATCCGTACCTCTAAGTTCATCAGACAGTTTATTGTAAAACAGCGCATCCTCAAATTTCTGTTTTCTATAGCCGTCAATCATCTTGTAAATTTTCCACGCGGCACGCTGGGTCATCTTATCCTCATTCACGCATTTTTCTATACTGGAAAGAACAGTCCTGCCCTCTTTTTCAAAGGTCTGTACCAGAAGTGTTTCGGTATCACGATGATTCCATTTCTTACAGGCAAGATTATATTCTCCAATATATGCTCCTACAGAAAAATTTTTAGGAATATTCACCAGTTCCATCCGTGCATCCAACGGAATGTTTCTGGTCTCTTCGCTGGCTAACCAAAGAGCAAGCGCATCCGCTTTGTGCTGCCCGTCAAGAATGCAATAATACATATCTATATTGGGAGTGGCTAATGTAAGCATGTTGCCCGTGCGATCTCTCAGAGTATGTCCTTCTTCTATCAGTTTTCGGGCTGCTACAACCTTAATGCTGTTCAGCATACCGACACGCTTGAAGGAGCCAAACAGAAACTCCACATGTTTCATGTCGATTGACCGGTTTTTATCAAGATATGCAAATTTCCCACCGGCTCTATGGAAATCAAAAACTCCTACCTTCTCGCCATTACTTAATTGCATAAAAATTTTAGCTTTGAGGGATTCCCCATCTATTTGCACACTACTTGCAAGTTGTTGCGCTCGCAGTTCCTTCTCTTTTGCGCTACTGTCACTGTCAGGCGTAGCACTACCCTGAGGTGTCATACCATTGTTAATACTCTCTATCATCGCTTGGATGGTTGCCTGCTCTGCCAATGCAGTCACAGGACTTTGGTTGTTTTCTTTCATTTTTTAGTATGAAAAGTTATTCAAATAAGCATCAATAGCAGTTTGATCATATAAAGGTGTCCGTCCTACATATTTTGTAGGTCTTAAATAACCTTGCTCCCTATGGCGATATAACTTTGCTTTAGAGATATGAAGCATTTCACACAACTGTTTTGTTGTATATAGTTTCGTACCTACATTGTTTACATTTATACTCTGGGAGGATTGCTCCACCCTTTCTAGCACTCGATTAACAATTTGATCGGCAATCGTTTCTACTATTTTTTTTACTAGTTCGTTCATGATTTTTTCTTTTGATGCCACAAAGTACGAGATTTTTCCACAGCTTTTTCAGGGGGTATTTAGAAGAGAAAAAAAATTATTCCCCCTACAAATAAAAAGCCCATTGGTCGTTCCAATGGGCCAGCACTTTTTTATTCTAAATAACTAATAACAGACTTTTTTATATCTGCATCTATTGCTCGATATCTGGAGAATGCTTTACTGCCATCTGCGTGTCCTGTCATGCTACCTATTAAGTTAGCGTCTTTTACTTCCTTATATAGATTTCCAATGAAGTTCCTTCTTGCCATATAGGATGTTGCAACTTCATAGATGGGGTGCTGCTCATCCTTTCTTGTTATTGGATTGATAACTGTCACGATTCTTGAAATTTCAGCTTTCTGGAGCATTATTTTTATAGCTTTATTATAATGTTGTATTGAAATGAAAGGCAATAACGTTTTACACTTTTTATCTGCATAACGGTTGAGAATTATTTTAGCTTGAGATATTAGTGGTACGCTTACGGTTTTGCCACATTCATCTGCGGTCTTACTTGGTATATACTCAATAGAATCGCCCACGACATTATCATCTGTTAATCTATAAAGATCACCAGAACGAATACCTATGCAAGATTGAAAAACAAAAATGTCACGTTGTATTGCCAGTTGCGGATCATCTGAAAAGTCAAAATTAAACAGTTTATTCCTTTCTTCTATTGTTATAAAGAATGGAGTACCATAGACACAAGTCGGTAGATGATACTTCGTAAAAGGATTGTTAGTAGTTCTGCCTGTATTAACTGCCCAATTATAAAAAGTCCTAAGACGTTTCAAGATGTAGTGTACCCCATTAGTACCTCTAGCTTTTGGAGTTCGCATTTCGGGATATGTTTTGTATATCTTTGCATATTTGATACAATTCCCGTCTTGATCGAAAAAAGTATGTTCAATGCGTAAAAATTCCTCAAACTTAATTAAGTCTAAGTCTGTAACTTTATGAATATTGAGAGAGTAACCATTACCTCGGTATATCTCATATCTTTTCAACACTCGTATCAGTGTACCAAACTGCGCCTCTCTATTTCCGGTTTTTACACGGACGGATATAAACAATTTCAATAAATCAAAAAAAGCTAGTTCATCATTGTCACTCTCTTTTTCATCTTTACCGAAATGGAACTCATTGATAATACGTTCTAGCCAAACTTTACTGAGTTCTTCGATAGGTGCGATAATACTTTATAAAAGTAACAAGGGCATCAAGTTGTTTTTGTAGATTAATCAAATCTCCTTGCTCTTTTACATGAATACGTGGAATCATTATCTTTTCCTTTTTTTCATCCCAATACTTCGGCAATACATATAAATTGGACTTTGCTCGGAACACTTTATTACGAGCTGCTGACATTCGTAGATAAATTTCACATTTACCGTTACTTTTTTGTTGTTTACTAGATAAATAAAGTCTTATAGTTGCCATATTTTCAATATTTTATGTTGCGAAAATAAGGCAAAGGCGGCATATTGTTCGGGGGATAAAATCACATAAAAGAATTCTTTTCCTCCTTTCTTGTAAACGGTTGACAAAAAGCACTTATTTTTGTCAACGCTAAACATTCCTGTTGAAACTTAGGTAGATCTTATAAAATTATATATACTAATAAATAGCTGTATTACAGTATTATATATACTTATACTATTCTCATTAGGTCTCAAAAAATCACCCAGGCTGGTCCACAAACAAGAGGCTCATTCTTAATAGAATAGAGCCTCTTTTAATTTTTGGACTCCGCTATACAAGCCCGGTATTTGTGTAATAAAACAACCTTCATCATGAAATACGGAGTATCTCCAAATACACTGCTCATAACTGCCGGAACCATATGGTCATTGGCAGGAGTCAATATTCTGCGTATAGGCCTGACCTGCTGGATAGATGACGGACATTATTGGCTATTCAAAGTCTGCGAAGCCAGCCTGGTATTCCTTCTGTTCTTCGGCATTATTTTCCATAGGCTATACAAGAAACATACTCTCCGTATCTCACAGAAGAAAGGGAAGCACTGCCCCTTTTCCTTTTTCGACGTAAAAGGATGGATTGTCATGATAGGCATGATTGCAATGGGAATTGTAATACGTACCTGCCACCTTCTGCCCGACTCCTTCATCGCAGTGTTCTATACCGGACTTTCTCTCGCGCTTCTCGGCACCGGGCTACGCTTCATCTGGTATTGGTGGAGGAACAGATAACTCCGGATTCACCGATTCCCATCCTATGCAGGCTCCGGCAAAGTGCTGACCGCCTCGTTCTTTATCCTTTCAGGCTTATTGCTATTCCCCGGCAATTTCCAAGCCATGCTGTGGCCCTTGGCCCTTATCCTCATCGGCATCTTCCTTCTCAGACATCACCATAGGAGAAACTGGACACACCAAAGGACAGTGCATCGCCGTGCCAAGATGGTACAACGGATGATGAACAAGAGAATGGGAGAGCAAGAGGAACAACAATGCCAGTCTGACGACGGATTCCTCTACTCCAACAACTCCCTGAGTGCCGTACGCCACGTCGTACTCGACGAGCTTTTCAAGGGAGCGAACATACGCACCTATTTCGGCGGTACTACCATCGACCTGCGCCACACGAACATAGCACCCGGAGAAACCTACATAGACCTGGACTGCAGTTGGGGAGGAGTGGAACTGCACATACCCGCCGACTGGCAAGTACGCATAGAATGCAGTTGCTTTTGCGGCGGATGTGAAGACAAACGCTGGCAAGGCACACCTGCCAAACAAGCATTCCTTTCCGCCTCTTGTTCGGTATTCCTGCCTGGACAGCTATCCTTTTGTGGTATCATCTGCAGATTGTGGCAGACACTTCATTACAAACAGAAGATTTCACCGCCCCCGAGGCAGAAAAGGCCGCTCCCCTGCCACAAGAAGAAAGTATTGACCGGATCACGATAAAAGACGGCTCCCGGATTCACATCATCAAAGTGGAAGACCTATTATACATCCAGGCTTGTGGGGACTACGCAACCCTGGTGACATCCGACGGAGAGTACATCAAGGAACAGACCATGAAAAACTTTGAAACACATTTGCCAGCAGATAACTTTGTCCGCATCCACCGCTCGAGCATTGTCAACGTAACCCAGATATCACGAGTAGAACAGTATGGAAAAGAGACCTACCAAGTGACGTTAAAAAGTGGCGTCAAGCTACGGGTAAGCCTCTCCAGATACCGGTTACTGAAGGAACGGTTGGGCATATAAATGCCGCAACCAGTCCTTCAGAATACTTCCTGCAGAGGAAAAAGACAATTAATCTTAAAATACAGCGGAATATATAACTTTGTCCAAAGTTATTTGTTCCTTTATCTTGCTATGATGAAACATCTGTATTACATACTTATGTTTACCTTCCTCTGTCTGGGTTTGACTGCCATCTCCCAGGAGGAACAGCCAGACTCACGGAATACTACCGGGAGTCCGGCGGGAATAGTTGTCGGAAGTCCGGCCTCCGAATGCTCCTTTACCGCCTACACACAGTGCGCATCGTACACAGCCACCCACCGTTCACTATTCAATGACGAAAATACCGACTGCTGGACCAACGAAGCGTTGTGTCCGAACAGCCTATACACACATAACCACGCCTCTCCGAAATTCCTGAAGATGAGAATTCTGAAACCAGCCGGGCAACTGGAGCATCTGCTTTCC
Source organism: Bacteroides sp. AF34-31BH (assembly GCF_003602795.1). Classification (NCBI taxonomy): domain Bacteria; kingdom Pseudomonadati; phylum Bacteroidota; class Bacteroidia; order Bacteroidales; family Bacteroidaceae; genus Bacteroides; species Bacteroides sp. AF34-31BH. The sequence continues at coordinate 36,332 of NZ_QTLV01000013.1, forward strand.
AGCCATCTGTCTGCCGGAGAGAGCGCCAACCTTTCATTCAATCCCAATGCTCTCCGCTATTCCTGCGGATACTATATCTATGCACTGCTGCATATCCTGATTTAGACTTTATCGGACTTATTGCAAACCATTACCGGAGGTGTACTGCATGTACATCTTTCGCTTTTTTATTATCCATTTCATCACATTAATATCATAACTATGTCCGATTTATTCCTCCCCACCCTTGAGATGATGGGGCTCACTTTTGCAATCGGTTTCTTTGTGGCATTCATCATCAAACTGATAGCCAGCGCAGCCGATTCACTCGATTTCTACAGTTCCCACCAGCAGGAGTTACTCCGCCTGCGCCGCATAAAGAAGTTCCGCCAGAAGATGGAACTGATGCTACACACCCCCTCCATGCACGGAAACATCTTCGGCAACGACACGCGCGAAGACTACAGCCGGGGTGTGGACCGTGAAAACGAAAAGCCTCGAGGCTATTACCACGGAGTAAGCCACGGTGTCTCCAAAAGAAACCTGGTAGACTACTTCTACCCAGAAGATACCCTTATGATGTATCTGGAAGATGCCATCAGCCACCGTGACAACAAGAACAAGACTAAAAAGAACAACGACACCAAAAACAAAGACTAATTATGGAGAATATAGATTTTGCAACCTTGTTCCAAGGATTCGGAACAATGATGGAAAGCGGCTGGCTACTCTCCTCTGCCCGTGTATTTCTAATAGCCCTGGGCCTGCTGCTCATATACCTGGGATGGAAAGGCGTACTGGAGCCGATGGTCATGATTCCCATGGGACTGGGTATGGTCGCCATCAATTGCGGCACCCTTTTCATGCCCGACGGCACATTGGGGAATCTCTTTCTGGACCCGATGCTTTCGGATACGGACGACTTGATGAACACCATGCAGATAGACTTCCTGCAACCGGTCTACACCCTGACCTTCAGCAACGGATTGATTGCATGCTTCGTATTTATGGGTATCGGTACCCTGCTCGACGTGGGCTTCCTGCTACAGAAACCGTTTGCCAGCATATTCCTTGCCCTATGTGCCGAATTGGGAACTTTCTTGACTGTACCCATCGCATCTGCATTGGGACTGTCCTTGAAAGAAAGCGCTTCCGTAGCCATGGTAGGAGGTGCGGACGGGCCGATGGTGCTTTTCACCTCCTTGGCCCTGGCCAAACATCTGTTTGTACCCATCACAGTAGTGGCCTATCTCTATCTGGGACTGACATATGGCGGTTACCCCTATCTGGTGAAGCTGCTGGTGCCGAAACGCCTGCGCGCCATCAAGATGACGAGCAAGAAGCCGCCCAAAAACTATGATGCCAAAGTAAAACTGGCTTTCTCGGCTATATTGTGTGCTGTACTGTGTTTTCTGTTCCCGGTTGCCTCGCCGCTGTTCTTCTCCCTGTTCCTCGGAGTGGCAGTACGCGAGTCGGGGATGAAGCATATCTACGATTTTGTAAGTGGTCCGCTGTTGTATGGTTCTACTTTCATGCTCGGTCTGTTGTTGGGCGTACTTTGCGACGCACATCTGCTGCTCGACCCTAAAATTCTTAAATTGTTGGTATTGGGCATGGGCGCACTGTTGCTCTCCGGTATCGGCGGAATCATTGGAGGGTACATCATGTACTTCATCAAGCGGGGCAATTACAATCCGGTCATCGGAATTGCAGCCGTGAGCTGCGTGCCTACTACGGCGAAGGTTGCCCAGAAGATAGTAAGCAAGGACAACCCCAATTCCTTCATCTTGGGAGATGCCCTGGGTGCTAATATTTCAGGAGTAATCACTTCGGCCATCATTACGGGTATCTATATTACTATAATTCCCTATCTGTAGCCTGCGTAGTGGGTTTAGGTGACGGAAAGAGGTTGTGGCAATCACAATCTCTTTCTTTTTATGATACATGGGGCAAGCTGTTGCATTTCAGATAAAATCCTTTACCTTTGCCGGCAAACACATTTATCAAGATATCAGGATGAAGAAAGTATTTAAATTGGCCGGAGGATTCATGGTCGGGGCATGCATCGGCTTTGTAGGAATAATAGGTGTAAGAGTCCTGGTTTTAGGAGACTCGTTCGACGGTTTACACAGCAAGTTTGCCGAAACCGGCATGCTGGAGACAGTAGGAGTTTCCTTGTTAGCCATACTGATTCTGCTGTTCTCCATCTTCCTGCAAGTGCTTCTGCACGAAGGCGGGCATCTTGTCTGCGGACTGGCAACCGGCTACCGCTTCGTCTCCTTCCGCATCTTCAACCTTACCTTCATACGGAAAGACGGGAAATTATGCATCAAGCGTTTCAGCCTTGCCGGAACGGGAGGCCAATGCCTGCTTACCCCACCCGAAAGGCCTCTTAAAGATATCCCAACCACCTTGTACAACCTGGGTGGAGTGCTTGCCAACCTGCTGACCGCCATCCTTGCCTTCCTCCCCCTGCTGACCGTAGACGGGCTGCCTTACCTGCTGAAATTCTTCCTTCTGATGCTCTCTTTGATTGGCATTCTCCTTGCAGGGATGAACGGCATCCCCATGAAGATGGGCGGCATCGGCAATGATGCCGACAACATGCGCCTGCTTCTCAAGGACAGCAAGAGCAAGCAGGCACTGGTCACCCAGCTGCGCATCAACGCACTGGTGCAAGAGGGCATGCGTCCTAAGGACATGCCTGCCGAATGGTTCAGCCAAACGGAAGACATCAACTACAAAGATGCCCTGCAGGTCACCATAGCCTTGATGAGCGCCTCGCGCCTGCTCGACTGCGAAGAATGGGAAGCCGCCTACAATGCATTTGAGAAAATAATGAGCCACCGGCACGAAGTCATCGGACTTTTGATAAAGGAAAACGCTTGCGAGTTGCTCTTCACCGCACTGGTGACAAAGAGGACCGCACGGGCAGAAGAATTATATACCGATGAGCTGGATACCTACATCCGGCAATATAAGGATGTGACGTCTTCCAAACAGCGGCTGCTCTGCGCCCTGGCACTCTACCGGGACAAGGACACAGCAAAAGCAAAGGAGATTTACGAAGCCACCTGCCAACGGAAAAACAAATACTTGATGCAGGGAGAAGTCAGTTCGGACATAGCCTTGATGAAATCAATCCTTACCGCCAAGAATGCCTTGTAAGATGGAACGATATTTCTTTTACTTGTTATATCTACTGCTTGGCTGCTCACTATGCGGTTGTAGCAGAAAACAAGCGCCAAAGCAGACACAAGACCCGGATACGGAGACCACCATCCCGTACGCCGACACCATAGCGGCACCCGTCCCTCCGGCTCCGGCTAAAAGCCGGACAGCCCGCTACCTGGACTCCCTCGGTTTCGTCAACATCGCCGAAGCGGACAGCAGCATCGCCATCGACTTGATGTACACCCGTGCCGACAACTTCACCGGAACCCTATTGTACGAAGACCTGAAAGAAGCCTACCTGCACCCCGATGCCATGAAAAGCCTGAAGCGGGCACAACGCCTACTGAAAGAACAGTACCCCGGCTACAGCCTCATCGTCTACGACGCAGCGCGCCCCTTGTCCGTACAGCAGAAGATGTGGGACGTAGTGAAAGGAACCTCCAAATACATCTATGTCTCCAACCCCTCACGCGGCGGCGGCCTGCACAACTACGGATTGGCGGTGGACATCAGCATACTCGACGATAAAGGAACTCCTCTGCCCATGGGCACCCCGGTAGACCATCTGGGCAGGGAAGCCCACATCACAGAAGAAGCCGTGCTCGTGGCACAAGGCAAGCTGACGGAACAAGAACGTGAAAACCGGCTGCTGCTCCGGCAGGTAATGAAAGAAGCCGGATTCCACCCGCTACCCAGCGAATGGTGGCACTTCAACCGCGTCAGCAGGCAGACGGCAAAGGAGCGATACCGGGTCATCCCTTAACTCTCACCCCCAGCTTGTCCGGAAACTTAAATTTGCTATCGCTTTGACGCGGATGACGCAGATGACGCGGATTTTTAATATTCTTAATCTGTATTATCAGCGTCATCTGTGTCTGAAAAATAATCAGACAGAAAGCTGCGAATTTATGCCCCACTTTGTCCTTTTTGAGATAACTTTGCATCAGAATAAATAAGCCAAGCCATGCCTTTATCCCAAGACACCCTCCGCTTCATCCGCGAGCATCGCCACGACGACGTGCGCAGCCTTGCCTTGCAGGCACGCCGCTACCCTTCGGTAGACATGCCCGCCGCCATCACACAGATTTCCGGCTGGCAGATTGCCAAAGAGAAGATACCCGCATGGGCCGAGAACGAGCATATACTCTACCCCGCCCACCTTTCTCTGGAACAATGCTCCTCCCAAGCAACGGCACAGTATAAAGCGGAGATTATAACTAACCTGCTACATACAGAACAAGAACATCCCGCGCAGAACAGTACCCCCGCATCAGCCGGCACCTTTACCGACCTCACCGGAGGTTTCGGCATCGACTGCGCCTATCTCTCCTCCCGCTTCGGGCATGCCACTTACGTCGAGCGCCAGGAAACCCTCTGCCAGATAGCCGCACACAACTTCCCTGTCCTCGGCCTGAACCACATCTCCGTCTGCCACGCAGACAGCGTCTGCCATCTGCAAGAGATGGAGCCCGTGGACTGTATATTCATAGACCCTGCCCGCCGCGACGGACACGGTGGAAAGACCGTAGCCATCGGCGACTGCGAACCCGATATAGCCGCCCTCGAAGAACTGCTGCTACGCAAGGCAAGACACGTACTGGTAAAACTCTCCCCCATGCTCGACCTCACCCTTGCCCTGAACGATTTGAAGCATGTCCACCAGGCACACATCGTCTCCGTGGGCAACGAATGCAAGGAACTGCTGCTCTTGCTGGGACAAGGCGAAGGAGTGCCGGCAGACGACATCCCCATCCATTGCGTCAACTTCACCGGTGTACCGGCTCCCCAAGCCCTCGTCTTCACCCGCCGGCAGGAGAAGGAGCGTGCATGCCCCTACACCCCTCAACTGAAATCATACCTCTACGAACCGAATGCCTCCGTGCTGAAAGCCGGTGCATTCCGCAGCCTCTCCTCATTGTATAAGGTGGAAAAACTGCATCCCAACAGCCACCTCTACACCTCGGACCACTTCCTGCCGGACTTCCCCGGCCGCAAGTTCCGGATTACCTCCTCCTGCGGCTTCGGCAAGAAAGAAGTGAAAGAGATGCTGGCTGCCGAGAAAAAGGCGAACCTCACCGTGCGCAACTTCCCCGCCACCGTGGCCGAACTGCGCAAACGACTGAAATTGGCCGAAGGGGGAGGCACTTATCTCTTTGCCACTACTCTGGCAGACGAGAAGAAGGTACTTATCCGCTGCCAGGCTACGGGATAAGACACCAACCCCTATACCTTCCCCTGCACGAGATGTACATCTCATGTTGCTCGAGATGTACATCTCATACAGTCCGAGATGCACATCTCGTGCATCTTTAGCGTCAATCTGCCAGATGACGGCAAAGGGAGATACCGCCGAAAAGGTACTACCTCCAAGAATTTATGTAACCTCATTGTAACTGAATCGTTATCTGTTCTTCAACGCTCCGCAACCTCCACGTAACGGCAACCCTCTACTTTTGCGGCAGATTATTAACAGATAATAACAAGTATGAAACAGATTTTGAGAGCATTCTTATTCTTACTCCTATTCACCGCCACCGTCAATACGGCCATTGCCGACGAAAAAGCAAATGTCACGAAACAAGGAACTGTACGTGGACGCATCATCGACGCCACTAAACAAACTCTCCCGGGCGCATCCATCTACATCGAGAAACTACACACTGGCGTGACGAGCGACGTCAACGGCTTCTACACTTTCTCTAACCTTGACCCGGGAACCTATACAGTAAAGGTGAGCTACGTGGGCTACTCTCCCGTAGAACTGAAAATCACCATCCCCGCAGGCCGTACACTGGAAAAAGACGTCGTACTGAACGAAGGCGTGGAGTTGCAGGAAGTGGTGGTAGGCGGCGCCTTCCAGGGACAGCGCCGTGCCATCAACTCACAGAAAAACAACATGGGGATTACGAATGTAGTCTCTGCCGACCAGGTAGGCAAGTTCCCCGACTCCAACATCGGTGACGCCCTTAAACGCATCTCCGGCATCAACGTGCAGTACGACCAAGGCGAGGCACGCTTCGGGCAAGTGCGGGGCACGAGTGCCGACCTCAGCTCCGTCACCATCAACGGCAACCGCGTTCCCTCTGCCGAAGGCGATACGCGCAACGTACAGCTCGACCTCATTCCGGCAGACATGATTCAGACCATCGAAGTGAACAAGGTAGTAACCGCCGATATGGACGGCGACGCCATCGGCGGCAGCATCAACCTCGTCACCAAGAACTCCCCCTACAAGCGTACCATTGCCGCCACCGCCGGAACCGGCTACAACTGGGTGAGCGAAAAGGCGCAACTGAACCTTGGCTTCACCTACGGCGACCGCTTCTTCAACGACAAACTCGGCTTGATTGTATCGGCCTCCTATCAGAACTCACCTTCCGGTTCCTACGACACCGAATTTGTATGGGAGCAGGATGACAACGGCAAGACGTACGTCAACGACTACCAAATCCGCCAATACTACGTCACCCGCGAACGCCAAAGCTACTCTGCCGCACTGGACTGGGACATCAATGCCAACCACAAACTGACCTTCAAAGGCATCTTCAACAACCGCAACGACTGGGAGAATCGCTACCGTACCACGCTGAAAGACCTTGACCCCGACGGCAACGCCACCGTACGCATACAGACCAAAGCCGGTACGCCGGACAACCGTAACGCCCGCCTGGAACGCCAGCGCACCATGGACTTTGCCCTCGGCGGCGAACACCTCTTCGGCGCCCTCTCCATGGACTGGCACGCCAGCTATGCCAAAGCCAGCGAAGAACGTCCCAACGAACGCTACATCGACTTCCAACTGAAGAAACAGAAGTTCGACATGGACCTGAGCGACGAACGCCAACCCTTTGCCAGCCCCAAAACAGGCTCTACCATGACATTGAACGATGAATTCAGCCTGAAAGAGCTGACGGAACAGCAGGAAGACATCAAGGAGCAGGACCTGAAGTTCTCCGCCAACTTCAAACTTCCCTTCAAGAACGGCAACAAGCTGAAGTTCGGCGCAAAGGTAGTGCGCAAGACCAAGGATAAAGAAGTGGACTTCTACGAATACTCTCCTCTGGACGAGGATGCCTTCATGACGAACAGCCTAGCAAATACAGTGGACCAGACCAACAAGAACTTCATGCCCAACAACAAATACCAGGCAGGCATCTACGCCAGCAAGGAATACACCGGCTCTTTAGACTTGAACAACGCTTCCCTCTTTGAGAAAGAGCAGGTACAGGAAGAACTTGCCGGAAACTTCAACGCCCGCGAAACCGTGACTTCCGGCTACCTCCGCTTCGACCAAAAACTGACAAAAGACGTGGAACTGATGACCGGACTTCGCATAGAGAACACCAACCTTGCCTATACGGGACGCACCTACGATGCCGACGAAGACCTCACCAGCAAGACCGACCGTCAGCGCAACAGCTACATCAACTTCCTGCCGTCGCTGCTCGTAAAGTGGAATGTAAACGATGACTTCAAAGTGCGCGGTTCGTTTACCCAAACCTTGTCACGCCCCAAATACTCGGCCCTCGTGCCCAGTGTGAACATCAAACGTTCCGACAACGAAATCACCATCGGAAACCCGGAGCTGAAACCTACCGTCTCCTACAACTTCGACTTGAGTGCCGACTACTACTTCCGCAGCATCGGTCTGATAAGTGCCGGCATCTTCTACAAGAAGATAGACGACTTCATCGTAGACCAGGTGAGCACCAACTACGAATACCAGGGTAACACCTACACCCGCTTCACCCAACCCAAGAATGCGGGCAACGCCAACCTGGTAGGGGTAGAGTTATCCTACCAGCGCGACTTCAGCTTCATTGCTCCCGCTCTGAAATGTGTAGGTTTCTACGGAACGTACACCTACACCCACTCCCGTGTGGAAGACTTCAACTTCGAAGGCCGCGAGAATGAGAAAGACTTGAGCATGCCAGGCTCTCCGGAGCATACCGCAAATGCTTCCCTATACTTTGAGAAAGGCGGTCTGAATCTGCGCCTGAGCTATAACTTCGCTTCCGATTTCATCGACGAAATGGGAGAAAGCACCTTCTACGACCGCTACTACGACAAGGTGAACTATATGGACGTAAACGCCAGCTATACCTTCGGAAAGAAGTTCAAGACTACCTTCTACGCCGAAGCCAACAACCTGCTGAACCAGCCGCTACGCTACTACCAGGGCACAAAAGACCGTACCATGCAGGCAGAATACTACGGCGTGAAAGTGAATGCGGGAGTGAAGATTAATTTTTAAACAGCGAATTCTATCTCAACAAGTTATCAACATTAACTACTCAACAATTTAATAATGACAATGAAGAAAATATTCCTTTTACTGTTTATTGCCCTACTCGGCAACGCAGCCATTGCCCAAATCACCGATTACTCCATCTTCGACAAGAAGTTCAACTTCTACGTAGCCAACGACCTCGGCCGTAACGGCTACTACGACCAAAAGCCCATCGCCGAACTGATGGGACAAATGGCAGAAGAAGTAGGCCCCGAATTCGTTCTTGCCACCGGCGATGTACACCACTTTGAAGGCGTACGTAGCGTGAACGACCCGCTTTGGATGACCAACTACGAACTTATTTACAGCCACCCGGAGCTGATGATAGACTGGTTTCCCCTGCTGGGCAACCACGAATACCGCGGTAATACGCAGGCTGTGCTCGACTACAGTAATATCAGCCGCCGCTGGACCATGCCCGCCCGTTATTATACCAAGACGTTCGAGGACAACGGCGCTACCATCCGCATCCTTTGGGTAGACACCGCCCCGATGATTGACAAATACCGCAACGAAAGCGAGACCTATCCCGATGCCTGCAAGCAGGATTACCAGCAACAACTTTCCTGGATAGATTCCGTACTGACTGCCGCCAAAGAGGACTGGGTTATCGTTGCCGGACACCATCCCATCTATGCCGAAACCCCGAAGGACGAGAGCGAACGCGCGGATATGCAGGCACGTCTCGATCCCATCCTGCGCAAGCACAAGGTGGATATGTACATCTGCGGGCACATCCACAACTTCCAGCACGTACGCGTGGCAGGCAGCGACATCGACTATATCACCAATTCTGCCGGTTCGCTCGCCCGCAAGGTGAAGCCCATCGAAGGGACCGTATTCTGCAGCCCCGAACCGGGTTTCTCCATTGTATCGGCCAGCAAAAAGACACTGGAACTGCGCATGATTGACAAGAAAGGGAATGTATTGCACACGGTGACGCGCAGCAAATAATCCAAGCCGGCACGCAAGCAGGCGCATTCCCCCGAAGCCCTGCCGAACAACCACTTTCCTCCCACGAAGCAAAAGACCATGTTTCGTAGGAGGATTTTTCCATCTCATACGACAAAAACAAAGCCTATCCGCAGGAATACAAGAAAAAGCCCTATATTTGCATTTGTCAATACATAACTATGATGAAGAAGATACACTTCCTGCTACTAATCAGCCTGCTACTTGCCGCTTGCAGTGATGACGACAAAGAGAAACAACCCGCTTTTGTGACCAATATCACCATATCCGATGCCGGAAAGACCTTCAATCCCGGTGATGCCGTGACCGTCAAAGCCGACGGCTTGCAGAGCGGCGACCAAATCATATTGGACATCTACTGGCCGATAGCCGACAATCCTCTCTTTCCCGAAGGGTATTCACGCTACACACGCGCCGTTACCACGGAGCAAACCACCAACAGCATTACTTTCCTTGCCCCCGGACACTGGCCCGCCTCACGGGTAGAAATGTTCCTGGAACGGGCAGGACAGCTTCAGCCTCTCGGCCAGATTTCGGTAGCCGACGGACAATCCCCCGAAGAACCATATCTCTACGGTATCACCAACTCCCACGCCATTTACACACCGACCGTTCCCCGCGGCATCACCCGTATCGACCTGGTAACACAAGAAATATCGGAAGTAATCCAGTTCCATGACGACGAAGATTTCCACCTTGCCGCCAACATCCCCGGCACCAACATCCTCTGCGGGATACGGGAGAAAGACGGCAGTAGTTTCATCGACGGATACGACCTCTGCATGCACTATTGGTGTAACCCGGTAGAACGTAACGCAATTACCATCTGCTCGGACTTCAACAACACTGTTTCCCTGGAAATGGCCGGAGATAAGCTCCTCACCTACTGTAGCATCTCTTATCCGGTATATACCCGGTTGAATATGCCACCGATACATACTCCCGAAATACCATTACCGGATGGACTGAAGCCCGAATCCCTCTCACGCTATCCGGGCGTGATAGCCGACGCCCACATGCTGCTCTCGGCCAACAACGGCGACGGCACCTTCTCGCCCGTCGTGATAGACATCGCCAAAGAAAAGATGCATTGCTACGACCCCATCAAGGCCGAAGCCTTGATACCTTTCCGGATTATGGAACCATCCCCCGAAAACCCAAACAGCCTGCAATGCAAAGGAGGCTATATCGTTTCCCGTGCCAATGGTGGAGATACGCAATTCTGCTTATGGGATACTACTGCCGGAAACTTGAAAGAGCCTTTCGCCACCTACCCCAACGCCGTACGCTCCGCTGCCATGTACTACTCCAAGGACGGGCAGACAAGGAAACTCTACGTGCAGTTTGCAGGCTATCGTGAAGGCGACTTCATCGAAACTTATGATTTCCAGACAAAGGAATGGAGGATGTTTATGTTCTACGTACCGTTTGCAGAGATTTTACTGGCACGATAACCGGCTCCCTTACTGCTTTTTCTCCCGTAAGTCATCCTTGGGTATGGTCGTCTCACTGCCGTCACGCGTAGCTATGTAGTGAGGAGACATGATTTCGATGCCTGCTTCGTTGAAGGCATCCTGGATATTCTGATGCAAATCAGAGTAAATCTGGCTAAGGCTGTTGGCATCCCTAATATAGGCATTCACTTGATAAACCGGATAATAATCCTGAAGGGAAGTCTCCAATACAAACGGACGGGGATCATCTATCACTCCAGGAGTATTCAATGCAGCCTCTATCAACAGCTGATGTGTCTTCCGCCACGGAACATCGTAGCCAATACTGACCTCCGAATGGATAATCAATCCATACTCACGGGCAGACTGGCTGTAATTGACCGTATGGGAAGACATGATGAAAGAGTTCGGAATGGTCACCACCTCATTCTTCGGAGTACGGATGCGGGTGACGAGCGGTGTTTTCTCAATGATGTTGCCAGTAGTGTCATTCAGCTTGATGCGGTCACCCAGCTTGAAAGGCCGCATGTAGGTTATGACCAGTCCTGCAATGATATTGCCGATAACCGTACTGGAACCGAGCGAAACAATCAAGCCGACAAACACGGAGATTCCCTGGAAGACTCCCGACTTGGAACCCGGCAGATAAGGGTAAATCATGGCAATCATAAACGCATAAAGCAAGAAGCGCACAATATGATAGGTAGGAATGGCCCAATCCGGATAGAAGCCGTTTATCTTCAGCCGTTCAGCCTGCACCTCATTGGCAAGATAACGCACCAGTCTGACCAGATACTTCACCGCATAGCATATCACAAAGATTGTGAACAGATTGGGTATATAGTCGGTTATTCCATTCAGAATAACCTTTATAGGATTCCAGATGTAGGAGAATAATGTATAAGCCAAACTCTTGGTCTGAGGGAAAATGGAGAATAACAGTGGAACCGTCAGCAGCAACTGCAACAACATGACCACATAGCGCACCAGGTTGGCAACAAACACCAGCAGGTTGACCTGCTTCTGCGTGTCCAACAATTCATAATCCTGAATGGAAATCGGTTTCAGCTTGGTATCCTTCAGCTTCTGAATGCGTAGTTTGAGTTTTCTGAACAGCCAGTTGGTAAACTTGAACAAGAAGAACTGTCCCATAAGCACCAGGATAAAGTACAAGATACGCTTACCCAACTGCCACAAGCTATGCTCCTTCTGCATGGCTTTCAGTTTGTCCACCACGACATGCCTCTTGCTGGCGGCCAGCTGGTCGCGGGTACAGTTTTCCCACAAAGCATCCTGATCGGTAAAGGAAATGATGACCTTTTCGCCATACATCAAGTCTGTAACAATATCCGTACTCTCTAAATAAACAGAGTCCGGACGCAGATTGAAACGCGTACCCAATGCTTCGATGACGTTGCTTACATCTTTGGCTCGCTGTTGGGGCGTATGCCCTCCACGCTTGGCATACAGATAGAACAAAGTGTCCTTCTCCACCACCACCGGAATACCCGGTGTCACCGTCCGCAACGAATCAATGCGTTGTTTCTGCAATGCCAGCTTCACCGAATCGGCCGCATAGCCCGCCAACTTCATCTGCTCCATTTCCATCCGCAGGTTCGCCTCATTCAGCCGGGCTGTTTCCAACTCCTGCCGGACAAGCGACAACTGAATCGAATCGGAGTCAGTCCTTGCCACTGTGACACTCCCCACACTATCCTCACCTAAAACACTGAGCACTTTATCTACCAACTGAGCTGACACTCCGTCCGCCAGCATCAACAGCCAACAAAGACAGAAAGCACGGATAACCTTCATATATAAACTTCTTGATTTGATTCTTTAATTATGCAAATATACCCAATAAATGCTTCAAACATACGGAATGTTTTTAACTTCCTACCCTAATCGACATAACTTTTTCATGCAAACATGAAAGTTCTGTATCCGGTTTGCACTATCTTTGTACTCAAAATTGACATACCTATGAATATATTGTTTCTTGTCGGAGGACTGCTCCTCATTCTTCTGGGTGCCAATGGCTTGACAGACGGTGCCGCATCCGTTGCCAAACGTTTCCATATACCGTCCATCGTCATCGGGCTTACCATTGTTGCCTTCGGCACTTCCGCACCGGAACTCACCGTCAGCATATCCTCTGCTCTCAAAGGCAGTGCAGACATTGCCATTGGCAATGTGGTGGGAAGCAATACGTTCAATACCCTGATGATTGTGGGTTGTACGGCCCTTTTTGCCCCGATAGCCATTACCCGTAACACACTGAAACGCGAAATACCCCTTTGCATCCTTTCATCCTTCGCCCTGCTGATTTGTGCCAACGACGTCTTACTGGACAGCAGTGGGGAGAACATACTCAGCATCACCGACGGCCTATTGCTGCTATGCTTCTTTACCATTTTCCTGAGTTATACTTTTGCCATTGCAAAAAGGGATGGAAGTATGAAGGAACCGGAAAAGGAGCACTTACAGGAAGAAGACGAAATCAGGCTGTTACCCGCGTGGAAGTCCGCCCTATACATTCTCGGCGGACTTGCCGGCCTCATCATCGGAGGTAATTTCTTTGTAGACGGTGCCAGCGGCATAGCCCGCGGATTGGGTGTCAGCGAATCCATCATCGGTCTCACGCTCGTAGCAGGCGGCACTTCATTACCCGAACTCGCCACCTCCATCGTAGCCGCCTTGAAGAAAAACCCCGAAATAGCCATCGGAAACGTCATCGGAAGTAATCTCTTCAATATATTCTTCGTACTGGGTTGTTCGGCCTCCATCACTCCACTGCGTCTGACGGGCATCACCAATTTCGATTTGTGGGTACTCGTAGGGTCCAGCATCCTGCTTTGGCTGTTCGGTATCTTTTTCGGGAAACGCATCATCACCCGGGTGGAAGGAAGCATTCTGATTCTCTGCTACATTGCCTACACAGCGGTACTGATATACAACCTCTAACAGCAAATTTACAAACACCCTACGCGGTATTTTAAAGATTATCACGTATTTTTAAATAAGGCAAGCTGTACCTCGGCATAAAAAATAAGCAAGCTTATTTTGTTCTGCTCTCAGTTTGCATTACCTTTGTGGTCTCAATATTGAACAACTATGGCAATTACAATCAAGAAAGTAACCACAAGACGGGAACTGGAGCGCTTTATCCGTTTCAACTACCTGCTATACAAAAACAACCCTTATTCCGTCCCCGACCTTTTCGATGACATGCTCAACACCTTCAACAAGAAGAAAAACGCTGCATTCGAATTTTGTGAAGCCGACTATTTCCTGGCTTATCGGGAAGGTAAAATCGTAGGACGTGTAGCTGCCATCATCAACCACAAGGCAAACCAAACCTGGAACAAAAAGGAAGTCCGCTTCGGCTGGATAGACTTCATCGATGATGCGGAAGTCTCCGATGCCCTGATTCGCACCGTGGAAGAATGGGGAAAAGAACGGGGAATGACACATATACAAGGCCCGCTGGGATTCACAGATTTCGATGCCGAAGGTATGCTCATCGAAGGATTCGACCAGTTCAGCACCATGGCCACCATTTATAACTATCCCTACTATCCGCAACATCTGGAACGCATGGGCTTTGAGAAGGATGCCGATTGGGTGGAATACAAAATCTACATTCCCGACGCCATACCCGACAAGCACAAGCGCATCTCCGACCTCATCCAGCGCAAGTATAACCTCAAGGTAAAGAAATACACATCTGCCAAGAAGATTGCCCAAGACTACGGTCAGGCCATCTTCGAACTGATGAACGAAGCCTATCAGCCACTCTATGGCTATTCTGCACTGAGCCAACGGCAGATTGACCAATACGTCAAGATGTACCTGCCCATCCTCGACCTACGCATGGTGACATTGATTACCGATGCCGATGACCAGCTGCTTGCCGTAGGCATTTCCATGCCGTCACTCGCCGAAGCGTTGCAAAAAGCCCACGGGCGCCTGCTTCCTATGGGTTGGTATCACCTGGCCAAGACCATCTTCTTGAAGAAATATCCCAAGATGCTCGATTTGCTGCTGGTTGCCGTGAAACCGGAGTATCAGAACAAGGGGGTAAATGCATTGTTGTTCTCCGACCTTATCCCCGTCTATCAGCAACTTGGTTTCGAGTATGCCGAGAGTAATCCGGAGCTGGAGCTGAACGGCAAGGTGCAAGCGCAGTGGGAGTACTTCAAGACGGAACAGCATAAACGGAGAAGATGCTTTGTGAAAGGAATAAAATAAGTTCTAAATCCAGAATATAAGCTTGTCAGAAGTCCATAAAAGACATTATTTTTTTGCGAACCCCCGAATTTCTCATTACCTTTGTCGCAATGCGCAATATGAAGGAATAACGTACTTATGGAAGATAACAACAATATGACCCTGCCGCTGGAAGAAGCAGACAACAATATCACAGAGAGCCCCGTTTCCAGCGTGGAATATACCGACGACAACATCCGCCACCTGGACGACATGGAGCATATCCGTGTCCGTTCCGGTATGTACATAGGCCGTCTGGGCGACGGCTCACAGAACGATGACGGCATCTATGTGTTGCTGAAAGAAGTGATGGACAACAGCATCGACGAGTTCAAGATGGGTGCCGGAAAGCGTATAGAAGTGACTATAGAAGACAGTCTGCGTGTCAGCGTACGCGACTATGGACGAGGCATTCCGCAAGGCAAACTGGTAGAGGCGGTCAGCAAACTGAATACCGGGGGTAAATATGATTCAAAGGCTTTCAAGAAAAGTGTCGGACTGAACGGCGTGGGCATCAAGGCGGTCAATGCGCTGAGTAGCCGTTTCGAGGTACGCAGTTACCGCGACGGCAAAGTACGTACCGCCATCTTCGAGAAAGGAACGCTGTTGAGTGATGTGACCGAAGACTCGACAGAAGAAAGCGGAACCTATATCTTCTTCGAACCGGACGCCACACTCTTCCTGAACTATTCCTTCCAGAACCAGTTCGTAGAAACCCTGTTGCGCAACTACACCTACCTGAATACGGGCCTCACCTTCATTTACAACGGCCAGCGCATCATTTCCCGCCACGGGCTGGAGGACTTGCTGAAAGACAACATGACCAGCGAAGGCCTTTACGACATCATCCACCTAAAAGGAGAGGACATCGAGATTGCCTTCACACACACCAACCAATACGGCGAAGAGTACTACTCCTTTGTCAACGGGCAACACACCACCCAAGGCGGCACACACCAGACTGCCTTGAAGGAACACATTGCCCGTACCATCAAGGAGTTCTACAACAAGAACCAGGAATATGCCGACATCCGCAACGGACTGGTAGCCGCCATTGCCATCGACGTGGAGGAACCCATGTTCGAGAGCCAGACCAAAACGAAACTGGGCAGCAACAACATGTGGCCTGCCGCGCCGCAGGAACACAAGCCCGCCGGCCCCACGGTGAACAAATACGTAGGAGACTTCATCAAGACGGAAGTGGACAACTACCTCCACAAGAACCCGCTTGTGGCCGAAGTGATGCTGCAAAAGATACAAGACTCCGAGAAAGAGCGCAAAGCCATTGCCGGCGTCACCAAGCTGGCACGCGAACGCGCCAAGAAAGCCAACCTGCACAACCGCAAGCTGCGCGACTGCCGCTACCACTTGAGTGACGGTAAAGGCAAAGACCAGGAAACCGAATCCTGCATCTTCATTACCGAGGGAGACTCTGCCAGCGGTTCCATCACCAAGAGCCGCGACGTGAATACCCAAGCAGTATTCAGCCTGCGTGGTAAACCGCTAAATTCCTACGGACTCACCAAGAAAGTAGTTTATGAAAACGAAGAATTCAACTTGCTTCAAGCAGCCTTGAATATAGAAGACGGCATAGAGACACTGCGCTACAACAAAGTCATCGTAGCTACCGATGCCGATGTGGACGGCATGCACATCCGCCTGCTCATCATCACCTTCTTCCTGCAATTCTTCCCCGACCTGATAAAGAAAGGGCATGTATATATCCTGCAAACCCCTCTCTTCCGCGTGCGCAACAAAAAGAAGACAAGTTATTGCTATACAGAGGAGGAACGTGTGAAAGCCATTGAAGAACTGGGTCCCAACCCCGAAATCACCCGATTCAAAGGTCTGGGAGAAATCTCGCCCGACGAGTTCAAGCATTTTATCGGCAAGGATATGCGTCTGGAACAAGTGTCCCTGCGCAAGACAGACCTCGTAAAAGAGCTGCTGGAATTCTACATGGGTAAGAATACCATGGAACGACAAAACTTTATTATCAACAACTTGGTTATAGAAGAAGATTTGGCATCATGAGAAGAGCTATCTTTCCGGGAACATTCGACCCGTTTACTATCGGACACTCTTCGGTAGTGAGCCGTGCACTGACTTTTATAGACGAAATCGTCATAGGCATCGGCATCAATGAAAATAAGAATACGTATTTCCCCTTGGAAAAGCGCGAACAAATGATACGAGACTACTACCGGAACGAGCCGCGCATCATTGTGCAGTCCTATGACTGCCTGACTATCGACTTTGCCCGGCAGGTAGATGCCAGTCTGATAATACGCGGCATACGCACCGTGAAGGATTTCGAATACGAGGAAACCATTGCCGACATCAACCGCAAACTGACCGGCATAGAAACCATCCTGCTCTTCACCGAGCCAGAACTTACCTGCGTCAGTTCCACCACCGTGCGCGAACTGCTGCAATACGGCAAGGACATAAGCATGTTCATACCGGAGGGAATGGAGATTAGGGATTAAGGATAAAGGATTAGGGATTAAAATGGAAATGATGAAAAAACTATTTACTATTATAATATGTATATGCGCGGTGACGGCGCAAGCGCAAAAGCCGAACAATGAAGCCCTGCGCAAACTGCAAATGGCAGAGTTTGCCATCACCAACCTTTATGTGGACAAGGTGGATGAAGACAAGCTGGTGGAAGAAGCCATCATCAAGATGCTGGCACAACTCGACCCGCACTCCACCTACAACAACGCCGAAGAAGTGAAGAAGATGAACGAGCCGTTGCAAGGCAATTTCGAGGGCATCGGCGTACAGTTTCAGATGATAGAAGATACCCTGCTTGTGATACAACCCGTGAGCAACGGACCTTCCGAGAAGGTGGGCATCCTTGCCGGCGACCGTATCGTAGCCGTCAATGACAGCGCCATTGCCGGAGTAAAAATGAGCACGGAAGATATTATGAGCCGCCTGCGCGGACCGAAAGACTCGGAAGTGAAACTCACCATTGTGCGCCGTGGCGTGGACGACCAGCTGTACTTCACCGTGAAGCGTGACAAAATTCCCATCCTCAGCCTGGACGCATCTTACATGATACAACCCAAAACCGGCTATATCCGTATCAACCGCTTCGGGGCAACCACCGCCGAAGAGTTTGCAGAAGCCCTGAAAAGCCTGCAAAAGAAAGGAATGAAAGACCTCATCCTCGACCTGCAAGGAAATGGAGGAGGGTATCTGAATGCCGCCATCGACCTTGCCAACGAATTTCTGAAGCAAAAAGAACTCATCGTCTACACCGAAGGAAGAGCCGCACGCCGCAGTGATTTCTTTGCCAAAGGTACGGGCAACTTCAAGAACGGCCGTCTCATCATATTGGTGGACGAGTACTCCGCTTCTGCCAGTGAAATCGTGACCGGAGCCATCCAGGACTGGGACAGAGGCGTGGTAGTAGGACGCCGCACCTTCGGCAAGGGATTAGTACAGCGTCCTATCGACCTGCCGGACGGTTCCATGATTCGCCTCACTATCGCCCGCTACTATACTCCTTCGGGCCGTTGTATCCAGAAGCCTTACGACAGCACCGCCAACCTCGACGGCCGCCTAACCGGCGAGAACAGTCAGGATAAGTATAACCAGGAACTGATAGACCGCTTCAATCATGGAGAAATGATTCATGCGGACAGTATCCATTTTGCCGACTCCCTGAAAGCACAGACCAAGCGTATGGGACGTACCGTTTACGGAGGTGGAGGTATCATGCCCGACTTCTTCGTCCCCATCGACACTACCCAGTACACAGACTATCACCGCAACCTCGTAGCCAAAGGCGTGGTTATCAAAGCCACTACCGGCTACATCGAGAAGCACCGGAAGGAGTTGCAGAACAAATACAAGAAATTCGAAGCCTTCAACGAGAAGTTCGAGATAGACGATAACTTCCTTGCCGAAATACGTACGCTTGCCGACAAAGAGAAAATCAAGTTTGACGAGAAACAGTACAACCAATCCCTACCGCTCATCAAGACACAACTTAAAGCCTTGATAGCCCGTGACCTATGGGACATGAACGAATACTTCCAGGTGATGAACAGCACGAACCAGAGCGTGCAGCAAGCTCTAAAAGTGCTGAACGAAGGCATCTACAGCACTATTATCCAATAGCCGACTTGAAACAAACTTAGGCGCGGATTATGCGGATTTAGTTTATCTAACTCCGCGTATTCCGCGTAATTCGCGCCTAAAATCATTCTCCGAACAGCCACTTATTCAGCCACTTGTTGACGTAGATGTTGACCACAGCACATCCAGCACCGATTGCAGCCCCCGCCAACACATCTGACGGATAATGCACTCCCTCGTTCATACGGGAAACTCCCACGGAACAAGCCCACAGGGCAGACGGAGCTATCACATACCATTTAGGATACTTTACACTGAGCGAGGTGGCAAGGGCAAAAGCCGTCGCCGTATGTCCAGAAGGAAAAGACGGGCTGCCTTCATGGCTATATGCATGCACTCTGTCGGGATATTTATCATAAGGACGCTCACGGTCCACCAGATATTTCATTCCATAAGTCACAACAAAAGCCCCCGCTACACTTGTACCTACGTAGACCGCATCTTTCAGCAAACCCTTATCATGTTTTATCCAAGCGGCAACCGCCATCGCCACCGGAACACCGACAGCAACATAGGGCTCCGAACGTGAAATTATCTTATTATAGTTACGGACAAACTTGCCATCCCAACTGTTAACCCGGTGCAAAGTGTTAATATCCCAATTCTGTGCCGAAAGACCGGATACAACAAGGCAGATAAAATATACAAAAAAAATAGCCTTTTTCATAAGTCCTTTATATTAGTTTGACGCAAAGATAGGACAAATAGATAGAGTTTTCACAAAAAAATTCTATCTTTGTTGCCACATTTATAATAATTCGCTAATCATTTCATGAGACTGGAAACTTGCTGCAACCGACAGATTGATTGTATGGTATGTCCCCAAAAATCAGAAGGAGTATTGGTTTACCGCCACTACCCCAAGGGACAACATTTCTCTGCTGAAAAGTGCACACAGAACAGCATGATATTTATGCTGAAAGGTGAATTACTTGTAAACAGTGACGAATATCCGGGCACCACTCTCCAAAGCCGCCAGCTCATCTTGCAAGCCATCGGCTCCAAAGTAGAACTCCTGGCTTTGACCGAAGTGGAATATATTGTCTATTGGTTCACCGAGCTTCCTCTGATTTGCGAAGAGCGCTACAAGGAGATACTGAAACGCTCGGAAGCCCCCTTGACTTATACCCCGCTTACCGCGATTTCCATGCTCGAAGGGCTCCTGAAAAGCCTTGCCTGCTACCTCAACGAGCAACCCTATGCGTGCAGCAAATACATTGAAATGAAATGCCAGGAATTGGTATACATATTGACATGCTACTATCCGCTACACCAAATCAGTACATTCTTCTACCCCATCAGCACTTATACGGAAAGCTTCCAATATTTCGTCATGCAGAACTACGACAAGGTGAAGAATGTGGAAGAGTTTGCCCACCTCGGCGGATATACCACCACCACATTCCGCCGTCTGTTTAAAAATATGTATGGGGTCCCGGTCTATGAATGGATTCTGGACAAGAAACGTGAAGGAATTCTGAACGACCTGCAATACACCAAACAACGCATTTCAGTCATCAGCGCCCGCTATGGCTTTGATTCCCTATCCCACTTTGCCCACTTCTGCAAAGACTCTTTCGGAGACACGCCCCGCGCCCTGAGAAAACGTTCAGCAAACGGAGAAAAGATTTCCATTATCTGCAAAGAGCAAGGCAAAGACCAGGAGGACGAGTAAACCTTTTACTTGTCCGTAAACTTCGCATTCTGCCGGATTACGGAATTATTTCTTTAATCGCTTGCTTTATCGCTGGATTTCTCCTATTTTTGCGAAACATTTACAGAAGTATCCTGATAGAACAAATTTTCAAACTATTAAATAACTTAAATTCAATCATTTATGTGGTTAAGTAATTCATCTGTAGGAAGGAAAGTGGTGATGAGCGTTACCGGTATCGCCCTTGTCCTGTTTCTGACATTTCACATGGCGATGAACCTGGTTGCATTAGTCTCGGCTAATGGCTACAACATGGTTTGTGAGTTCCTGGGAGCAAACTGGTACGCATTGGTGGCTACGGTAGGTCTGGCTGCCTTATTCATCATCCACATCATCTACGCTTTCTGGCTGACTATGCAGAACCGTAAGGCACGTGGTAGCGAACGCTATGCCGTTACGGAAAAGCCCAAGACTGTGGAATGGGCTTCTCAAAACATGCTCGTACTGGGTATCATCGTAATCGTGGGTTTGGGCCTGCACCTGGTAAACTTCTGGGCTAAAATGCAGCTTCCCGAGTTGATGCACAACATGGGCATGCATGCTGACACCCTCACGCTGGCATATGCAGCCAACGGTGTCTATCACATTCAAAACACCTTCAGCAATCCGGTATTCGTAGTGCTTTACCTTGTTTGGCTGGGCGCATTGTGGTTCCACCTCACTCACGGTTTCTGGAGCTCCATGCAGTCTTTGGGCTGGAACAACAAAGTATGGATTAACCGTTGGAAATGTATCTCCAACATCTATTCTACTATCGTTGTCCTCTGCTTCGCTCTGGTAGTTGTCGTATTCTTTGCAAAATCATTGTGCGGCGCTTGCTAAATTCAAATTGTAAATGACTAAATTGTAAATTGCATTATGACTAAGATAGATTCTAAAATACCGGAAGGACCGGTGGCTGAGAAATGGACCAATTATAAGGCTCACCAAAAATTAGTAAACCCTGCCAACAAACGTCGTCTGGACATCATCGTAGTAGGAACCGGACTTGCCGGTGCCAGTGCTGCCGCCTCTCTGGGCGAAATGGGTTTCAGAGTATTCAACTTCTGCATCCAGGACTCTCCGCGCCGTGCACACTCCATCGCTGCACAAGGTGGTATCAATGCTGCTAAGAATTACCAAAACGACGGTGACTCTGTATACCGTCTGTTCTACGATACAGTAAAGGGTGGCGACTACCGTGCCCGCGAAGCCAACGTTTACCGTCTGGCTGAAGTATCCAACAATATTATCGACCAATGCGTTGCACAAGGTGTTCCTTTCGCCCGCGAATACGGCGGTACACTGGACAACCGTTCTTTCGGTGGTGCTCAGGTATCCCGTACTTTCTATGCCAAGGGTCAGACCGGACAGCAGCTGTTGCTGGGTGCATACTCTGCATTGAGCCGCCAGGTGAACGTAGGCACTGTGAAACTGTATACCCGCTACGAAATGGAAGACGTTGTCCTCATTGACGGACGTGCCCGCGGTATCATTGCAAAGAACCTCGTTACCGGTAAATTGGAACGTTTTGCCGCCCACGCTGTGGTAATCGCTACCGGTGGTTACGGCAATGCCTACTTCCTTTCTACCAATGCAATGGCATGTAACTGCTCTGCAGCAATGGCTTGCTACCGTAAAGGTGCCTGGTTTGCCAACCCTGCTTACGTACAGATTCACCCCACTTGTATCCCGGTTCACGGTGACAAGCAGTCTAAGCTGACTTTGATGTCCGAATCTCTGCGTAACGATGGTCGTATCTGGGTTCCGAAGAAGCTGGAAGATGCCAAGAAACTGCAGGAAGGTACACTGCAAGGAAAAGATATTCCCGAGGAAGACCGCGACTACTACCTGGAACGCCGTTATCCGGCATTCGGTAACCTCGTTCCGCGTGACGTTGCCAGCCGCGCTGCCAAAGAACGCTGCGACAAGGGCTTCGGCGTAAACAACACCGGTCTTGCCGTATTCCTTGACTTCTCCGAAGCTATCAACCGTCTGGGTAAAGATGTCGTTGCACAACGTTACGGCAACCTCTTCGATATGTATGAAGAAATCACTGATGTCAGCCCATACGAAAACCCGATGATGATTTATCCGGCTATCCACTATACCATGGGTGGTATCTGGGTTGACTACGAACTGATGACCTCCATCAAGGGACTGTTCGCCATCGGTGAATGTAACTTCTCCGACCACGGTGCAAACCGCCTCGGTGCTTCCGCCCTGATGCAAGGTCTGGCCGATGGTTACTTCGTATTGCCTTACACTATCCAGAACTATCTGGCCGACCAGATTACAGTTCCCCGTTTCTCTACCGACCTGCCCGAATTTGCAGCTGCAGAAAAGGCCGTTCAGGAGAAGATTGACTGGATGATGAACATCAAGGGTAAGAAGTCTGTAGACTCTATCCACAAGGAACTGGGCCACATTATGTGGGAATATGTAGGTATGGGACGTACGGCCGAAGGCTTGAAGGAAGGTCTGAAGAAGCTGAAAGAAGTCCGCAAGGAGTTCGAGAAAGAACTGTTCATCCCAGGCGACAAGGAAGGTATGAATGTAGAACTCGACAAGGCTATCCGTCTGTACGACTTCATCACTATGGGCGAGCTGGTTGCTTACGATGCACTGAACCGTAACGAAAGCTGCGGCGGTCACTTCCGTGAAGAATATCAGACTGAAGAAGGCGAAGCCAAGCGTGACGATGAAAACTACTTCTACGTGGCTTGCTGGGAATATCAGGGTTCTGACGAAAAGGAACCGGTATTGCTGAAAGAGCCGCTGGTTTACGAAGCAATCAAGGTACAGACTCGTAACTACAAGAGCTAATCGGGAAGTTGAACATTTAAAGAATTAAAGAAAATGGATAAAAATATATCATTTACGCTCAAGGTATGGCGCCAGAAGGGTCCGAAAGCAAAAGGCGCTTTTGAAACATACCAAATGAAAGATATCCCGGGCGATACTTCATTCCTCGAAATGCTGGATATCTTGAACGAACAGCTGATTTCTGAAGGTAAAGAACCGGTTGTATTCGACCACGACTGCCGCGAAGGTATCTGCGGTATGTGTTCGCTCTACATCAACGGACACCCCCACGGTCCTGCAACCGGCGCTACGACTTGCCAGATTTATATGCGTCGTTTCAACGACGGCGATACCATCACTGTTGAACCGTGGCGCTCTGCCGGTTTCCCGGTTATCAAGGACTTGATGGTCGACCGTACGGCCTACGACAAGATTATGCAGGCAGGCGGCTACGTCAGCGTACGTACCGGTGCTCCCCAGGATGCCAACGCTATCCTGATTCCGAAGCCCATCGCTGACGAGGCTATGGATGCTGCCAGCTGTATCGGTTGTGGTGCTTGTGTGGCTGCTTGTAAGAACGGTTCTGCTATGCTGTTCGTTTCTGCCAAGGTGAGCCAGCTGAACCTGTTGCCCCAAGGCAAACCGGAAGCATTGCGCCGTGCCAAGGCTATGTTGAGCAAGATGGACGAACTCGGTTTCGGTAACTGTACAAACACTCGTGCGTGCGAAGCTGAATGCCCGAAGAATGTTTCCATCAGCAACATTGCTCGCCTGAACCGCGACTTTATCATTGCGAAACTGAAAGACTAATCCGGTCTTTCTGCAAATAATATAGGATGCGCTTCGGATAAACCTTTTGAGCAAGCTCAGATTTATCACTCAGCTTTCACTATATTTGATTAATATCACAAGAGACTCCTCTGCCGGGAAACCGCCGGAGGAGTTTTTTTATGACATGCCGTTTACTTCAGATAAATTGCCGGCACGCAAGCTACGGGGAGAAGCCCCGAAATTCTTTTTGCAGAAATTGGAAAAATGAGGCAGCGATTCAAAGCCATATTTATAGCAAATCTCTGATATAGAAGCATCCGTATAACGAAGTTCATAAACCACGCTTTCCTTCCTCCGTTCCATCATCCACTCGTACACCGGTTGATGAAAAACAGAATTGAATATACGCCGGAAAGTAGCTACTGTATATCCTCCCAACTGGGCAAGTTCCTCTACCGTCTTGACTTTGGCATGATTCTGCAAGACAAAGTAGTGAAAGGAATTAGTATACTGGGCAAGAGAATGTATCAGCATGGAAAGCTCATAGTCGGAGTAGTAATTTCCAAGAATGAAAGCAAGTTCTTTCCTTTTGAAACAAAGCATTTCCCGGCAAATCTTCTCCTCGGACAAATAGGCCTTGGAACTTTCCAGAAAGAGCTGCAACTCGGGAGTAATGGTCAAAGGATAGAATATCAATGGAGGGGTAACCTCTTTCATAATATGGTTATACCGGTCCTCACAGAAGAATTCAGGCTTACTGAACCGGTAACAAACGCATTCCACATCCGTCATGGCAAGTATTTCGTACTTGGAACCAATAGCTTGAAGGATGAACTCACCTGCATGCAACACAGTTCCCGCATACTCCTTACTGTTGACAAGCACTTCTCCTTTCAGCAGGAAAATTATAATATTTTCCTCACACTTTCGCGCCGGCAGATGGAATCCTCTGAGGTGGGAAGCATATATTATTGCATTGTCCACAGCCTTGGGACATTGAGCGCATTGTTTTTTACCTCTGCAAGCAGAAGAGTTGGGCATCGGCAAGTAGATTTGTTTGTTTGTTGCAGTGACAAAAATAGATAAATAATACTCATAAAAGAAACATTCCCCGAAAACTTTCATAAAGAAGTTTCGGGGAATGAATAAAATAGAAGTAATTCAGTTTTTTATTGCGGACAGTGCCGTTTTATTTTTCCACGTTCGTATCATCAGCCGTACTCCATGGACCAACTTCAGGTACAAAGGTTACTTTTGCCGCCTTATTGGCCAGCGTCAGCGTATAACGTATCTTTTTGCCTTCACCCCAGGCTTGTGTATCATTCAAGTCAATGGCGGAAGTTACAGTATCAAGAAGAACGTCTTTCTCATAGATGTCATAGACAACATTGATTTTGGCATTCGTATCCAACGTCTGGGGCATCAACATCCAGGCTGCATTCATTTCCACACCCGTTGTATTCACTTCCAATGCACTGCCGGCAATCGTATGCGCATAAGTGGCTGTTCCTTCTTGTGACTTCCATGTTGAATCATCAAAACCATAAGTTCCCTTATTGTGCACGCCGGATATTGTAAGTGTTTTCAGTTTATAAGTCAAAGCGTCGGCTGCCTTGACAGTGAAATTTATTTGGGTCAGTATATGGCCGAATTTCAAAGATACCCCACTGGCATTTGATGCCTTGGTTGCATCCGTCACTTTCGCGGCTACCAAGTCCGTTTGGGCAGCTACATCTGCTACCGTATAAGTAATGGAAGGATATATAGCACCAGCAGCCGGTTGATTGTACGTCAAGGCTCCGGTACCCGGATTCCCGTAAGCAAAGAACTGCAAGTTATCCGTCATTGGCCAATAATATGTTCCCCCAGTCAAACTCCAGTTGGGAGCACTATAGGTTACTTTAACATCTGTCATGAATTCCTTCATCGCATCAAAAGTCGCAACGGAGGCCATTGCTGTCGCTCCCGTATTATAAGCATACACAGTGAACCCTACCTTCTGCAATTCCGGCAAATCAGTCACTGTGGCTCTCGTAGTGTTACCCACTACTGTTCCCAATTTAATCTCTGCCTTTTGTCCGGCATTCTCTATCTCCTCACTTTCCGAGCAACTCATTACTGCTGCTGCAGCCAAAGCCAAAAATAAAACCTTCTTCATAATTGTCTGTTATTAAAGTTAATATATTTATTTGTCTGTTTGCTATCAATTCACCGGTAGCTCCACATCCGTCTCATCATCCCAATCATCCACATCGCCACCAATCCCTCCATCTCCTTCATCGGTTCCCGGTTCCAAATCATCCACCACAACCTTGTCCTCCGGTACGGGAACCTCGATATGGATTTCCGACCCAGGAACGCCCACATCAGGTTCTTCTTCGCCTCCTCCCGAGGGAGGAGCTGTTTCAATCACTTCCGTGATATCCACCTTCACCTCTTGAACCGTTTTATCTCGTTTCACAATCTTCAGTGTCAGCAACATAGGACTATCCGCACGGGTCTTGGTATCTTTCAGTAATACAAAACTGGAGAAATACCCCCATAAAAGCCCGTTTTCACGCTTTGTATCCACACATATAGGTACCTCGCTCAAATGGCAAGCACGGTTGCCTATAAAGTAACTTCCGTTCAAGCCGTCCACATGGCAGATGATGCTCGATATTCTATCCCATCCTTCCACCTTTATATCAAAGGAATAATGGTCCACTACCGCTTCCGGCTTCCAGTCCAACGGAAGCGCCACATCACTCTGCCTTATTTCCACCTCGTCCAAAGCCACCACATACAAAGGGTCGGGCGACCAAACCATATCTTCGTGTACA
Source organism: Bacteroides sp. AF34-31BH (assembly GCF_003602795.1). Taxonomy (NCBI): domain Bacteria; kingdom Pseudomonadati; phylum Bacteroidota; class Bacteroidia; order Bacteroidales; family Bacteroidaceae; genus Bacteroides; species Bacteroides sp. AF34-31BH. Next base: position 63,713 of record NZ_QTLV01000013.1, read on the forward strand.
TCCAGCCCCGTACAGTGTCCCGTAAAAGCCTCAATCGTCTCATAACTCTCGTCGCCCCGTATCTGTATACTCTCCGTATTGAAGTTATAGGCCACCACCGCATACTTCCCCGGCGGTACCTTCACCTCACCCCCTCCGGCAGGCAGATAACTTTCAACCTTTCTCCCCTGAGTATCTTTCGGATAGAAGATAATCCGCATGGTCTGCGGCAGCTTATCCGTCACCCCTTTCCAATCCAGTTTAATCTGTACTCCGCTAACGGGATAATCATCCAGCATATCGCGGAAGTCACAGCTTCCCAGCATTGGCAACAGTCCGAAGAACAGTCAGAGAATCATATGCCGTGCATCTTTCATACCACTCATCTCCCCGACGTTAGAAGCCATACCAAAGAAATTTTTGCTTTTGTCGGCCCGATAAAGTGATACTTTCCACTGCTGACCCAAACCAAGTCATTTCCATAAGAAGTATATTTCCTGTACTCCGTATCCAAGTATCCAATGCCCACACTGAATTCAATCGCCAGATGCCGAGCCAGTGGACGCACGTATCCATAAGTTATTCCTGCAGCTGCGTAATACTTCCCCCGGTATCCCTTCTCCTTTTTCAACTGAAAATCATAGGTACCTCCTTCGGCATATGCTCCCAGGAAGTGTCCGGACAATCTTCCGCGCGTATGGCGGTTTCCCAACCAGTAACGCGCCTCTGTCCCTCCCGAAAGGAGCTGATAGCAGAAATTACATCCGCTGTCAGACCACCAAGGGCATTTGTACTCAACATTCAAAGACCACCTCTTTCCCAATGGCAGCTCCACTTCTATGTTCGGAGCCAAGGCCAGGTCGTAAAGCAAATTATTTTTTAACGCCAGCACCGTTTTACAAGTATGGCTATGGGATTCTACCGACTTATTCTGCCCTATTACCTGCCCCGACATCATGCAAAAAAGGAGTAGCCAAAAGACATATATAAAAATGCGTTTTCCCATAATTTCGCGTTGTATACAAACAAAAGTAGAAGATAATTACCGAATAAAAATCACTTTCCATCACTCTTTTCAAAGGCTGAAAGGTTCTGTGAAACGATTGAAACAGATTTGCAACTTCTGCCTTATCCGGGACGCTGTGAATAGATTCTTCTCTCTCAAAAAGTCAATCCGTGTGCGAAAACAGTAAAATTCAGTGAAAGAAATACAAAAGAAGTAGCAGGAACATTCTGAAATTTGGAAGATAACAACGGGAACCTTACATTTGTAATGTGATTTTTTTCATAGTATTAGATTTAAGGTTAACAAAGGTTGGAGTACAGCGGTACTCCTTTTTTTATGCCCATACGTTTCTCCGAATGACAAAAAATAGCTATCTTCGATGGCTTTTATAACTGTTAAAGAAGAAAACATCACCACTTGAGCCCATTATGAAAAAACCGGTACTCGCATTGCTTTCCATAATCCTACTTACCGCAGGATGTTCCCAACGGCCTGCTGCCACCACCAAGATACCCCTAACCAGCGCACACCGTGGTGCCGCCACCATCGCTCCCGAAAACACAATGGCATCCGTAGATTCGTGCATCAAATACGGTGTAGGCAATATAGAATGCGATGTCTGCATCAGTAAGGACAGTGTCTTCTACGTACTGCACGATTCCACCCTCGACCGTACCACCAACGGTACCGGCGCCATCTCCCAATGGCTGTCCGCCGACATCGACACACTGGATGCCGGCTCTTGGTTTGCGCCCCGATTTGCCGGACAACGGGTACTACGTCTTACCGACCTGCTACGCAAGGCCAAAGAGCACGGTTTAAGAATCACCATCGACTACCGCAACGGCGGTCTGCACCAATTACTGAATCTGATAAAGGACGAAGGCATGCTGGAAAACTGCAACTTCACCTTCAGCAAGGAGTATCATGCCAAATGCTTCAGAAAGATGGCACCCGAGGTAAGAACCCTGCAAGCCTACATCAAAAGTGAAAAAGACATAGAGCATGTCGTAAAGGAACTGCATCCCGACATCGCTGTCGTCTGGATTGACTCCCTTACCCCGCAATTCGTAAAGAAATGCCGTGAGCACAACCTGCAGGTACTGGCACTTGTCCTGGGGCTGGACGACAAGACGGAAGAGAACCAGAAGGCGGTCGACCTGGGGGTAGACATCATAGCGACGGACCATCCGGAAAAGTTCATCATGAAATACGGGCAACCGTCCATATAAGGCAAGAGACCTGCCGCGCTCAAGTCAGCAAATGATAGACACCGCCCACCATTGCCTTGACCACTCCTTTCATCTCCAATTCAAAAAGCAAGGCACTCATCCGGTTGACGGGTATATCCGCTTCCACCACCATCGCATTGATATGGAGGTCTCCCTGCCGCATAAGGATGCGTACAACAAGCTCCTCCTCTTCCGTCAGTTCCGGGAAAAGATTACGCTGAATACCTTCTGTCCGGGCAGGCTGCTCCGCTACGGCCCAGCCCATAATCTGCACAAACTCTTCCGCATTTTGGATAAGGGCGGCCTTGTTGTCGCGTATCAACCGGTTGCAACCGATGGAAGATTCGTCCGTAACACGCCCCGGAACAGCAAAACAGTCACGATGATATCCCTCTGCCAACTCTGCAGTGATAAGGGAACCTCCCTTTGCGGCAGATTCCACCACAATGGTAGCATCACTCATACCCGCCACAATACGGTTGCGGCTGACGAAATTATGCTTGTCCGGATTCGTCCCGGTAAGGAATTCGGTCAACAGTCCGCCTTGTGCCAGCATGTCGATGGCTGTTTTCCGGTGTACATACGGATAGATGCGGTCCAGTCCGTGAGCAAGGACAGCAACGGTAGGGAGATGATTTGCCAAAGCGGCCCGATGGGCATGGATATCTATCCCGTAAGCCAGTCCGCTTACTACCAGCACATCGGGACAAAGAACGGCCAAATCGCGCAGGAAGTCGGCACAGAATTGCTTGCCGTAATCGGTGGCACGGCGTGTACCTACCATATCGACGACATGCAGGCGGTTGAAATCGGTGTTTCCTTTAAAGAAAAGTACAATCGGTGCGTCCTCACATTCACGCAAGCGGGAAGGGTAAGCCTCATCCTTCAACGTCAGGCAGGAAAGGCGGTTCTTCTCTACAAACTCCATCTCCTGCTCGGCACGCAGAAAGGCAGCGGGACAATCAAGGGCCGTCACTACCCCCGGATTCACACCGGGCATGATTTCGGGGAGCTCCTTCCGCCGACTGAATACTTCGGCAGCACTGCCCGTACCCTCTATTAAACGCTTTGCCCCGATATGTCCTATACCGGGGCAAAGTGTGAGAGCTATACTGCAAATCCGTTCGTCACTGTTCATTCCACCAAAGATTACACGGACTTACCCGGGTTGAGATAAGGGGCAAAAAGGCGGTCGAACAGTTCGCTGTCGCTCAACCGGCCATTGACTACACACACGGTCTCGACCACGCCCTTGAGGCAGACCTTACCGTCGGAAGCACGGAAGATGTCTTGATAGAAGACGTACTTGATGCCTTCCTTCTTCATATAAAGCTTGGAGACAAACTCGTCACCACTCCTCAGGGGAGTCTTGAAAGCCATATTGATACGTGCCACTACCGGGTCTACCCCCTGCTCGTGCAGTCCGGCAAAGCTGACGCCGGCACTCAACAGAAACTCATGGCGCGTATGCTCCAGATAATGCTGATAATTGGCATTATTGACGATGCCTTGCAGGTCGCATTCATAGTCGCGCACCTTCATGGGAAGTTCATAGATATAATTCATATTTACTATTGGACTATTTACTATTTGATACTTAGCCACGTTGTTTCTCCACATCCAAGCCTTTGAACTTCTTCAGTTCCTCTACGCTGACCAGCTTGTAGAGTTTGTCACTGGGACGTATTTTCACCGATTTCATCGAGAAATGCTGGCCTTTCTTTACAGTCTGCACGGGTTTCAAATCGACGCGTGCCTCGTCCAAAGTGACGAATTCGGCACCCGTTGTGGGACCCGTAATCAGCAACTTGTCGCCTACGCTCACTTCGGCTGCTTCTACCAGGAACTCTGCCACACCGATGTTTGAGAAGTAGCGGATGCCCTTACCCACATAGATTTTACGTTCCGTAGCGGCAGAGCCGTAGTTCTTGGTCCATTCGCCCAAGCGTTGTCCCAGGTAGTAGCCGTCCCAGAAACCACGATTGAAGACCGTCTTCAAACGTTCGTCCCACCGGGCAATTTTCTCATCGGTGAATGTATCGTCCAGATAGGAACGGATGGCTTCTTTGTAACACTCCACTACCGTGCGCACGTACTCGGGTCCGCGGGCACGTCCTTCTATTTTGAAAACACGAACACCTGCATCCAGCATCTTGTTCATGAAGTGGATAGTTTTTAAGTCTTTGGGGGACATGATGTATTGGTTGTCCACCTCCAATTCCACATCCGTCTCCTTGTCGCGCACCGTATAACTACGGCGGCATACCTGCATGCAGGCACCGCGGTTGGCGGAGTGGTTCATTTCATGCAATGAGAGATAACACTTTCCGCTGACTGCCATGCAAAGCGCACCGTGGCAGAACATCTCTATACGTATCTGCTCTCCACTGGGACCGCAGATATTCTCCTCACGGATATGTCGGTAGATTTCTGCCACCTGCTCCAAATTCAGCTCACGCGCCAGCACCACCACATCGGCAAACTGCGCATAGAAGCGCAGGGCTTCCACGTTGCTGATGTTGAGCTGTGTGCTGAGGTGTACCTCCTGCCCTATCTGCCGGGCATAGCTCATCACTGCCACATCAGCGGCAATGACTGCCGAGATGCCTGCCGCCTTTGCCGCATCTACAATGGTACGCATCAGCGGAATGTCATGGTCGTATATAATGGTATTGACGGTGAGGTAGCTCTTCATGCCATGTTCGTCGCACGTCCGGGCTATTTCCCGCAAATCGTCGATAGTGAAGGTATTTGCCGAACGGGCACGCATGTTCAGGTTCTCGATACCGAAATAGATGGAGTCGGCACCTGCTTGTATGGCTGCTGCGAGAGATTCGCGCGAGCCTACCGGTGCCATGATTTCGAAGTCACTGATTGAGTGTTTCATCATTTCTTTTTGAATTAGAGTATGCAAAGGTAGGCTTTTTTCTGTACTTTTGCGGACAAATCCGCTTAGATTATGAAGATTAAAGATATAGACCTGGGCCCACGCCCCGTATTCCTCGCCCCGATGGAGGACGTCACCGACCCTGCTTTCCGCCTGATGTGCAAGCACTTCGGAGCAGACATGGTATATACCGAGTTCGTTTCTGCCGATGCCTTGATACGCTCCGTAGGCAAGACCCAGCAGAAACTGAACATCAGCGATGAAGAGCGGCCCGTAGCCATACAGATATACGGACGGGACACCGCCACCATGGTAGAAGCCGCCCGCATTGTGGAGCAGGCACATCCGGACACGCTGGACATCAACTTCGGCTGCCCCGTGAAGCGCGTTGCCGGCAAGGGTGCCGGTGCCGGTATGCTACAGAACATTCCGCTGATGCTGGAAATCACCCGTGCCGTGGTAGATGCCGTGAAGATTCCCGTCACCGTGAAGACCCGCCTGGGCTGGGATGCCAACAGTAAAATCATCGTAGACCTTGCCGAGCAGTTGCAGGACTGCGGCATTGCCGCCCTCACCATCCACGGCCGTACCCGCGCCCAGATGTATACCGGCGAGGCGGACTGGACACTTATCGGCGAGGTGAAAAAGAACCCACGCATGCACATTCCCATCATCGGCAACGGTGATATCACCACTCCCCAACGGGCCAAAGAATGCTTCGACCTCTACGGTGTGGACGCCATCATGATAGGCCGTGCCAGCTTCGGCCGCCCGTGGTTCTTTAAGGAAGTGAAGCATTATTTGGAGACGGGCGAAGAACTCCCTCCGCCGAGTTCCGAATGGCGGCTGAACGTACTCCGCCAGGAAGTGGAAGACAGCGTCAACCTGCTGGATGAACGACGGGGCATACTGCACGTGCGCCGCCACCTGGCAGCAAGCCCGCTCTTCAAAGGGATTCCCAATTTCCGCGACACCCGGATAGCCATGCTGCGGGCAGAGACGAAGGAGGAACTGTACCGCATCTTCGAAGAGATAGAACCGTTGCTGCCATAGGAGAAAACCGCATACGATTTTTACCATCGAGTCCGATACTTGAGCAATCATCCTCACGCCCCTTCTTGAATAGCTTCTGAGAGGGGGGGAGTATTCAGACGCAGATGACACGCTTTGTTGCCATCCGCATAACTCACTGTCTGTCAGCAAGAAATTTTGCCAACCACTTGCCTTGCCCTTGGCAAACTTTTGCCATGCCTATGGCAAAGTTTTGCCAACGCGGTGGCAAAGCCTTGCCAATGGGAAGGCAAAACCTTGCCAACAAGGAGGCAAGAAAAAAACATTGTTTCTTTGGCAGAAAGAAACAAGTCCCTATATTCGTCTTCCCAAGAAAGAAAGAATCCCATAAATATGTCTTTATGAAAAAGAAAAAACTGCTCAAACAGCTCATCGTAAACTTCCAGCATTCACTTCCGGCAGAAGTTTATCCGCGTACATTGGTATTGCCCACAGACAGTGGAAAGATAATCACCGTGCCCGACTAGCGGAACATCGGCTGCGCAAACCATCGCTTGAACATCCACGTGGCCAGGATATAAATGCCGAAAGCCGATACGAAACCCACGATAGAGTCTATCAGGTAATGTGCCTGGATATAGACCGTAGCCCCGCACAACAGCAGATAGAAAGGAAACAAGCAGGCAAACAGACGCTTGCTGCCACGCCATGCCATAATCATCAGTACCGTAGACATTCCGACGTGCGAACTGGGAAAAGCAGCCGTGGGGCGCTCACCCACCTGCTGGGAACTCTCCACCAGGTTGTAGAAGAAGCCGTGCTCATAGCCCGGACCGGGAAGAAGTTCCTGATGGTGATGGAAATAGTCACCGATGGACGGGAAGATACCTTGCGCCACATGGTCGCTTCCAATGGCGGGGAAGTAGAACTGCGGCCCGGCAACGGGGACGAAAATATAAATAAGGTAATAGATGAAGAAAGCGGTGACGATGACGAACGAAACCTTCTCGAAAAGGTCGAAACGATAAAGGAAATACCACACCACCACCAGCAGAATCATCGGATAATAGAAGAAGTATCCCATATTGAACGGCTCGCTCACCCACATCTGCGGAAACCTTTCACAGAACCACACAGCAGGCTGTCCACCAAACATCCACTGCTCCACCGACGCGAACACGTGGTCGAGATTGGGGAATATCCGGTTGAACTCAAAGGTGTCGGGATACCAATAGGAAAGCAGTGACATCTGGATGGCTATGCGCACAAAGGCAGAGAACTTGCAGGGTGCCAGCCGGTAAAGATACATCAACAGGAACGTCATACCCGCAATGACAACACGGTCTGCAAGCATCTGCACCGGATGATCCATTTCCTGAAAAAGAAACAGAATGAGAATGGAAGTCAGCAAATTGTATATCAGCGTAATCTTCTCTACCGCAAAAAGCCCCTTACGGGTTTCTACCCTTTTAAATAAATCTAAAGCCATCCCTTATCCTTATACCAGGCAATGGTTTCCTTTACACCCCGTTCCAGGTCGTACTCAGGACTGAAGCCCAGTTCCTCGACGGCCGGTGTGATGTCACACTGCCAGTTGCGTTGTTTCATTATTCTATACTTGTCCGAATTGAGCGTACTGGTCTTGTTCTGCCGCTTCGCCCAGAATTCGGCGAGCAAAGATACGACTTTCAATACAATTAACGGACATCTCAGGCGAATAACAAACGGATTGCCCAATTCTTTCCTTATCAAATCGGAAAAAGCACGGCTGCTATACACCTTCCCGTCAGCCAGGAAATAGGCGCGGCGGGACACCTGCTTCTCTATCCCGAGGAAGACAGCCTGCACGATGTCCTTTACATATACAAACGTCAAGTCCTGGCGGCAGAAGCCTACAGAAAAGTCCGTATGCTGCCGGATGGACTTCGCCATGAGGTAATAATCCTTCTCACGCGGCCCGTATACACCCGTCGGCCGGTAGATGACGTAGGGGAAACCCGGAATACTCTGCAAATAAAGTTCTGTTTTCAGTTTACTGAGTCCGTAAGCGGTATTGGGTGAAGGGGGGTCACTCTCCATAATCGGGTCGTAGGTCCTCTCGCGTACCGGGCCGAACACACTCAGCGTACTGATGAAGATAAACTGCTTGGGAATCATGTTCAGCTCCCTCAGCGTATCGATGAAGTATTTGGTCTGCAGATAATTCACCAAATCGAATTCGTTCTTGTCCACACACTTCGTCACACCGGCACAATGGACAATATAATCAAACTTATTGTAGGTCCCTTTATGTCCCGAGAGTTGTGCCCTCAGTTCATTGGGGTGCGCAAAGTCCAGTTCGAGGAAATGTATCTTGCGGTCACGCAGATACTCGCGGCTGCTGGACGAACGTACACCCGCCCACACACCGAACTTGCGCTTCAACGCCTCCTCCACGATGAAACTTCCGATAAATCCGCTTGCTCCTGTAATTAAAATCGATTCCACTTCTTCTGTTACAAATTACTAATTACTTTTCATCCGGTCCGTCACCTTGACGCTCCTTGTGTTACTCTGTCGCCTCGTTACTCTTCTTCACCGGCTCCACATGGATGCTGACCAGTGTTCCTTTGCCGAACTGCCTTTTCAGCTTGTTCTCCACCGCCGTTGCCGTCTCGTGAGCTTCCTCCAGCGAGATGCTACCATCCATACGCACATGCACCTCGATGGCACAATAACTGCCGATGCGGCGCGTACGAAGGTGATGCGGCGAGCTGATACCGGGAAAAGAGAGAATCGTCTTCAGTATCTCATCCTCCACCTCGGCAGGCAATGATTTCTCCAACAGTTCGTCCACACACGGTATCAACAACTGCACAGCCACCTTCATAATGAAGAAGCTGACAATAACCGCTGCCACCGGGTCCAGCACCCGCCAATGGTCACCCAAAAGAATGGCGCCACCTATACCCGCTGCCGTGCCTATGGACGAAAACACGTCACTCCGGTGATGCCAGGCATTGGCAACAACCGCCTGCGAATTCAACTTCCTGCCCTTGAATACGGTATATTGATAAAGCACTTCCTTGAAAACGATGGATACCAATGCAGCCACCAGTGCCAGTATACCGGGTTCCTGCAGAGAGCCGCCTTGCAGGAAGCGGTAAATGGAGGAAGCCCCGTTCCAGAAAATGCCGAATCCCACAAACAACAGAAAAATACCGATAATGGCAGTTGCCAGCGTCTCGTACTTGCCATGACCGTAATCGTGTCCTTCATCTTCGGGCTTTGCCGAAATGCGCACAAAAACAATGACAATAATATCTGTAATGAAATCCGACAAAGAATGTACCGCATCCGCCAGCATGGCGGCACTGTGACCTACAATACCTGCAAAGAATTTGAAGACAAGCAAGAGAAAGTTTACCACACTTCCCACAACCGTCACCCGGTAAATGTCTTTTTCCCGTGTGGCATCTGCTTTTTTGTTCAGAGTTTGCATTTCCATCTGCTTTTCGTCTAAGGTACAGCCTATCTTCACTTTGTGTGCAAATATAGTACATAAATCCATTACAATCTGTCGTTCCTTCATTATTTTCAATAGAATGATAATATTTTGAAGTCTGAGTGAACGAAGGAACATATTTATTTGTTTACTTTGCAAGAGGTAATCACCACAGATTACACAGATTGACACAGAATCTCTATTTATACATAAAATACATCATAACATTATGGCCAAAAAGAAAGAAAAGAAAGCCGGCAAACGCATGAAGAAGAAAGAGCTCGTCAAAGTACTGCTGGAATTCTTCCACACAAAGCAAGACGAAGTATTATCCCTGAAATACATCTTTGAACAACTCCACCTCACCACACATCCGCTGAAGATGCTGTGCATGGACATCTTGTCCGAACTGTCGATGGACGACTACATCACAGAAGTGGACAAGCACAAATACAAGCTGAACAACCACGGCGTGGAAATGACCGGAACCTTCCAGCGCAAGAGCAACGGCAAGAATTCCTTTATACCGGAAGGTGGAGGCGAACCGATATTCGTGGCCGAACGCAACTCGGCACACGCCATGAACAATGATAAAGTGCGTATCGCCTTCTATGCCAAGCGTCGCGGACGCGAAGCCGAAGGAGAAGTCATCGAGATACTGGAACGTGCCAACGACACCTTCGTGGGTACCCTGGAAGTTGCCAAGTCATACGCTTTCCTTGTAACGGAAAACCGTACGCTTGCCAACGACATCTTCATCCCCAAAGAAAAGTTGAAAGGCGGCAAGACGGGCGACAAAGCCATCGTAAAGGTGGTGGAATGGCCCGACAAAGCCAAGAACCCCATCGGCCAGGTAATCGACATCCTGGGGCGCGCAGGAGACAATACCACCGAGATGCACGCCATCCTGGCGGAATTCGGCCTGCCCTATGTCTACCCCGCTGCCGTAGAGAAAGCTGCCGACAAGATACCCGCCGAAATCTCCGCCGAGGAAATAGCCCGACGTGAGGACTTCCGGGGTGTGACCACCTTCACCATCGACCCCAAGGATGCCAAGGACTTCGACGACGCCCTCTCCATCCGCAAACTGAAAGGGGGACTTTGGGAAGTAGGCGTACACATTGCCGACGTGACCCACTACGTGAAAGAGGGCGGCATCATAGACAAGGAAGCCGAGAAGCGTGCCACATCCGTCTACCTCGTAGACCGCACCATCCCAATGCTCCCCGAACGGTTGTGTAATTTCATCTGTTCACTCCGCCCCGACGAAGAGAAGCTTGCCTACTCCGTCATCTTTGAAATGACGGAAAAAGGCGAAGTGAAGAACTCACGCGTGGTACATACCGTCATCAAGAGCGACCGCCGCTTCACCTACGAAGAAGCCCAGGAGATTATAGAAACCGGCAAAGGAGACTTCCAGGAAGAGGTGCTCCAACTGGATAAGCTTGCCAAAATACTGCGTGAGAACCGCTTTAAGGCAGGAGCCATCAACTTCGACCGCTACGAAGTGAAGTTCGAAATTGACGAGAAGGGCAAACCCGTCAGCGTCTACTTCAAGGAGTCGAAAGATGCCAACAAGCTGATAGAGGAGTTCATGCTGCTTGCCAACCGCACCGTAGCCGAAAAGATAGGCCGCGTGCCCAAAGGCAAGAAAGCCAAAGTGTTGCCATACCGTATTCACGACCTCCCCGACCCGGAGAAGCTGGACAACCTGGCACAGTTCATCGCCCGTTTCGGCTACAAGCTGCGTACCAGCGGTACAAAGACCGACATCTCCAAGTCCATCAACCACCTGCTGGACGACATCCAGGGCAAGAAGGAGGAGAACTTGATTGAAACCGTCTCCATCCGCGCCATGCAGAAGGCACGCTACTCCGTGCATAACGTGGGGCACTATGGTTTGGCTTTCGATTACTATACCCATTTCACCTCGCCCATCCGCCGCTATCCGGATATGATGGTACACCGTCTGCTCACCAAGTACTTGGACCAGGGAGGCCGCACCGTGTCCGAACAGAAATACGAAGCCCTCTGCGAACACAGCAGCAGCATGGAGCAGATAGCCTCCAACGCGGAACGCGCCTCCATCAAGTACAAGCAAGTAGAATTCATGACCGAACGCCTGGGACAGACCTTCGACGGTGTCATCTCCGGCGTAACGGAATGGGGACTCTACGTGGAGCTGAATGAGAACAAGTGCGAAGGCATGATTCCCATCCGCGACCTCGACGATGACTATTACGAATTCGATGAAAAGAACTACTGCCTGCGCGGACGCCGCAAAAATAAAATTTATAGTCTGGGAGATGCCATTACCATTAAGGTGGCACGCGCTAACTTGGAAAAGAAGCAGTTGGACTTTGCACTGGTGTAACCTCACCTCCTCTCCCCTCTCCGATAGAGAGGGGAGAGGAGAGCAATGAATTGAAAACTTGCGAAACTTGAGTGAAGTGAAATAAAGAATAACCCTACAATATTAAATATCCCCACTTCCCCACTCCCCTCTCTTTCGGAGAGGGGCCGGGGGTGAGGCTTTGCACATGAAGACAATTACTATTACAGACCCTACACAGATTGAGGAAATTATCCGTAAATGCCCATACTGCATAGTGGGCATCACAGACCTTGAAGGAAACCCATATGCGGTTCCCATGAACTTTGCCTATCAAGACGGGGTAATATACTTGCATTCCGGCCCGGAAGGCAGTAAAGTGGAGATGGTAACAAAGCACCCGCAAGTTTGCATCACCTTCTGCGAAGGACACGAGCTGGTTTATATGCACCGGCAAGTGGCATGCAGCTACAGCATGAAGTCGCGCAGTGTTATCTGTCGTGGGAAAGTACACTTCGTGGAAGACATGGAAGAGAAGCGACGCGTACTCGACATGCTGATGAAGCAATATACGGAAAATGAATGCAAATATGCCGAACCCGCCGTACGCAATGTCAAGATATGGGAAGTGAAAGTAGAGAAAATAAGCTGCCGGTCATTCGGGTTAAGACCAAGCGAACTATAAATACCATCTGCCGGTCACCTGCTCCACATTGATGGAGCGGATAACCGGCAGAAATATTTACTTTTACAACGGATATTCCTCAAATGCATACAACAGCGTCGAAAGATACCGTTCTCCCGTATCGGGCAGCAGCGCTACAATCGTCTTTCCTTCATTCTCGGGCAACCGTGCCAAGCGGGTAGCTGCAGCAACGGCAGCTCCCGAAGAGATGCCGACCAACAATCCCTCATACTTCGCCAGTTCGCGGCCCGTACGTATGGCGTCATCATTGGATACCTGCAGAACTTCGTCTATTACGGCACTGTTATAGTTCTTCGGCACAAATCCGGCACCGATACCTTGTATTTTATGGGGACCGGGCTTCCCACCGGAAAGTACGGGAGAATCTTCGGGCTCCACAGCCACAATCTTTACCTTCGGGTTATTGGCTTTCAAGGCTGCACCCACACCACTCACTGTGCCTCCCGTCCCTACACCGGCCACGAAAATATCCACCCGGCCGTCTGTATCACGCCAGATTTCTTGTCCGGTAGTACGCTCGTGCATTGCCGGATTGGCAGGATTGTCAAATTGCTGTAGAATCAGCGAGCCGGGGTTGGCGGCTTTCAGTTCTTCGGCACGGGCTATTGCGCCTTTCATACCGTCGGCACCCGAAGTCAGTACCAGTTCCGCACCAAGGGCTTTCAAGAGGTTGCGGCGTTCCAAACTCATCGTGTCGGGCATCGTCAGTATCAGCTTGTAACCTTTGGCGGCGGCCACAAAAGCCAGCCCTACGCCCGTATTCCCACTGGTAGGTTCGATGATGGTGGCACCAGGCTTCAACAGCCCTTTTGCCTCGGCATCTTCTATCATGGCAAGCGCCACGCGGTCCTTCACACTGCCGGCAGGGTTAAAATATTCCAATTTGGCAATAACACGGGCTTTCAGACCCTTATTCTTGTTATAATTATTCAACTCCAGCAAGGGAGTGTTGCCTACCAGGTCGGTAAGGCGTTCTGCTATCTTCTTCATAATCCAACTGTTTTTAAATTCCTCATTCCCCTAAGGGAAAAGACTAACAATCCGGAGTGGAACGAGGTATGTTATTTCTTACAAGACAAAAGTAGCGCAAAATTGGTTCGTAGAAAATACCACAAATATGGTAAATACGTACTATAAATGAGGGATATGTAGGATATTTGACGAGTATTTCCTATCTTTGTTGCCACTTTTAAACTTAAGGATATCATAATGAGTCCACTCAACTTTACCCACATTTTGACACAAGCAGTCGATGAGCTATCGGAAAGCGAATCATACAAAGGACTGTTTCACCAGCATACGGACGGCAACCCGCTGCCTTCGGCAAAAGTGCTGCGCGACATCATCGAACTGGCGCGAGCCATCATCTTCCCCGGATATTTCGGAAATTCTACGGTCAACAGCCGTACGGTGACTTACCATATCGGTGTCAATGTCGAACGCTTGTTCGACCTGCTGACCGAGCAAATCCTTGCCGGCCTCTGCTTTGCAGGCGACGGCGAATGCAACTGTTGTACCGAGCTCCAACGGGAAGAAGCCGCCTTATTGGCTGCCAAGTTCATCAGCAACCTGCCGGCAATGAGACGTACACTCGCCACAGATGTGGAAGCCGCCTACAACGGTGACCCCGCCGCACAGTCGTTCGGCGAAGTCATCAGCTGCTATCCGGCCATCCGCGCCATCAGCAACTACCGCATCGCACACGAGTTGCTCAAGTTGGGTGTTCCCCTCATTCCCCGCATCATCACCGAGATGGCGCACAGTGAAACGGGAATCGATATCCATCCAGGAGCGGAAATAGGTGGTTATTTTACCATCGACCACGGTACGGGTGTGGTAATCGGCGAGACCTGCATCATCGGCAACAACGTGAAGCTGTACCAGGGTGTGACCCTCGGTGCCAAGAGCTTCCCGCTAGACGAAGACGGCAAGCCCATCAAGGGTATTCCCCGCCATCCCATTCTGGAAGACAATGTGATAGTCTATTCCAACGCCACCATATTGGGACGCATCACCATCGGACAAGGAGCCACCGTAGGCGGCAATATCTGGGTGACAGAAGATGTTCCCGCAGGAGCAAGGATTGTACAGACAAAGGCCAAGAAGTAAGTCACAAACAACCAATAAACAATTAAAATCGTAAATAACTCAAATCAGCAGTTCAAGTAGTTAAATGGTTATCAGCCACTAATGAGAGAAACGAGTGACAACTACCCAGATTGCCGATTCACATAAAGTAAATGCATAGATGAGCGAACAATCTTTTGAAATGATTGCCAAAACCTTCCAAGGACTGGAAGAGGTACTGGCACAAGAGCTGACTGCACTGGGCGCCAACGAAATAGAAATAGGCCGCCGCATGGTATCTTTCAGTGGTGATAAGGAAATGATGTACAAGGCAAACTTCTGCCTGCGTACAGCCATCCGGATACTGAAACCCATCAAACACTTCACAGCCAAAGATGCCGACGAGGTTTACGAACAGATTAAAGCCATCCGATGGGAAGACTATCTGGATACGGACAAGACCTTTGCCGTGGACGCGGTTGTATTCAGTGAAGAGTTCCGTCATTCCAAGTTCGTTTCCTACAAGGTGAAGGATGCCATCGTGGACTATTTCCGCGAGAAGACCGGCGAACGTCCCGGCGTGCGTGTCAACAAACCGGACGTGCTGCTGAACATACACATTGCCGAAACCAAATGTACGCTGTCTCTCGACTCCAGCGGCGAATCGCTGCACCGCCGCGGTTATCGCCAGGAAGCAGTAGAGGCCCCGCTGAATGAGGTGCTGGCCGCCGGCATGATATTGATGACCGGCTGGCGTGGCGAATGTGACCTGATAGACCCGATGTGTGGTTCGGGAACCATTCCCATCGAAGCGGCGCTGATTGCACGCAACATCGCTCCGGGCGTATTCCGCAAGGAGTTCGCTTTCGAGAAGTGGGTGGATTTTGACCAGGAGCTGTTCGACACGATATACAATGACGACAGCCAGGAACGTGAATTTACGCATAAGATATACGGTTACGACAACAGCCCGAAGGCAAACGAAATTGCCACACACAATATAAAGGCTGCCGGCGTAAGCAAGGACGTGGTATTGAAGCTGCAACCTTTCCAGCAATTCGAGCAACCTGCGGAGAAATCCATCATCATCACCAATCCTCCCTACGGTGAGCGTATCTCTACCAACGACCTGCTGGGCCTTTACTCCATGATTGGCGAGCGTCTGAAACATGCCTTTACGGGCAACACCGCATGGATTCTTTCTTACCGGGAAGAGTGCTTCGACCAAATCGGGCTAAAAGCCACCTCCAAGATACCTTTATTCAATGGTGCGCTGGAATGCGAATTCCGCCAGTACGAAATCTTCGATGGAAAGTACAAGGAATTTCGTGCCGAAGGCGAGGAGTTGAGCAAGGAGCGCAAAGAATTTCGTCCGGCTTCTGGGGAACGGAAAGAGTTCAAACCCGGAGAAAGACGCGAATTCCGTCCCCGATTCAGTGGAGAGAGACGTGAATTCGGTAGCGAAAGACGCGAGTTCAACGGCGAACGCAGACCAAGAGAATTCAAGGACGGCGAAAAGCGCGAATTCCGTCCGCGTGAAAGAAGAGAGTTCAAGGATGGGGAAAGACGGGAGTTCAGACCGAGGGAAAGACGTGAATTCGGTGGAGAACGCAGAACAAGGTCGGGTGAGTCTTACCCGGAAAGCAAAAGAAGAGAGGCGGGAAAGAAGGAAGAAGAATAACACGAACAATGACAAGGAGAATGAATGCAAAGAAAATAAGTAAGAGCATTCTTGCACTGCTGATAACAGTACCTGCTCTGCTTGCAACAAACGCTATGGCACAAGAACTGAAAAAGCCGACCCTGGAAGATCTGATTCCCGGAGGTGAGACCTACCACAAACCGGAAAACAAATCGTACCAGTGGTGGGGCGATGCCGCTTGTCTGGAACTTGGCATCGACAATATAGAAGGTACATGGGCTGTCAAAGGATTAGGTGCCAAGCCCGGAGAGAAATTCACTGCCATCACATTGGAAGAAGCCAACGCGCTGCTGGAAGAAAAAGGACTTGGAAAACTGCGTCACTTTCATGCTGCAAAGGCTGTCAACGTACCCCGAGGCGTCAATCTGGGTATTCAAGTCCAAATAGACCCACTCCTGCTGCTGAACACCGGCAAGTACCGTGCCCTCGTCGACTGGAAGAAGAAAAAAGTCATCTGGAGCCAGCCTTGCCCCGCCCAAGCCGCAAATGAGGATTGGAACGAGGTAAGCCGCCATTTGGCTTATACTATCGGCAATAATCTCTATGTGATGACCGGTGACGGGCAAACCCTGAAAGTCACCAACGAACCGGAAGGTATCGTCTGCGGACAAAGTGTGCACCGCAATGAATTCGGCATTTCAAAAGGCACTTTCTGGAATCCTGCCGGGGACCTGCTGGCCTTTTATCGAATGAACGAAAGCATGGTCACCCCCTATCCATTGGTTGACATCACGACAAGAATAGCACTGGTGGATAAAATACGCTACCCCATGGCCGGCATGCTCAGCCATCAGGTAAAGGTAGGTATCTACAATCCGGCTACTCAAAAGACCATCTACCTGGACATGGGCGACCCAAAAGACCGCTACTTCACCAACATCACCTGGGCACCGGATGGTAAAAGCCTCTATCTGATAGAGCTAAACCGAGACCAAAACCACTCCAAACTGTGCCGGTACGATGCTGAAAGCGGAAAGCTGCAACAAGTGCTCATCGAAGAGAGACATCCCAAATATGTGGAGCCGCAATCTCCCATTCTATTCCTGCCATGGGACAGCCACAAGTTCATCTATCAAAGCCAGCGTGACGGCTTCAACCATCTGTACCTATACAATACGGAAGGGGAACTGCTGAAGCAACTCACCTCCGGCCCCTGGCTTGTACAAGACATCGTAGGTTTTAACCGGAACACGAAAGAGCTCATCATCAAGAGTACGGAAATCTCTCCTTTGCAGAGCAACCTTTACGCTGTCAACCTGAAGAATGGCAAACGCAGCTTGATAGGAGACCCAACCGGCATGCACTCGGCACAAATCTCCGGTTTCATGGGAACTTACCTCATCGACAATGCCTCTTCGCCCACTTGCCCCCGTATCATAAAACTGATGTCCACCAACCCGAAAAAACAACGGGAACACACACTGCTGACAGCCAAGAACCCCTACGAAGGCTTTGAAATGCCCAGCATAGAAGTAGGCACCATCAAAGCCGCCGACGGCAAGACAGACTTGTACTACCGCCTGATAAAGCCTGCCGACTTCGACCCGGCAAAGAAGTATCCCGCCATCGTCTACGTATACGGCGGCCCGCACGCCCAGATGATAACGAACGGCTGGATGAACGATGCCCGCGGCTGGGACATCTACATGGCAAACAAAGGCTACATCATGTTCAGCCTCGACAACCGTGGCAGCAGCAACCGTGGACTGGAGTTTGAAAACGCCACCTTCCGCCAGCTGGGCATCGAAGAGGGCAAAGACCAGGTGAAGGGCGTAGAATTCCTGAAAAGCCAGCCTTATGTGGACGGAGAGCGTATCGGCGTGCACGGCTGGAGCTTCGGAGGACACATGACTACGGCGCTGATGCTGCGCTATCCCGAAATTTTCAAGGTAGGCGTTGCCGGCGGACCGGTTATCGACTGGGGATACTACGAGATAATGTACGGTGAGCGCTATATGGACACTCCGCAAGCGAACCCGGAAGGCTACAAGCAGACAAATCTGAAAAACCTTGCCGGTAACTTGAAAGGACATCTGCTCATCATACACGACGACCACGACGACACCTGCGTGCCGCAGCACACCCTTTCATTCATGAAGGCGTGCGTGGATGCCCGTACCTATCCCGATTTGTTTATCTATCCCACGCACAAGCACAACGTCCTGGGACGCGACCGTGTGCATCTGCACGAGAAGATAACAAGATATTTTGAAGAATATCTTTAATGTACAATGTACCGTACAATTTGCTATGCAGTGCGGGCGTGCAAATAGGGAGTAGATGGTAGAAGAAAGAAGAGAATAAAAGAGAGAATAAATCATTAAGTATAACAATCTGTACAACTTACCTGATGCCCCACAGCACAGACAAATTGTACATTGTAAATTGTAAATGAACCCATGAAAGTATTATTATTAGGCTCCGGTGGCCGCGAACACGCTCTGGCATGGAAGATTGCCCAAAGCCCGAAAGTAGAGAAACTATATATTGCTCCCGGCAATGCAGGTACAAGCGAAGCAGGCGAGAATGTGAACCTGAAGGCGACAGACTTTCCCGCACTCAAGGCCTTTGCCCTTGAGAAAGAAATCGACATGATTGTTGTGGGTCCCGAAGACCCGTTGGTACAAGGCATCTTCGACAGCTTCAAGGAAGACCCTGCCACCTGCCATATCGACATCATCGGCCCCACCGCCAAAGGTGCTACACTGGAAGGTAGCAAGGAATTTGCCAAAGGCTTCATGATGCGCCACAACATCCCCACTGCCCGCTACAAGAGCATCACCGCCGACAACTTGCAGGAGGGACTCGACTTCCTCGCTTCCCTCGAAGCGCCTTACGTACTGAAGGCCGACGGACTGTGTGCAGGCAAGGGCGTGCTGATTCTCCCCACACTGGAAGAAGCTCAGAAAGAGCTGAAGGAAATGCTGGACGGCATGTTCGGCGATGCCAGCGCCACGGTAGTCATTGAAGAGTTCCTCAGCGGCATCGAATGTTCCGTATTCGTGATGACAGACGGCCGCCACTATAAGGTATTGCCCGTAGCCAAAGATTACAAGCGTATCGGCGAAGGCGACAAAGGCCTCAACACCGGCGGTATGGGCAGCGTTACTCCCGTACCTTTTGCCGACGAAACATTTATGGAAAAAGTACGCACCCGCATCATCGAACCTACCGTAAACGGTCTGCTGGAAGAAGAAATCGGCTACCAAGGCTTCATCTTCCTGGGACTTATCAACGTGAAGGGCGAACCGATGGTGATTGAATACAACGTCCGCATGGGCGACCCCGAAACCGAAAGTGTAATGCTACGTATCAAGAGCGACCTGGTAGACCTACTCGAAGGCATTGCCCAGGGCGACCTCGACCAGCGTACACTGGAATTCGACCCACGCACAGCCGCTTGCGTCATGCTGGTAAGCGGAGGATATCCGGAAGCCTACGAAAAGGGCAAGGTGATGACCGGATTCGAGAAGGCTGCCGAAACGGACAGCATCCTCTTCCATGCCGGAACAGCCACCAAAGACGGACAGACCGTAACTGCCGGTGGCCGTGTCATCGCCGTCTGCTCCTATGGTGAAACAAAGGAAGAAGCCTTGCAGAAGAGCTACCGCGTGGCCGACATGATAAACTTCGAGAAGAAATATTTCCGTCGCGACATCGGATTTGACTTATAAATGAGAACGAAGAGATTCCAGAACCGGATAACGGCAGGGCGGTTCACACTACCCACCGCTATCCTGATTTCAGTATCCTGCTGGATACTGACCGCTGTTCTGTTGCCCGAAACGGAGACACAGCAAAGCGGATATTCCCTTTGGGAAACATTCTGCGACTTCTGCATCCCCACCTGGGCAAACCGTCTCTTCAGCTTTATTCTGTATGCCGTCATCGGGTATTTCCTGATACAGCTCAACAATACGTTCGCCATCATCCGGATGCGGGCATCGGTACAGACTTCTGTCTACTTCCTGCTGATATCCGTCTGCCCCAGCCTGCACATGCTGTATGCGGGAGACTTGGCAGCCGCCTCCTTCCTGGTGGCACTGTTTTTCCTCTTCAAGAGCTACCAGCAGGCACGGCCCACAGGCAGTCTCTTCCACGCCTTTGTCTTCATCGGACTGGGCAGCCTGCTTTTTCCGCAGCTCATGCTGTTTGTCCCCATCTTCTGGATAGGTGCCTACAACTTCCAGTCTCTCCAACCCAAAAGTTTCTTCGCTTCCTTGGTAGGATGGAGCGTACCCTACTGGCTGTTGCTGGGACACGCCCTCTACTACGGGCAAATGGAACTCTTCTGCCAGCCCTTCCGCGAGCTGGTGACCTTCGCTCCCACCCGGTTCGACTATCAGCCGTGGGAACTCGCCACCCTCGGGTATCTCCTTGTTCTGTTCATCGTCAGCGCGGCACACTGTCTCATTGCCGGCTATGAAGACAAGATACGCACCCGAAGCTATCTACACTTCCTCATCCTGCTGAATTTCTGCATCTTTGTCTATATCGGACTGCAACCGGTATTGAGTGTCCACCTGATGTCCTTCCTGCTCATCGGTGTCAGCATCCTGGCGGGACACTTGTTTGTACTGACAAATAGCCGCAGTTCCAATATATTCTTCATTTGTGCATTTATCGGATTATTCATTCTATTAGGATTCAATATATGGACGCTTTTGTAGATACACTCGTACAGCTGCTGATTGACTGGGGATATGTCGGTCTGTTCATCTCTGCCCTATTGGCAGGAAGCATCATTCCGTTCAGTTCCGAGATAGTGATGGTAGCACTGGTCAAGGTCGGTCTGAGCCCGGCACTGTGCGTACTCTCCGCCACCTTGGGAAATACGCTGGGAGGCATGACGTGCTACTACATGGGACGTCTGGGACGTATAGACTGGATTGAGAAATATTTCAAGGTAAAAAGGGAAAAGATAGAACGGATGCAGCATTTCCTCCAAGGGAAAGGGGCACTGATGGCTTTCTTCGCCTTTCTGCCCTTTGTGGGAGAGGCCATAGCCATTGCACTGGGCTTCATGCGCAGTAATCTGATACTGACCACCACGTCCATGTTTGCAGGGAAACTGGTGCGCTACATAGCTATGCTGTGGGCACTGCAAGGAGCCATTTCGATGATGAATTATTGACATGTAGTGAGTTTGAGCAATAGATGTATAGATACAACGCGTTGGATGTATAGATGCAACGTACTGGATGTATAGATGCAGCACGCTGGATATATAGGCGCAACAACACGCTGAATCACAGAGAATTAAACTAAATAAAAACATTCAACAAAAGCAGAAGTGATGCAACGAATCATAGAGAAGACGGAAGACGGAAGTGCGACACTGTTTGTACCGGAACTGAATGAACATTATCATTCGGTAAAGGGGGCACGTACAGAATCACAGCACATCTTCATCGACATGGGACTGAAAGCATCCGCTACTGCCCGCCCGCATATCCTTGAAATCGGTTTCGGCACCGGGCTGAATGCCCTGCTTACACTGGAAACTGCCGAAAAGGAAAAGAGACCTGTGCACTATACCGGTATCGAACTCTATCCGCTTGCATGGCCGGAGGTGGATGCGCTAAAATATAGCGACAATCCTCTGTTCGAGGAACTGCATCGGGCTGCGTGGGAAGAAGAAGTTGCCATAACTCCTTATTTCACACTGAGAAAAGTGCGGGCAGATATCGAAACAATAAGCATCGACAGTTTGTTAATGATTAATAAATCTCCGTTCGACGTTGTCTACTTCGATGCTTTTGCACCCGAAAAGCAACCGGGAATGTGGGAGGAAAAAGTCTTCCGGAATATCCATGCCGCCATGAGCACTGATGGCGTGCTGACCACCTACTGCGCCAAAGGAGTAGTACGTCGCATGCTGCAAGCCATAGGATTCAAGGTAGAGCGTCTTCCAGGCCCCCCCGGAGGGAAACGGGAGATACTGAGGGGAAGGAAAGAGGAAGTGATAATGGATAAGGAATAGTTGATAATGAATAGTTGATGCCCCCTGCCACAGCGCAGCCAAATTGTAAATTGTAAATAGTAAATTGTAAATGAAAAAGTTTTGTTTTTTACTCCTCATAGCCACCTTGCTCTTCTCGTGCAAGCAAGGAGGCCAACAGAACAAGAAGAATGACGATAAACCCGTGATTACCGTCACCATCGAGCCGCTGCGGTATTTCACCGAAGCCATTGCCGGCGATGAATTCACCGTCGTCAGCATGGTGCCCAAAGGTTCAAGTCCGGAAACCTACGACCCCACGCCCCAGCAGCTTGTCGACCTTGCCCAAAGCAAGGCCTATTTCCGCATCGGCTACATCGGTTTCGAGCAGACATGGACGGAAAAACTGACGGACAATGCTCCCCACCTGCAATTCTTCGATATGTCCGAGAATGTGGAACTTATTCTGGACGATACCCATGCACATCATCATAAAGACGGGCATGTACACGAAGGCCATACGCACGCCGGTGGTGTGGAACCCCACATCTGGAATTCCACCATCAACGCCCAAATCATTGCCGGAAATATTCTGAATGCACTCTGCGCCATAGACAAAGCCAATGAAAACGCCTACATGGAACGTTACAACGCACTCATCCGGCGGATAGAGCATACAGACAGCCTCATCTGCCAGATGCTTTCCAGCCCGAATGCCGACCGTGCCTTCATGATTTATCATCCGGCACTTTCCTACTTTGCCCGCGACTACAACCTGCACCAGATTCCTATCGAAGCCGGTGGAAAGGAACCCTCTCCCACCCATCTGAAGAACCTGATAAACTCCTGCAAGAAGGAGAAGGTACGCGTCATCTTTGTACAGCCGGAATTCGACCGCCGCAATGCCGACCTTATCGCCCAGCAGACCGGAACCCGGGTGGTGGCTATCAATCCCCTCTCATACGACTGGGAGGAGGAGATGATGAATACGGCCCAAGCACTGCTCACCCCTCGTTCCCCTAAAGGAGAAGGAGAATAAAGAAAAAAACATGCTCGCATCTCCTATTATAGAAATAAAGAACCTCAGTGCCGGATACGATAACCGGACTGTGTTGCACGATGTAAACCTGACTATCTACGAACGTGATTTTCTGGGTATCATCGGCCCCAACGGTGGAGGAAAGACCACACTTATCAAGTGCATCCTGGGACTGCTGAAGCCCACTGCCGGAGAGATACTTTATCATACCGATTCCCCGTCACCCGAAGTAGCCGGTTCTCAATGCCTACCCCTCAACACTCGATTATCCATGGGGTATCTGCCCCAGTACAGCAGCATCGACCGGAAGTTTCCCATTACAGTAGAAGAAGTCATCCTTTCAGGCCTCAGCAGCCAAAAGCCACTTGCTTCGCGCTTCAATACCCGACACCGGGAAAAGGCCCGCCATGTGATAGCCCGCATGGGACTGGAAGGCATGGAACAACGCGCCATAGGTGCCTTGAGCGGCGGACAGTTGCAACGCGCCTTGCTGGGACGTGCCATCATCTCCGACCCACAGGTCGTGATTCTTGATGAGCCCAGTACCTACATTGACAAGCGTTTTGAAGCCCGCCTCTACGAACTACTGACAGAAATCAATGAAGAATGTGCCATCATCCTCGTCAGCCATGACATCGGTACGGTATTGCAGCAAGTCAAGTCTATCGCTTGCGTCAACGAAACGCTGGATTACCACCCCGACACCGGTGTCACGGAGGAGTGGCTGGAACGGAACTTCAACTGCCCGATAGAGTTATTGGGACACGGAACACTGCCACACAGAATACTGGGGGAGCATAAGCATGCTCATGAATAAGCAAAGGAGGTTGGTTTTACAGTAAACCAGCCTCCTTGCTCTTTCAAATAGTCACCCGGCAATCTTCTTACCCATTATTTATATCGGAATGCCTTATATGAATGGGGCAACAGTAATAAACGGAAAGAATTCTTAGGCGTAACCGGACGTCTGGTCTGTATCACCGGTCCGGCAGGAAGAGGACTCAAAACAGTCCCATCCTCCAAGCTTTCCAGCTTCATCACCTTATCACCGGTCACGATACGCACCTCTACCGGTTCGTCATTGAAGTTCTCTACCACCAGCGTTTTATTGTCATATACAAACAGGCCTACTTTGGAGGGAGCTTCCAGACAGACTCCTATGTCCTTACTCATAATGCGACGAATTTCATTCAAGGCATTGGCCGGAAAATCATACAGATTGCCCATATCGTCGGGAATGGTAAGAACATACAGATTACCGGTAGCATACGGGGCTCTCAACAGAATAGGATAGCCCGAAACTCCACCCGTCAGCGGACGACCGGCACTGACCATCTCCCAAGCATCATTCGTATAATACTGCACCTGCGGAATCAACAGGTCACGTCCGGACTGCCCGTAACGGCCGAAATCATTGACAAGAGCCTTCAAATCAGTACAACGCAACTCGGCTACCTCTGTAAGCTTCTCAGGAATGGCTTTCAGCAAACTGCTCGTAACCACCACATCACGCCCGCTTTGCAGTTGTCTCTTGATTTTAGCCATAATTTCCGTATCCTGTGCAGCTTGTGCAGTCAGCAGAACCACTTGCCGGTCTTCCGGAAAAACAGGACGCATATCCATCGGCAAACCTATCATGCCCAAATAGTTCTGAAGGAAATCATCACCGGCGGCATGAAAAGGCTTGTAGGATTTTATACCCACCGGATTCCCCAGCTTATGAATCAACTTATCCGTTTGTTTCAGCACAACACCGGCTATACGGGCCATCGTGGTAGGTTCTACCAAAGAGCCGTCTTCCAACCGGATGGGAGCGGTCACCTCATCATAGTTAAAGCTGGTACCCATTCCCTGCCAGGGAGTACGGTATTTAGGAGACAACTTCACATCCAGAAGCTGGTGATAGGCAAAGAGAATAATCTCGGGAGCCTTGGCAAGCATGGTCAAATGAAGCTGTTCGGCATACCGGTCCATACCCATGTTCAGTCCACCTACATCGACCCATCCCCCACCGTTATAACCCGGACGCAGGTTATCGAAATAACGGATAATATTATAACTCAGATAGTTCTGCAAATGCTGATTACCTGCCGGGTCCCTTGTTTCAGTACCGGTCCAGACACCGTCAAAGAGCTGGGGACCTTCCTCCAAATTAAATCCCAAACCTTGAAAGTGATCATACCAGTTGGGATATTTGATAATCACCTTTACCTGAGGATTCACTTTCTTGGCAGGTTTCAGCACGAGGTCACGACCGGCCTCGGTCATCAGCTTCAAGCGGTAGTCCGTCCAGCTCTGCATTCCTTTTGCCTTTATTTCTATGTCGGACTTGCAGCTGGTGAAGAAGAAATCATCCAGAATAAACTCATCAAAGTGTTTCGCCGTGTGTTCCGCAATCTTTTGCACCATCTTGCGGTGTTCAGGATTGGAATAGCAGAATGTCTCGAAACTGTTTGCCTCGTTGATGGTATAGGTAATACCTCCAGCTGTCTCTATACCCCGGTCATGAAAGAATTTCTTTGCCTGCTCCAGAGTGGCATCCTCCACAACCAGCAAGTCCCGGTGTGTTTCCAGATAAATCTTGTCCACTTCCAACTGTTGTGAAATCACATTCCAGGTAGAATCCAGCCAATGGATGTCCTTCATCTTGTCTACCTCGTAAGCACGGACATAAATGGATACTTTGAAACTCTCGTAAGCTTTTGCCTGCATGGTCATATTACAAACCATGCAGAGCAGAAAAACTACAATTACAAACTTATCTACCTTTATTTTACTATTCATTGCAATTCAATATTTTATTAGACGCCAATACCATATACATAAACCACGTAGCATGTCCACCCAGGCAATACTCACCTTCCTGCCACAAGAACGGAAAATGAAGCAGTTCGGGTAGATCGGGACGAATCAGATTAGTACCCGGAGAAACTCCACCCGGGATATAAGACCAATCAGCACGATTGACACCATAGGCGGCCTTCATCGTTTCGGCACCAACCCCCGTTACAAAAGCTGCCTGGTTACGTCCCGGATGCATACCCAGCAGATACTGGACGGCATTAAAAATGTAGTCCGGTGTAAATAAGTCAGGATAAGCAGCATGTAAATAACAGTAGTTATAGCCCAAATGCTGAGGCTCCCATGAACCGGAAGAACGGTTACCTCTGTCGTGTGGCACTCCATACGGGGTTTTACTGCTATACTCCTGATACATGGCCTGTAACTCCGGCAATGCCTTACGAATAGCCTTGCTGAAACGGACATTGCCCACAGCCTGGTCGAACCGTCCGATGAACCAGCCCGTCTGACGGATATTCTTGCAGATGAAATCCTGCTGCTGCAAAACGAAATCGCGGTACCCGGCTTCCTTCGTTGCCAGATAAAGCTCTACGGCGGCATGTACTTTCGTTGTCAGTATCCAATTGTTATCACAACGTGTAATCTTAAACAGCTCACGGGCTATTTCCAGACAATCTGCCGCCAGAGTATCATTATGTCCCTTCAGCACGCGTGAAATACCTGCCAGCCAAGCGGCCACCTGTAACTCACGTCCCGGATTGTCTTCCGTAAACACCCAACGGTCATCAGCCGTTCCACTGACATGATCAGTATGGGCCGAAGCATCTCCCAAGTGTGCATATTGCCGTACAGTAGGACACAAAATTCCTCTATAGAGGCGTCCCAATGCCTTCCAACCGGCTACTACGGTCAAAGCCCCGTTTTCCACTTGCTGTAACAAGTCGTTTTTCCCGTCAGGCTGGTGTATCTCTACAATCCGTTTTTCGAAATCAATGGAAGTCTCGTCCCAGTAGGCACCGAAATTCTCACAAGCCATAGCGAGGATATAGGCTTCACCTGCCTGCGACTCCACACGCAGGTCATAATCGCCTGCATCGTGCCAACCGCCTACGTTCAATCCCGGAACAAGATCGCCCGGCTGATATTTGCACAGAGTAGAAGGTCCCTGGCTATATCCGTCAATGTGATTGATATTCGTTTGGGCCATTCGGGCATCGTCCTGGTGACAGAAGTCATGCCATACACGATACTTCTCGTTGACACGCATGTGACACATCTGTACCGGCAGGAAATATTCCACCTCCGCCTGCCAGATTCCTTTATCCCAAACATCCTTTGCAATACGGAACACCGGAGAAGCCGCATCACCGTACATCACCTGATAAAGTCCCTCTTCCGTAATTTCCGTAAAGTCGAACTGCAAATAATGGTAACGCTGGAAATCTCCCCAATCCTTGGCAGCCTGCTGCTTCACCAGTTTCCTGCCATCGGCTGCAATACGGTAGAGGGCAGGTTGCCGGAAATCCGTATCCCGTTTGTCCAATTCGATGACAGCCACTTTCTTCTGTCCGGGATGATAACCCACTTGAGAGACCTGTACCACCGGTGCATAGCGCCACTCCTTGGTAACTGTGGGACGGATAATCCATCTCACCGCATTCCCTTTCGTTCCTGCCGGAAATTCCGAACGAAGCACAAACCAACCGTTATTATGGTTTATCCGTCCGTCATACAGCATCAAATCTCCCTTCTCACTCTCAATCGTAATCTTTGCCAACTCATCCTGCGGATTGAGCACAAACTTTTTTCCCGCGGCAAGAGGGGCAGAGACAATATCATCGGCAATCATCGGATTATAAGTCTTCCGGTCCAGAAGCAACTGGTCCAGGCTGGCTTTCCCCTTAGGATTGAAGTCTCCGATATGCTCCATATTGGAGGTCTGCTTCATGGTGGGCCCCATCGCCTGATGAGGGAAAACACCCGTCCGGTTATCCATAATCCAGGGCTTGCCCAACAAGGTAGAAGGCACCAGCTCCAGATTGAAACCGAGCTTCCCGGCAAAGCGCTCCGGAACCGGCCGGTCCAAATCAACAGTCAATACCAGATAGTCCTTTTCCCCTTTCACCTTGATAGTATAGCCGAAAGCAAAATCCGGATAGAGCATCGGATTGAACCCCGCCATATGCTTGGCCGAGTCAGGATAGCTCAGTGTGACACGGATTTCGTTAGCAGCCTCATCCACCACCCGTTTCCTCATCTTGGGCAATCCCTGCCACTGCCCCTGCGAAATCTCGAAACGCACATCACC
This sequence comes from Bacteroides sp. AF34-31BH, assembly GCF_003602795.1. Taxonomy (NCBI): domain Bacteria; kingdom Pseudomonadati; phylum Bacteroidota; class Bacteroidia; order Bacteroidales; family Bacteroidaceae; genus Bacteroides; species Bacteroides sp. AF34-31BH. The sequence continues at coordinate 92,209 of NZ_QTLV01000013.1, forward strand.
GCCTGCGGCCCTGCGGTCTCCATTCAAAACCAAGGTGACACCCCCTTGGTGTCCTTCAGGATAGACATCACTGAAAACCATCACATTGGCCCCGTGGTTTTCAAAATACCCCGACGGGTTAATCTTGAAGTCCTGGGCTTGCAAACCTGCACAAAGCATCAGTGATGCCGCACCTATTATCAATTTCTTCATACGTATTATTTTAAACGATTATACATTTCCACTCCCAAGCGTACCGTATGATATGGACAACGCCACATACTTACTTTGGGAGCCTCCTTTTTAGGCTCCCCGTCGAAACAGTCGCTATACCATTCCCCGTATTCCTTGTCCACCATATGGTCTTTGACAAAAGTCCAGACCGTATCGGCCGATTGCAGCCAAGCTTCGTCTCCGCTTATCTGCCAGGCATTGACGCAAGCTATCATGGTTTCAACCTGTCCCCACCACGAAGCATGCCTGGTTTTTCTGTCACCTTTCTTCTCGTAAATCATATAGCCTTTATCACTCATTCCTTCGGCCAGACAAGCTCCCGTTACATCCAGTGCAAGCTGGTTTGTCTGTTCTATCAGGTCCTGATTTTCCAGCGTACGGGCAGCCTCGCAAAGCAGCCATCCGGTCTCAACATCATGTCCGTAAGAATCCATTTCGACCAGACCGTTCCACTCATTATCAAAGAACAGATTGAAATGCCTCCTTGACGGGTCGTAAATGCGGTTGATGAACAAATCGACGCAAAACTCAAGCCTTTTCTTCAAGCCATTGTCTTTCCAGCACTGATATAGAAGGGTATAAGCTTCCAACACATGCAGATGGGCATTCATGGTCTTGGGAGCATTATTGTCATATCGCTCCAATTTCTCCCAATTTTCGGTAAAGGATTCCACATAACCGTCATATTGCGGTTCGCGACCTTTTTCTTCCAAGACATGATACAAACTAATAGCAGTTTTCAGACTTTCGTCGTTACCCGTCGCCAGATAGTGCTCTGCCAGTCCATAGATGGCATAGGTCATGGCATAAGTATATTTAGAAGCATTCACTATCTCACCATCGGGATTGACCAGCCAATATACCCCACCGTTCTCCTTATCTATGAATGTATCGATGAAATAACGCTGAGACTTGTCGGCAAGTTTCAGATAGGATTCATCTCCAAATGTACGGTATGCAGCAGAAAAGCTCCACAGAATCCGGGCATTCAGCACCCCTCCTCTGGGAGCATCTACCACCGGAGTACCATTCCGTAATACCATACCATAAAAACCGCCGTCAGGCGCCACTGCATAATCCATCCAAAACGGCAACACGCTGTCCTGCACATTGGCAACAATTTCCGCACACAATGTCGACCGTAACGAATTATGCCGAACAGTACATGCACACACGCCCATACATATAAATAGAAGGAAACAAAATGTTTTTCTTGCCATACTTAACTACAAGTTTAAATTGTGGACACTTAATCATCTGATTTGCTCATTCAGGAATACATACCCCAAACATAGTGAAGAATCTCTTTTCTGTAGAAGAGATTCTTCACTTCGTTCAGAATAACAGAACAATATAATTGTCTATTCTTAGCACAATTTTAGAGTCATCAATATCCCTCATTCTGGTCCTCCGAATTGATGAGAGGATTATTAAGAATCTCATTAGTAGGTATTGGGAAAATCTCCTGATATTTCTGATGCTCAAAATAACGGAAAGAATCGCCAGTTTCCCAGCACTCCTCCGGTGTAGAATTGGCTTTTGTTTTCGGGTATTCGCATCTGAACCATTCTTCAGCCAACCCCATACGGCAAAGGTCGAAATATAAAGAGAACTCTGCATTGAGCTCATGACGGCGTTCTTGTGTCAAAGCCACTTTCCATACATCACTTGTATACCCTTTCCGCGTCTTATATTCAGCATAAACAGTCTTTGCATCGGGCACATCGACAACTGTCGTATTCAACATTGCCTGCGGGAAATCAATGGCTTGTACACCAATTTCCAAGTTACCCCACGCACGATTACGCACTTGTCTGATCATCTCCCATCCGGTCGCTTCCTCACCCGTCTCGAAACAACATTCAGCATAATCCAGCAATACGCCTGCATATCGTTTGAAAGTCAATGAAATCGGGCAATACACAAACCCGTCCTTACCCGGTTGCTTTCTCCAATACTTCAACGAATATACGCAAGGTACATTTTCAGAGCCTTGTACATATCCGCTGTAAGAGGGATTAAGCCCCAGCTTTTGGCCGGTAATGGGATGTGTGTCACCAGTACCTACACAAGTGTATTCCTTGCGTTTGTCACCTTGCTCAAAAGAGCGATAATACTCCCAAGACAGAGCCAAGGATCCCCAACCACCGTATTCGGGAGCGGCACACATATAGCCATACCATATCTTACCGTCATCGTTGCTGTTGCCTCCCCAATTCATATTGCCATGAGTATGATAGGCAACCTCGAAAACCGATTCTTTTGTCCAATGGTTGTCCCAGGCATGGAGATTGGCATAACATGGTTCCAATGCATATACATTACTAGCAATAATATCATTCAACTCCTTCTTGGCCTCAGTGAATTTCTTCTGATACATATAGAGTTCAGCCAAAAATGCCTTGCAGAAACCTTTAGTAATACGACCGTATTCTCCATCGGCAGGTTCCCAATCCAACTTTTCCATAGCAAACTTAAGGTCTTCCTCAACAACCTGATAAGTGCCCTCCAAATTTTCAGGACGCGCCTTTCCTGCACTGGTTGTATAAGTCTCACCTGTAAGCAACATAGGAACAGGACCAAAGACTTTTGACAAATACAAGTAATTATATGCACGAATGGCACGCGCCTCAGCTTCAAACTGCGTTTTCTTTTCGACAGAAAGCACGGAAACGTCCACATTCTGCAATCCAGCCAGAAAACGATTGGCCCGGTCAATAGCTTTATAACTCATACGCCAAGCCGTATCCAGCGAACCTTTATTGGCCAATACCGCATGACGCTGCCATTCGGCATCCCAGCCGGATGCCTGACAATCCATCGTACTATGCCCCGCAATAAATACATTAGGTTTGAATCCCCATGTTGTATCATCTCCACTGTTGTCACTGCCTTGATAAGTATAAAAAGTATCGTATATACCATAAAGCCCCGACTTTATGTTTGTTTCATTCTGATACATGAAATCTTCAGGCAGAATATCGTAATGATCTACTTCCAAATAGTCATCACAGGAACTGGTGGTACCCAAGGTTAGAGCACTCAGCAACAATATATGATAAAAACTTTTTTTCATAATGATATCTGTTTATCTGTTAAGTATTTAGAATTGTACACTCGCACCGAAAGAAATAGATAACGGGAACGGATACCGTCCGCCATCGAATCCTGTCAACAACACTCTGTTTGACCCGACTTCCGGATCACCCCATTTATTATAGGAAGAAAGCGTCAATATATTATCTGCACTGACAAATACGCGGGCATTCTCCATCTTCGCATGCTTTATCAAATTCTTCGGGAAAGTATAACCAACCTGAATGTTCGAGATCTTCAAATAATCACCTTTCTTAATGAAGGCGTCACTGGCACGGTGGTTCTTATTGTGGTCGCCTTTGGTGATACGCGGATATTTACCATTGGGATTCTCAAGAGTCCAGGCATTCTTCACATATTCTGCCAGAACGTTCTGGTAGCCACCATCAGGACCATACATAGAAGTCAGACGGGCAGCACTATAAGAATAGATATCCATACCAGCTACCCCATACATATTCATCGAAAAGTCGAAATTCTTATAGGAGGCAGTAAGGTTCAAACCGTAAGAAAGAGTGGGGAAACCATTACCGATAACAGTACGGTCTTCGTCTGTAATCTGGCCGTCACCATTAAGGTCAATATACTTGAAGTCACCCGGAGCAGTGTCACCATCCTGATACTTGCCTGTAGGCGACTGGGCGTTCAAGGCATCAATTTCCTGCTGGTTCTGGAAAATGCTGGCTACTTTCCAGCCATAATAAGAACCTACGGCATAACCGTTCTGTGTGATGGAATGGTTATCCCAGTCATCGCCATCCTGCGTACCACCAGAACTGTTGTTTTTGTAAAAAATAGGATCACCGACCTCTACCGCCTCATTTTTCAAGGTAGAACCATTAACACGCACTCCTACATTCCAATCACCGAAGCTCTTATTCCATGCAGCACTAATCTCAAAACCTTTGTTACGGATATGTCCGGCATTGGTATACACAGTAGTAAAACCGGTAGAAGGACGGATCTGACGATAAATAAGCAGATCTTTCGAGTTACGGATAAAGTAGTCAACCGAGAATGAAAGCTCGTTGTTCATAAAGGCCATATCCAGACCGATATTGGTTTGTTCGTTAGTTTCCCACTTCAGGTTTGTATCAATTTCCTTTTGCTGTGCGATACCAGCTCCATTAGTCATACTGCCTCCAATCATCATATAATACATACAGTTCAAGGAAGAGAGCTGAGGAACAGAAAGACTGGTCGCACTTCCTGCATTACCCGTCTGTCCCCAACCGGCACGTATCTTCAGATTACTGAAAAGATTCAGATTCTTGATGAAATTCTCCTCTGACAAACGCCATGCCAAAGAAGCGGAAGGGAAAGTACCGTACCGGTTACCCGATCCAAAATTAGAAGAGCCATCACGACGTACTGTAGCAGTCAATATATAACGGTCATTCAAACTGTAGGTCAAACGTCCAAAATAAGATTGATAACGGGTTTTCAAATCACGCCCGCCATTCGTAGTTTTGGAAGAGGGATCGTTTGTCAAAGAAATCTGGCGGATATTATCAGCCGGGAAATCACTGGCGCTGGTATTCAACCAAACACCGTCCGTATCGCTAACAGAGAAACCTGCCATGGCACTGACACGATGATGATCATTCGACCAATCATAGTTCACAAACGATTCTAAAGCAATCTCCGAATTCTGATTCTGGTTGATAGAGTAACTATCTTTACGGTCTTTCGAACCGAATGTACGGGGATTATAGGGAGTATACCCATCATAACCTGATGTAGAATAATTGTAGCTACCGATAGCTTTAAAGGTCAATCCCTTCGCAATATCCAACTGCAAGAATGCACTGGCCACCAAACGGTCCCATTTGGAAATCTGGTCGGTTCTGGTCTTAGCTGCAGCCACCAAGTTATCGGCTCCCTTGTTGATATCACCATCAGACTCTTGTTTATAATGTCCCCATGAACCGTCGGGCAAAACAATAGGCATAGAATAAAAAGTTCCATTTTCCACATAATCCATCGTAGGAATAGCTTGTGCATAACTACGCATATTGCCACTAAAATGATGCTGGGCATGTGTATAGTTCAAGTTCAATCCCACATGAATGAAATCTTTCACTTTATGGGTGATATTGGCACGAGCTGTCAGACGTTTGAAATAAGATTCAATGACAACACCTTCATTATTCAGATATCCCACCGAAAGATTGGCTTGTGTAGCTTCTGTACCTCCCGAAGCGGAGAGATTATAGTTCTGCTGCAATGCCGTACGCGACATTTCATCCTGCCAATCAATGTTATTCAGTTTGCCAATGTACTCTTCACCAAAAGCCAGATTGGTCATAACCGAACCATTACGACAAGACTCACGCACTGCCTTAGCAAAGAGGTCCGCATCGGCCACATCTATCTTGTTACTGTTGAACTGAAGAGAATAGTTGGCGGAGAAATCCACTTTTGCCTTACCCTTGCTTCCACTTTTTGTGGTAATCATAATAACACCATTGGCACCACGTGTTCCGTAAATAGCCGTAGCAGAAGCATCTTTTAGGATTTCAATACTTTCCACATCGTTAGGATTAAGAAAATCAATGGAAGTACCGACTTGCACTCCATCCACTACATAAAGCGGATCGGAACTACCATTTACGGTGGCTACACCACGAATACGAATGCTGAATCCTCCATCGGGCGCACCGGAAGAGCGAATGACGGAAACACCGGCAGCAGCACCTTGCAAACCTTGTCCCAGATTCACCGGATTACGTTTCATCATCTCCTCTGCATTTACAGAAGTAATGGAACCGGTCAGGTCGGATTTCTTCATCGTACCGTATCCTACCACCACAACTTCTTCCAATGTTTCGGCATCTTCTTTTAAAACAATCTTCAATGCATTCATCGCCCCACTTACCTTGACGGTCCGCGTCAAATAACCGATATAACTAGCTTTCAATGTAGAGCCTACAGGACATTGTAAAGAGAAGTTACCATCCAAATCCGTAATCATACCATTGGTCGTACCTTCCACAATGACATTAGCACCAATAACAGGTTCGCCTTTCTCGTCTACGACCTGTCCTTTTACTGTGACAACATTCTGCTGTACTACAGAGACACCTGCAAACGGCTGTACACCCATTGCAAAGAGAGGTCCGGCACATGCCAGCGATACTGACACGATACCCAAATACTTCATCACATTTCTCATAAAATATTAAATACTTAGGTTTAACAAATACCCCAGTCATAGCATATCGAGGGAAAAGACACGCGACACAATTTTGTGCCAACACAGAGGCACTGCCGTGCCATAGTAATGGCACAGATATCGGTAACTATATCCCTTTCTCTTCCATACCGACAAGGGGTGAATTAAATATAGGTTTTTAAAGATCAAATTCAAAAGTTCAGGGAAGTCCCTTCAACTTGGTTCAGCAACTGCGGTTTCGCCTTCCTGCAATCCACTTTCACTACCTGAATGCGGTTGTCTGTAGGCAGGCATATCAAGCCCTCTGCCTGTTTCTTATCGGCACTGTACACTTTCAGGTTCATCTTGCTCCAATCCATTTCAGAGGTGGACTGCGCCAACTTCAGATGAGGAATCACCGAACCGTCACGCACCAGCATGATTATCGGCAAGCTGCCTGCTTCAATCTTATGCCATCCGCCTTCATACACTTTCTCTGTCTGATAGTCTATCCACTTTCCTTCGGGAAGGTAAACGGTGCGACCGGTTATACCTGATTCGAGCAAAGGAGCGACCAAAATCTGCGAACCGAAGAGATATTCATCGTCCACCTTCCATGCTCCAGGGTCATCAGGGAATTCCACGAACAAGGCTCTTAACATCGGCAAACCTTTCTCGGTACATTCCTTAGCTTGGGCATAAACATAAGGCATCAGCCGATATTTCATCTCTGCACTTTTGCGGAAAACATCCTGTACACGCTTGCTGTCGTACAACCACGGCTCTGTCGGAGGTGCACCGTGTGCACGAGTATGAGAAGTCAGAAAACCGAACGGCAACCAACGGCAATACAAATCTTCGGGAGTAGATTTTACAAACCCTCCCATATCATGGCTCCAGAAAGAGAAACCCGACAAACCGAAGGACAAACCGGCACGGAGTGTACCCAGCATACCCGTATTCGTCGTAGCAGCATCACCGCCCCAATGCAACGGATAGCGTTGTGAACCGGCCCACGCAGCACGAGCCCACATAATGTTCTCGTTATGGAGTTTTTTGGTTATCTCGGATACTGCCATGTCATAGCGCACCGGATAGAGGTTATGCTCATACCAACCACTCTTGCCAGAGGCATAAATACCGTTCAGAGGAGCAGCTTCGCCAAAGTCAACCTTGATGGCACTGACACCGATATTCAAGAGTCCGGCTAACTTGTTCTGATACCAGTTTACAGTCTCCGGATTGGAGAAATCGAGCACCACATCCTCATAAGGAAGTTCCCCATTACCATTCTTTACATACATGTCCTTCTTTATCAGTTCAGGGAAATAACGGTTCTTGGGAGTAAAATAGGGCAACTGCCACAAGCAAACATGGAACCCTTGCGACTTCAGGTCCTTCAGCATCTGCTGGGGATTCTGGAAACGGTTTTCAGAAAACTTATAATCGCATTGCCAGTCTACATCAAACCAACCAGTATCAAAATGAATAACATCGCACGGATACTTATTCTTGCGGATATTAGCAGCCACATCATAACCTTCTTTTTCACTGAAATAGGTGATACGGCTCATCCATGTACCAAAAGACCACAATGGAGGCATACCCGGTTTTCCTACCAAATCAGTGTACTCATCCAAGATGTCTTTCGGCTCACCGAAGAATACAAACAAATCCAAGTTTTCGTCGCCCATAAACATTTTGTTCAGCCCGATATAAGTAGCACCGAAATCACAAGTGACAGGTGCGGAAGTATGCATGAACATACCATATCCCCGATTGCTCATAAAGAAAGGAATGGGCTTGTACATCTGGTCTGTTTCCGGACCTTGTGGGTCTGTAACAAACAGATTTACTTTCTGCCCCACTTTGTTCAACCCTGTAGCAGACTCGCCACAGCCAAAAATCATCTCATCTGCAGTCAGAGTAAACACGGGATTGATACGACGAGCATTGTCGCTTCCCCTTTTAATGAAACTGAAAGGGGTATACTTCACTTGCGTAGAATCAGCATCACGCAAAGTAACGGTTTGACTTAATATACGTCCTGTCTTATCTTTCAATACAACCCTCCAAGGATTCTTGTTTATTTGTACAGTTCCATAATTACCGGCATAGACAATGGTATTTTCCGTTTCGGTTACCTTCCAACTTTCATCTTTACCCGGTTCCTTCGCCAGCATAATGGATGTACTTACCTTAGGTTCCACTGGAGTAGTAAGCATACGAATACGTACTGTACGCGGAGTTACAAAGTCAATCTTAAATTTTAAGTTCGGGTCATTCTCATAAGCAGTAAAAGGAAAATCGAGCATTCTCATTTTACGGGGTTGCGCACCGTTGGTATTGAAAGCCTGACGTGGCATTAAATGCCCCCGTTTCCAATTCACCAGTCCTTCACCCGACTTAACGTCGAATGATTCCAGATGGTCTGCAAAGAATAAAGTATTACTTAAATCAAGGAAGTCCGTACTCATATCCAAAGCCTGATTCATCAAATACGAAGTACCATCATTGACATGCGGCTGTGCCAATGAACTACTGCAAGTGCACACAAGCATCGCCACCGTTAAAATTTTCTTTATCATAATATTAGAATTAAGTGATTTTGCTGCCAAATATATTCCTTTCCAAAGCGAAACATAGGTTATAAAAATGTCTTTTAATACCCAATTTTGTTTCACAATGCACATTTCGGCACCTTTGGAAACAAACAATACATTATTTTTCAACAAACAAATGACATAATCCTCAATATATACACAAAAATAGTCTTGCCTAATCAGAATATTATTTTTAATTTTGAATTATGATATTGTTAACCTTCCTAATTTAAAATTAAGAAATACATGAAGCGCCTATTCACAACCGCCATTTATATCTTGTGTGTTATACTCACCACTTCAGGAAATACGAACGAGAAAACACTAACCATGATGTTTAAACAACTTTCCATATCAGAAGGACTCTCCAACAATAGTGTCCGAAGCATCTTCAGGGACAGTAGAGGCTTTTTGTGGATAGGAACTGAATCAGGGCTCAACAAATACGACGGTTACTCATTCCATCAATATTATCAAAGTAATTCAGGACTATCCGATGATGCCATCTTTGAAGTTTTTGAAGGGCCGCAAGGCAACATATGGATTAAAACAGCCAACGAATACAGCATTTATGACTATAAAACAGGGAAAATCAGCAACGATTACAAGTCCGTACTTGAAAAGAAACATATACCAAGCAAAAACATTCAAAGAATAGGCATGACTCCCAGAAATGAATTCTGGGCCTACAACCGTAGCAAGCTCTATTTACAAAATGAAGACAAGAACCCCATCAAGGTTTTTCCCCTACAAACTGAAAAAATCTCAAACATATCTATTGCAGTACAGTCCATCTATATAATGTACTCCGACGGCGCATTATACAGTATAGACAAGCAGACCTCTGAAACCAAAGAAATCGCCATCCCTACAACATTCATACCTTTATTGAAAAACCACGAGCCTCATATTTATACCGACCGGAACGAGAATATATGGTTATATACATACCAGAACAGCCTGCTATTGCACAAAAACAGCTTCACCCGGCAATGGGAAGAAATAAAGTTAAACAATGGCCAGGACATGCAATATAACCGGATACAACGCATCCTGGACATAGGCAATGGAAACGTATGGATACTTACCAGCCACAAGGGCCTATTCATATACAATACCTTGAACAAATCAATTACCAACCTGACCCATACCCCTCTAAAGCAGCATACCATTGCCAGTAACAACCTTAGTACAATCTATCAAGACAAAGATGGAATTGTATATATAGGCAACTTTAAACACGGCATATCCTATTACAGTCCGATGTCTCAAATCATACTGTGCAACAAGTCTCCAGAGTACAATGACATCCTGACCTTCTGTAAAGACACCGATCAGGAATTTATATATTACGGTACGGATGGTACAGGTTTAATCCGCCAATCATTGGCAAGTGACTTATATGAAAAAATACCAACCCCTGCCAATATTGTGGTTGATTTATCCATAGACTCCAAAGACCGTTTGTGGATCGGAACTTATCAGAAAGGACTCTTGTGCTACTCAAAAGGGAAAATCAAACAGTATACAGTAAGCAACAGCCACTTGCTCGAAAACAACGTATATACAGTAAAAGTCGACAAATATGGTTATATATGGATAGGGACAATGAGAGGTTACGTTCAAAGGCTGAACCCCGAAACCGAAGAGTTCGACACAGTTCTGTATCGCCCCGGAGAGTTTTTCATCCGAGATATGTACTATGACAGCGACAAATATCTTTATGTAGCTTCCAACGGAGGATTGATCATCATTGATACAGAAAACCAAACCTATAGCCTTTTCGATGAAGACAACCACTTCAGCGAAAAGAATATCCTTACTGTCTACAAAGACAGCCGCAACCTTCTTTGGATAGGCCATTCACATGGAATAAGTGTCTGGGACCAGAAGAACGATTCCATCCTTTTTCTTGACCAGAAGAGTGGGCTTGCCACCAACTTCGTCAAAGCTATTATAGAAGACAACAACAAACAAATGTGGATCGGTACGGGAAACGGTATTTCACGAGTCCAAATAGTAAATGGAAAATATTACATTGTGAATTATACCATAAAAGACGGATTAATATGCAATGACACCAATATACATGCTATACTCAAGTTGGACAATGGCAATATCTTAATAGGTACCCCCAAAGGATATCAGACAATCATTCCCCAAGAAATTTTAGCAACAGACTACCACGCAAACATCTACCTGACAGGGATTGAACTCAAATCAGGAATATACCATCCCAACTTATCGAATGAAAGTTCACTTGAATGCACACAGACCCTTTCTTTTACTGAAAAAGAAAATTCATTCATTTTATCTTTCTCTGCACTTGACTTTGCAGAAACAGACAAAATAAAATATGCCTATAAAATTAACCAAAGAAACTTTGACTGGGTGTACGCAGACAACAATAAGGTCAATCTGTCTATGCTGCCTGCCGGAGACTATACATTATCTGTAAAAGCATGCAACTCACAAGGCATTTGGAGTCCAAACATCAAAGAATTGAAAATCAATATCCTTCCTCCCCTATGGCGCACTTGGTGGGCATACACAATTTATACATGTATCGCCATGTGCCTAATCTTACTGGTTATTCGAAGCCTGCGCATGCGTCACAAACAAAAATTGATTCTACAAACTGTTGAAATAGAAAATGAAAAACAACAAAAAATCAATGACATGAAACTACAGTTCTTCGCCAATATAAGTCATGAACTACGCACCCCTTTATCACTGATTATTAATCCGCTTGAAGAATTTCTCGAAAACCATCCCGAACACCGAAAAGGCATACTTGACATGGTAAAGCAGAACGCCAACTACTTGCTGGAACTCATCAACCAGTTGTTGGACTTCAGAAAACTGGATGCCAAAGCCGAGAGCCTGAAATGCAAACATGACAATATCCTCATCATTCTAAGCGAAATATTCTACTCTTTTGACCCGATAGCACAAAAAAGGAGCATAAACTATACTCTCACTTGCCCGCAACACTCTGTTTTTATGGATTTTGATTATGACAAAATGCGCAAAATCTGTACAAATATACTAACCAACGCTTTTAAGTTCACTCCTAACAAAGGAAGTATCTCAATGAATATTGAGGTGAAAGAATCAAATCTGGAACTGACATTCGCAGATACCGGCTGCGGCATCGAAGACGAAAACAAGGAGAAAATATTCCAGCGATTTTATCAGTCAAGCAAAAATCCGGCAAATAGCGGAGGCAGCGGCATTGGGTTACATATTGCCTCCGAATATATAAAAATGCATCATGGCAAAATCAGTGTCAAAGACAATCATCCTTGCGGATCTATCTTTTTAATTACATTCCCGTTACACCAAAACAGTGAAGTAATCGAAGAAGATGATACAATCAAAATGCAATCGGCAGAAGAAGAATCTCGCCAATCCACTATTCTGCTTGTAGATGACAACTACGACTTTCTCAAGTTTCTCTCTGAAAGTCTTTCCAAACAATATCATATACTGAAAGCCAGCAATGGAAAACAAGCCTTATCCATCTTAAAAAAAGAAGATGCAGATTTAATAATCAGCGATGTCATGATGCCGGAAATGGATGGGCTGGAACTGTGTTCAAACATTAAAAAAGACATACGTTATTCTCATATTCCCATAATACTTTTAACAGCCAAAGCAAGCGAAGAGCACCAATTGGAAGGACTCGAAACCGGTGCCGACGATTATATTACCAAACCATTCAACATGGAAGTGCTAAAACTCCGCATCTGCAAAATGATTGAAATGAATATAAAACGGCAAGAAATCTTCAATCAGGAGATAAAGATCGAACCCAGCCGCATCACCATTACCCCCCTTGACCAGCAATTGATAGAAAAAGCCATCGCCATTGTAGAAGACAATATAAATGAAACGGAATTTTCCGTCGAGGAACTTGCCAGCAGCCTGAACATATCACGCAGCTACTTCTACAAGAAGATGATTAAGATAACGGGAAAGAAACCCATCGAATTCATCAAGACCATCCGCATGAAACGGGCACAACAACTCCTGACAGAAAGCCAGATGCAAATCTCAGAGATTGCCTACATATTGGGCTATAACTCACCCAAAGTGTTCTCCAAACATTTTAAAGATGAGTTCAACATCAGCCCTTCCGAATTCATAAGGCAACATAGCAGAAAAATACAAACCAACGAAGAAGAAGATGGACAGTATCCGGAACAAGATGCTGAAGAGACACCGGAAGAATAGGTTTTACTCCGGTTTATGCTTGCAGAAACAGTTATTGCCAACAAATAATAAACGGGAAACATTATCCTCCCTTATCAGACACAAAAGAGAGAGCCGTTTCACGAAAAGAATCAGCATCTTTGCCAAATAATAACCTTTTCAAAATCAACAAGCATGAAACAAATCTCCAATTACAAGGCATGGGCTTTTTGTATCGCCATGCTACTTACCACAACGTGGCTGTCAGCACAAACAGACACATCCATCCCCAAGCTTATACAGAAAAACGGACGTTACACACTCTTGGTGGACAACAAACCTTTCTTTGTTCTGGGAGGACAATGCGGAAACTCATCCAACTGGGCCTACATGCTGCCCAATGTATGGAATGTGATGAAAGAAATGCATGCCAACACATTAGAAATACCGGTATATTGGGAACAACTGGAACCTCAAGAAGGCAAGTTCGACTTCTCACAAGTGCAGTCAGTATTAAATCAGGCACGGCAAAACAATATGAGACTTATCTTCCTCTGGTTTGCCACCTGGAAGAACGGAAGCAATCACTACATGCCCGAATGGATGAAAACAGATTCTAAGAAGTATCCCAATGTTGTCGGCAAAAATGGTCAAGAAGTAGACTCTCCCAGTCCGCATTGTGAAGAAGCGATGAAAGCGGATGCCAAAGCTTTCGCCAGATTCATGGGTTATCTGAAGGAAGCAGATACACAACATACGGTCATCATGGTACAAGTGGAGAATGAACCGGGGACATGGGGTAGCGTAAGAGACTATTCGAAGAAAGCCCAAAAACTATTCGAAGGCTCCATTCCCCAAGAAATTCTGACACCCACTGTTTGTAAAGAACTGAATGTACCGAAAAATGCAAAAGGGAGCTGGAAGGAAGTCTTTGGCGAACGGGCAGACGAATATTTCCATGCATGGCACGTAGCCCGTTATATCAATTATGTGGCCAAAGCAGGAAAAGAAATTTATCCGCTTCCCCTATACATCAATGTTGCCTTAAGAGATCCTCTGACGAATCCCACAGCAGACCACTATGAAAGCGGCGGTGCAACGGACAATGTCATATCCATCTGGAAAGCCGCAGCCCCTGACATCGACTTCGTCGCTCCGGACATCTACCTCCGTGATAACAAGGCGGTCCTGAAAGTGCTCGAACTATATGCCCGCCCCGATAACGCATTAATGGTTCCCGAAACCATCGGAAGCCCGAGATTCCTTTATCATACCATCGCAAAAGGAATCGGCTTTTCCCCATTCGGCGTAGACCAACGGAGGAACTTTTCTCCAGACATGCAAAGGCAATCCCCCTTATCCGCTGAATATGAAATACTAAAACCGATGGCACACTTGCTGGCTGAATGGAGTGCAGAAGACAGGATACACCCTGTCATAGAGCCTTCCGACCATTCAGAACAGTACGTCAGCTTAGGCAGTTGGAAAGCCATCATCAAATTCGGCAACACCCGTGGAGGGCAAACCGCTGCCGCCGAAAAGCGTCCGGCCAACGGAAAGGCCATGATTATCCAACTTGGCGAAAACGAATTCATCGGTATCGGTACTAATTGCCGGTTCACTTTCGAACCAATAGGGAAAAAACAAGGAAAAGCCTGGCAGTACCTGAAAGTACAAGAAGGATTCTATGATGAGAACGGTGATTTCAAAATGCTCCGTATCCTCAACGGTGACCAGACAGACTGGGGAGGACCGCAAGTAGGTGATGCCCCCAGTATCCTCCATTTTACATTGACAACAAGATAACAATAAAAAAATCATACCATGAAACACTCAACATTATCATTACTAATTTGCATAGGAGGATGTTTCTCTGCATGTAGTCCTACCAATGAAAAGGTCAATCCCCTGACACAACACGAGGACGAAATCACAAACATCATAGCAGAAATGACACTGGAAGAAAAAATAAACATGCTCCACGGAAAAAACATGTTTTCATCGGCAGGTGTCGAACGTCTGAATATACCTGACATAGAATATGCCGACGGTCCCTTCGGCATTCGCGAAGAAATGGAACCGCATTCATGGAACTCCTTGCATTTAAGCACCGATTCCGCCACTTTCTTCCCGACAGGCTCTGCCCTTGCAGCTACATGGAGCACGGAAATGGCATACAAATACGGAGAGGGAATGGCTGCCGAAGCTAAACTCCGGGGTAAAGACATGATCTTAGGGCCGGCCATCAACATACAACGCATCCCAACCGGAGGACGTACTTACGAATATTTAAGTGAAGACCCCCTACTGAGTGGTGAACTGGCTGTCAACTATACATTAGGTGCACAAGACCATCAGGAAGCTGTCTGTCTGAAACATTATGCACTGAACAACCAAGAAAACATGCGCGGATTCGTAGACGTAAAAGTTTCCGAACGTGCCATGAGAGAAATTTACCTCGCCCCTTTTGAGGCGGCTGTGAAGAAAGCCAATGCCTACGGTGTAATGGCTGCTTACAATAAAGTGTCAGGTGAATGGTGCTCGGAGAATGACCGCCTCCTGAATAAAATCCTACGCGGTGAATGGGGATTTAAGGGTATCGTCATTTCCGACTGGGGAGGCACCCACTCCACCACAAAAGCTGCACTGGGAGGTCTTGATGTAGAGATGCCCAACGACAGATATTTTGGTAAGGCATTGCTCGATTCGGTACAAGCCGGTGTCGTCTCGGAAAAAGTCATTGACGAGAAAGTAAGGAACCTGCTTCGTGTGCGGCTGGCTATCCCGGCTGTTCCCAAAGAAGAAGCCAATACCCAAATGACTTCCCTGCCTGCCCAGCAGCAGATTGCCTATGAAGTAGCTTCCAGAAGCATCGTATTGCTCAAAAACTCCGGACTGCTGCCCATAAACACCGAAAAAGTGAAGGACATAGCCGTCATCGGAGACAATGCAGTCCGGCATATGGCTACGGGCGGTGTAGGTGCCGGTGTCAAGGCTTTATATGAAATTACACCCTTGGAAGGACTACAGAAGGCTTATGAGGGAACCAATGTCAAAATCAAGTATGCACAAGGTTACCTGCCGCAGGAACGTTCCTCACGGCACAAGCGCAACAGCAGCGAAACAGCCTCATCAGAGAAAGAAATCAGAGAAAAAAGCGAACGGCTGGTTCAAGAAGCGATTGCCTTAGCCAAAGAGGCGGACTTGGTCATCTTTGTCGGAGGCAACAACCGCGAAGTGGAAACAGAAGGTTCTGACCGCAAAAATATCACTTTACCATCGCATCAGGACGAATTAATACAGAGCATAGCCAAAGCCAATCCAAACATTGTTTCGGTAATGGTAATTGGTGGTCCTGTTGATTTGCAGACAATAGAGAAAAACTCTTCAAGTATTTTAGTATCTTGGTTTAATGGCTCAGAGGGAGGACATGCCTTAGCAGATGTACTGTCCGGGAAAATTTCGCCTTCGGGGAAATTACCTTTCACTTTTCCTATAAAACTGGAAGATTCGCCAGCCTATCATTTAGGGGTTTACCCTCAGCAACAACCAGAAAGGCCACGCGATGTATTCGTAGACCTCGTAAACAGAGATAAATTCCGTGCAGAGCAAAAAGCCGAAGCTGATTATGCCGAAGACATCTTTGTGGGTTATCGCTGGTATGCCACTAAGAATATATCTCCTCTTTATCCATTCGGCCATGGACTCTCTTATGCAAATTTCCAATATTCAGCGTTGCAAGCCAAAATCAACAAAAGCCAAGTGGACGTCAGTTTCACATTAGATAATATAGGAAAAATGAATGCGGAAGAAGTAGCACAAGTCTACATCACACGCCCTCAATCTGCCATCGAACGTCCGGCACACGAGCTGAAAGGTTTCCAGCGAGTAGCCCTAAAAGCCGGAGAAAGTAAAGAAATTACTATCTCCATACCTCTGGAACAGTTGTGCCATTGGGACGAAAAGAAACATGGTTGGACTTTCGAAGAAGGTCCTGCCATCATCAGGGTAGGCAGTTCCTCTGAGAATTTACCTCTGAATACTGAAATCAATCTTATCAATGTATACAAGCCACAGTAGGGTTCAGGTTCCGGCAGAGAGTCTGCGACTGATTTCTATTCAATAAATAACAGCTAAAAAATAAGGCCATTCCAATCATTTGAATTAGAATGGCCTTTTCCATACCTATTGTCATTTATATCCAGCAGCTTTCGCTATTCGTTTCGGGATTTCCGTATTGTCCATCTTTCCTTTAAACAGCTCGGAACCGATGCCTATAGCAAAAACCGGTACATATCCAGCTGTATGATTTACACTCGTCCACCCCACCATGGCAATCTGGTTCATCACTTTCTTGGCTGCGGCAGCAAGAGGTTCAGTACGTGCATAAAGGGTCTCTTCAAAAACAGCTTTCCTTCTTCTAAAAGAAAGTTCGTATTCATCACGCAACATCCTTTCTTGCTCCCAAGATAATGGCAGTTCCTTCCAGAAGCCCATTTTATCAGCCAATAATGATTGTATATCCTCCCAAGAAACTTTATTGTTTTTATCTTTCCGCAAGTTTGTAATATAACGCGACAAGATATCTTGAGATTGCTTCTGACTAGCCAAAGATTTCAGTGACAACTCGTATTTGATAGTCCCTAAACCCATACCACCCGTTTCATGGTCAGCCGTAACAACAATCAAAGTTTCCTTCGGATGTTTCTTGTAAAACTCATAAGCCACTTTCACCGCATTATCCATATCAATGACTTCTTCAAAAGCAGTAGCAGCGTCATTACCATGGCAGGCATGATCTATTTTCCCACCTTCAACCATTAAAAAGAAACCTTTATCCCGGTCCTTGGTCAAGAAAGAGATGGCACTTTCCGTAATTTGTGCCAATGTCATATCCCCTTCCTTACGGTCGATAGCATAAGGTAAACTGGAAGGCGATGCACCATCTTTCTGGATAAGAATCATCTTACCGGCTTGTGCAGCTTTTATTTTAAAATCATCCAGACCTCTGGCTATCGCATATCCAGCCTCCTCAAAGACAGGAAAAACTGTTGGTGCTTCTTTCCCATTGGCAAAAGTTGCAGGCTTCAAAAAGCCACTACCTGCATAAAAGTCGAATCCAGCCTTTGGAAGATCGAGAGCTATTTCGTAATACATGTTACGATCCGGTTGATGAGCATAAAACACAGCAGGAGTTGCATGATCCACGCTGACACTTGTTGCTATGCCCACTTTCCGACCGGACCTTTTCGCTTGTTCAGCAACAGTTTGAAGGACATTCCTTTCATTATCCATACTAATAGCTCCATTATATGTTTTTTTTCCGGTGGCAAGAGCTGTCCCCGCAGCCGAAGAATCAGTAACAGAATTGGAAGCAGAAAATGTTGTAGCAAAACCCGTAATGGGAAATGCAGTAAACAACAATGGTTTTACTCCAATACGGCCTTCCTGCTCCGCAAGATACATTTCCGTACCATTCACTTGATTTACTCCCATTCCATCACCAATAAAATAGAATACATATTTTGCTTGCTGAGCATAAGCCAGACTAAACAAAAACAGTAAAATGCAAATACACCTCAATCGTTTCATATACTAAAAATTTATAGGTTATTATTTTTAATATCCGGGATTCTGGTCTTCTTCATTAATAAGATCATTATTCAAAATCTCATCCGTAGGAATCGGAAAAAGCATGTAGTAGTCATAGAACGGAAAATCGCGTTTCGTCCAACCTTCATTCATCGGATATTCGCAATTGATAAACTGTTCGGCCATTCCCGATCGACATAAATCATACCACAATTCAAATTCAATGTTGAACTCATGACGGCGTTCAATCGTCAGAGCCACTAACCATACATCTGCCGTATATCCTTTTTCTGCCTTATATCTGGTATAGAAGCTCTTAGCATCAGGCACCTCTACTTTTACCTTATTAAGTTTATAATCATCTCTTACATAAGAAAGATCCTCAAAACCAAACACATATTCACCCGACATCCCAGTTTCCAGATTTCCCCACGCCCTGTTGCGAATCTGCTTGATTATTTCCCAACCGGTTGCCTCATCGTTGGTACGGAAACAGCACTCTGCGTAATCCAACAATACACCTGCATATCGTTTCATGGTAAGTGAACAAGGATTATAGTTATGATCTTTTTTCATGGCTCCATGCTGTTCCCGCCAATATTTCAATGTATAAACATTCGGATTATGGTCTGTCCCTACAAACTCTGCATTATAAGCAGGATCAACCCCTATAGCTTCACCGGTATAAGGATTGGTTTCACCCAATGCAACACACGAATACTGCTTTCGTTTATCACCCGGTTCAAACGAATTATAAAACTCCCATGACAAGCAGAATGAGCCATAACCTGCATGTTCCATAGAAGCACAACGGTAACCCATCTGAATCAAGGCATCAGTAAGTTTACTCGCACTACTGGTCATTGTAGAGAATTTATAGAAGGAATGTTCCCAAACACTTTCTTTCGACCAATAATTTCCCATATCGTGAACTGAAGCAAAACAAGGAAGTAATTCATAAGTCTTACTATCAATAATCTGCTTCAACCTTTGCTTGGCAGAATCATAATCATTATTATACATATAAGCCTCAGCTAAATAGGCCAGACACATACCTTTCGTTACACGCCCATACTGGCCATTTAACGGTTGCCAATCAAGCACACCAGTCGCATATTCCAAATCCTCAATAATGAGCTTCCACATTTCATCAGCTGTTTCAGGACGAGGCTTGGCGGGAGAGGTTGAGTAGTTTTCACCGGTCATCAACATTGGTACACGTCCAAAGTTCTTACCTAAATAAATATAATTATACGCACGCAAGGCACGGGCTTGAGCAATAACTTCATTTTTCGCCTTTATCCCTTCCTTAAATACGGATTCCTTAACACTCTCCATTCCCGCAAGCAGACTGTTTATACGACTGATAGCAGCATACGAGCACTTCCATGAATAACGAAACTGGCTCTCGGAAGCAGTCCACTCATACTTGCAATAATTAAAATCCCATCCGGAAGCTTGTACATCTAAAGTAGGTAAGTTCGCAAGCATCATATGAGGACGTACCCCCCACGAACTTCCTCCGAAACTATTCGGATAAAGCAATTCGTAACATCCCAATAGCCCCTCCTCAATAGTAGATTCATTGGTAAATATATAATCTTCGGGCAAAAATGTATAATAATCCACATCAAATATACCATCACATGAAGTAAATATAAAGGCTGCCAATCCACCGATAACAGATAATATTTTGTTCTTTCTCATATTCTTATTTTTTAAAATTGTAAACTAATACCCACACTATAAGTTCTCTGATAGGGATAACGGCCTGAATCATATCCCACCAAATTCAATCTCCCCGTACCTATCTCCGGATCACCGTATTTATTATAGGAAGAAATCGTGAATAAATTCTCAATGCTCCCATAAATTCTCATTCCCCAATCAAAGGTATAACCGACCTGAATATTTTGAAGTCTGAAGAAATCACCTTTTTTAATCCAAGCATCAGACACACGTGTATTCTTATTATTGTCCGAAACCGTCATACGAGCATATTTGGTACTGTGATTCTCTGGTGTCCAAGCATTACTTATATATTCCTGCAAACAATTCTGGAATTCACCCGTTGAATTATGGATAGAAGACAGACTCATCGCTGAATACGATAGAATATCTTGCCCATAAGCTCCATAACCATAAAGCATAAAATCCCATTTACGATAATTGGCATTAATAGAGATACCATAAGTCAGTTTAGGAAATCCATTGCCTATTATATCCTTATCGTCCGCATTGATATATCCATTACCATCTTTATCCCAATAATAGTAATCACCGGGTTGTGTAGAACCGGATTGGTATTTACCAGTGGAAGACGCATTGTTAAGGGCATCAATTTCGGCCTGATTTTGAAAAATTCCTTTTACACGATAACCATAAAACGAACCTATGGCATATCCATTCTTAATAATGGAATGGTTGTCCCATTCATATCCCTTCGAGGCCTCTGTAGCAAAAATAGGATCACCGACTTCCTTTACTTCATTCCTAAGGGCAGAACCATTCACTCCCACATTGACAAACCAGTCTCCAAAAGTCTTACGATAATTCACAGCAAATTCAAATCCTTTATTTTGGATTTTACCGGCATTCGTATAAATGGAAGTAAAACCTGTAGAAGGACGCATATTACGATCCAGCAACAAATCATAAGAATTACGTATAAAATAATCCAATGTTACATTCAAGGCATTGTCCATAAATCCCATATCAATACCCAAATTGGTCTGTTCATTCGTTTCCCAATGAAGATTCGTATCAATTTCCTTGTCTTTGGCAGCTCCCATCTGTTCTGTGTAATTTACCCCATTCCACCAATAATAATACATCTTACTTGTTGAAATCTGGGCAATAGATTTAGAACCGTCACCATAAGAACTACCAGTTTTACCCCAGCCAATACGAAATTTCAAATTACTGAAAATATTCAGATTCTTTATAAAAGATTCTTCATTCAGTCGCCAAGCTACCGAAGCTGAAGGAAAAGTTCCCCAACGATTTGTACGTCCGAAAGCTGAAGAACCGTCACGACGGATTGTACCAGTAAATAAATACTTATCTTTATAAGAATAAATCAAACGACCGAAATAAGAAAGACTGGTAGTTTTAACTTTTAAAGCACCTTCAACGTTTTTAGTAGTAGAATTCAATGTAGAAGCGATGTCACGATAGTTATCCGCAGGAAAATCCTTAGCGCTTCCTTTTAGTTCAAATCCATCTACCGACTGATTGAATGATTGCCCTACCATAGCATTGATATGATGCCCCTTTGTATCAAAAATATAATTAAAGTAGTTCTCACTGTTCCAATCACTACTACGACTCATTTCCATGGAAAAGGTATCCAAACCATCAGAAGTAATGGTACGTTCATTTCGAGGTGAATAATCCCAAGAACTTTTATTGGTTACATTGTAACTGTTGGTGGTTTTGAATGTTAAGCCTTTCAAAATGTCCACTGTCAAACCAAAATCAATCTGTACCCGGTCTGTAAAATTCTTGCTGTCATTATCGTATGCTCTCGCCACTAAATTGTCACTACCTCTCGGTACATCCCCATTCATCTCTTGCAAAGGTACCCCATAACTTCCGTCAGGATATTTGATAGGTACATTCATCAAATTACCATTTTCATCAAGATGGTCCATAGTTGGAACCGTCAAAGCATATGACCGCATGTTCCCACCTCCGTGACTACCAGTACGAACATATGCAAGATTAGTATTAACAGTCAGAAAGTCACGAATTTTGCTGGCTGCATTAGCACGGGCTGTAATCCGTTCATACCAAGAATTGATAATGGTACCATCATTTTTTGTATAACCTATGGAAGCCATATAGTTGGAAGTGCTACTGCCTCCGGAGGCCGATAACCGATAATTACGCGACAAAGCAGTCCGTGTCATTTCTTTCTGCCAGTCTATAGTTTGAAGTTGCCCTGCATATTGTTCTCCCCAAGCTAAATTGGTCAAGGACTTACCATCCGCCGCTTTACTCTGACGAACACCCCAAGTAAATAAGTCAGCATCAGCAACATCTATCGTATTGTTTACAGACTGAACCGATAAATTAGCAGTAAAGTTGATACGACTCTTGTTCTTGTCACCTTGTTTAGTAGTAATCATTACCACTCCATTTGCCGCACGCGAACCATAAATTGCAGTTGCCGAGGCATCTTTCAAGACTTCAATAGAAGCAATATCAGCAGGATTAACCATAGAAGCACTACTGATAATACCATCAATGACATAAAGGGGATCGGCAGAACCTTGGACTGTACCGATACCACGAATTCGGATTGTGGTTTCTCCGGAAGGATCACCGCCATTTCTCATGACTTGTACTCCAGCAGCAGCACCTTGCAATGCCTGACCTATATTCACCGGATTACGCTTAGCCATTTCATCAACATTCACTGAAGCCACCGAACCTGTAAGGTCACTCTTCTTAACCATGCCATAACCTACAACCACCACTTCGTCCAAGGTTTCTGCATCTTCTTTCAAAATGACCTTCAATGTACCAGCATTTCCCGAGACTTTAATTGTTTGTGACAAATAGCCTATATAACTAACCTTTAGAATAGCCCCAACAGGACATTGAAAAGAAAAATTTCCATTCATATCAGTAATCATTCCCTGGGCAGTACCCTCTACAATGACATTAGCACCGATAATCGCCTCTCCTTTTTCATCCATCACTTGTCCTTTCACTGTAATGACATTTTGTTGTACAATGGTAACACCTACAAACGGTTGTATAACCATTGCCGCAAGAGGACTGGCACATACCAACGACATGGACACAAGCCCTAAATACTTCCTTACATTTTTCATAAATACTAAATAATTTGGTTTAACAAAAGCCCTTCTTTCCATCAAGAAAGAGCTATGAAATATCATTCACAAAATTATTTAGCATAGATTAAACATAAGGGAGAAAAAATAGTATTTTTATGCCTGCTTTTGTTTCATAGTTCATTTCTCCATAATAAAGCAACAAAACAAATACACATTTGCACAAAATATACACCCCTCAAAAACGATAGATTCAAAATTCAATCCTTAATTCTCGCCCATTATAACAAACTGTTTTTGAAGAAGAACTACCTGCTATATTCACAATGAATTTCCGATTCTTAACCATACCTGCAAAACGGCCTTTCCGATCACCTATAGTCAAAAAACGTTTTTCATTATCCCATGTAATAGGAATTTCACTGTAGGCTCCCGACTCATAATTGTAATTATCATTCTCATCTTCATACAGTACAAACTCCCCATTATCGCCCGGATAAATACGAAGTTCAAGTTTATCCCATTTCCGTTCTGTGGCATATTGTACCTCATTGGTAGTGAAAGGTACGATAGAGCCGGCCTTAACATATACCGGAATAATCTCTATAGGAGTGGCACGTTCCACTACTTGCCCGCCATCCAGAATCTGTCCTGTCCAAAAGTCAATCCACTTAGTATTATCGGGCAAATAGACACTACGCGAAACAGCATCTTCTTCAACAACCGGTGCAACCAAGAAAGCACTTCCAAACATAAATTCATCAGAAATCTGATAGGTTGATGTATCATGAGGAGCTTCCATAGAAAGTTGGCGCAAATAAGAATAACCATTTTTAGTAACTTGCCAAGCCGTAGAGTAAAGATAAGGGAGCAGTGAATAACGTAACTTAATGTATTGTTCCTGCACATCAAAAGCCCAATACCCACGTTCACCAAACTGATAAATTTCACGGGGTGAACCTGTACCATGCGAGCGCATCATCGGATTAAATGTAGCAAACTGAAACCAACGCACATAAAGCTGCTGGTAAGCAGGGTCCTTATGTGCCGTATTATAAACATTGCCATAGGGATGCCATGCACCAATATCGGTATTCCAATAAGGAATGCCACATATCGAAAAATTCAAACCTGCCGGAATCTGTTTCTTGAAAACATCAAAACTTGCACGGATATCACCGCTCCATGAACCGGCACCATAACGTTGCGAACCTATATAGGCCGAACGAGTCAATATATATACACGTTTATCCAAGGTGGTAGCACGCTGATTATCCCAAATAGCCTTACTAGTGTACAGAGGATAAATATTACGGACATTTCTTAAAGTCCCTTCTTTCGTCTGAAAATTGAAATCAGACTGTTTGGCACCATAAAATTCCGGTTCTGTAGCATCCATCCACCATGCCGACATACCAAGCTGGAACATATACCTGTTCATATAATCCCATACTATCCCACGAGCTTCCGGATTAAAAGCGTCATAGACTTTTGCCTCACGGGGCGAAGAAACCATAGGATATAATGCACCCTTTTTATCAAGTTCCTTGAAAATTTCCGTTCCATTTCCAAAACTCGGCCATACAGAAATCATCATTTTCACATTCATCTTCCTTAAACTGGAAAACATCTCTTGAGGTCTGGAAAAATTTGGATTAAGAAACTGAATCGCATTCCAAGAAGAATTATCCTCTCCCCAATAACGCCAATCCTGAATTATCCCATCAAGCGGTACGCCCAATTTACGATATTTTTCAGCAACCTCTACCACCTCATCTTGCGACTTATATCTTTCCTTACACTGCCAAAAGCCCAAAGTCCATAAAGGTACCATAGGAGCTTGTCCCGAAAGCTGTCGCAAAAGTGCTACAGTAGCATCGCCATTTCCACCATAAAGAAAATAATAGTCTATCGCTTCACCAGCTTCTGATCTAAATGATGTCCCCATAGGAGTATCATCAAATGTCGTAATCGAATAATTATCCCAATAAAGACCATAACCTTTGACAGACGCGAAATAAGGTACAGCAATCTGCATGTTATTTTGTTCAAGAACCAACCGCTGGTTCCGCTGATTCATCTTGCCAGTCTGCTGTTGGCCCAGTCCGTAAATAACCTCATCCTCGTCCAAAATAAATGATTGCGACACTTCATAAGTATTCTCAACAATAGTCCGCATCTTTCCTCTATCCAAACCGGGAGTATTTTGTCCTGGAGCACTTTGAGTAGGTACAACCTCACCAGCAACATGAGATTCCACCTTCTTTTCCCTTATTCTCTGAACATATTGCAACGGCATCAACTGGACACCGTAGTCTTTTTCAGTCAAGAGTTTACTCCCATCCAGATTACTGAACTGGACACGTCCCGTATTTAAATCTAGAATAACTTCCAACAATGAAGAAGAAGCTTTTACCATATCGTTTTGCCGAGAAACATTGACTTCAACCTGAGTAGGTTCAAGCACCACAGCCAGACTTTTCCTCAGATTGACATTGCCCGACTCCAATGTCTTCGAAACTCTAACAATATTGGGAGTATAAAACTCCACCTTAACAACCACCCCTTTGACTGTCACGACAAAACCATTACTTCTTGCCTGTACTTGGGCAAGCACTACTGTTGACCATAAAATCGCACATAATGCAAATAGAACTTTTTTCATTTTGATATACTATGAAATAAATAGAATCCAATTAATGCAAATATAGAGATTTACAATTCTCTTCAGTGTCCCAAATATTTCTTTGAAAGGGTAAAATTGTTGCCGAATAAATGTTCAAACACATTTATATAGCCTACAGAACACATTTTATACCTCCATTCCTTCCGGCTACCTATAAACACACAATCACCCGTAACAGTATCAACAACAGTAAATTCACGTACCTCGCCATCATTATATTACGGCAACTTTCTCCTGACGGGGCAAGATACATATAATTTTAGAGTTATTCGCCTGACAATAAAGTAATGAAACTGATGGCCGGCAAATGTACCCGTACCAGTCCATTCTCTACCTTCACAGCAGTTTCCTTCATGCAGTCCTTTGTATTGGTCACATAGACTTTCAGTTTCTTCACTTCTGCAGGGATACCGGAGATGACAGCCTCGCAATCCGCCCCATTATTGACCATATGGACGGCATATTCTCCGCGCACCATATTTCCGAAAGCCGCACAGTTTACATTTTTCTTGCTGCTACTGACCGGAATGGCCAAAGCATCGGCCGGAGTGGAGGCCAGTTGCTTGATATTCCAGAAACGTTGCGTAGGACGTAAAGGACCTTTGGAACCATAAATGCCGTCTCCCCACAACAACGAATAGTCTGAAGTGAGTTGCCACTGCAAGATGGACAATGGTTGGCAAATCGTACAAATACGTGTATACAGATTGATTTCATAAAGTGCAAACGTCGACTCATTGAATATCTCGGCATAACCATGAGCAGCGGCATCCGTACTACCCTCACCAACCAAGAGTGGTACATTAATCTCTTTGGCAGCATCCGCCCACTTCCTTAACGTAACATCATCACAACCACGCCATGAATGGAAAGAAACTGCACCAATATACTTATGAGTCTCAGAATTGTTCAAAGCAGGAAGGATAAAATCAAAAGTCGTAGCATCCGAATTGTCGCCAAGCAGCATACGGGTAGGAAGATTCAACTCTGCCAGATAAGCTCCAAACTCCTTAATGAAATCGGCATGCTCCTGCGGCGTGTGAAGGACATCAATACCCAAATCCGATTCATTGAACGAGAACATGGAGAACTCAATACCATAATACCGTTTGGCATACAACAGATAATCTGCCATGGATTTATAAATCTTCTCCTTTTTCCGGTTATCCAGACGATAAGCAATGACACCACCTTGACGGGCATAACTTGCAGGACCTCCGTCAATGGCCCATGCAGGCGGAAACCAACAGCTTAGTATTACCGGCATTCCCATCGCCTTCAAGCGCTTTGCCATGAGGAGACTTTCCTCCACCCGCTTGTTCAGTCCCCCATTCTGTGCCACGGCAATAGGATCGGATTCTTCTTCGGGTTGCCACAATCTCCACGGAAATTCCACACGGCCATAAGCTACGCGCAAGTTTTCCAGACAGTAATCTATCACTTTAGGGTCGACAGCAGGATTCTGTAGACGGAAATTCCCTCCAAAGCCTGCAAACAGACTGCCCGGATTCTGCATATCCAATGTAATTTCTGCGTCACTGTAATCTATCACTCCGGAAGCATGCAGTTCCATGGACAATGCAGTTCTCTCAGCCTTTTTCAGAATCGGCATCAGCGAGATATACACAACAGTACCGGTAGACTCTTTTTCAACCGTGACCTTTATAGACTTATTGAACTTGAATTCCAACTTCCTATTGGCCGAAGTAACGGTCAGCTTCCTGCCACTTGTCCTTACTTTGGCATCAACGTAGTTTTCCGGACTTAAAGCAATACAGTAATAGGCTGCCTGATTCAAAGTAGTGTCCGACAGCGCATCAATAGAAATCTCCACCAAGCCTTTTCCCTTATCAGTCACTTTCTGATGGAACTTTACACCTCGCAGAGTAGTCGTCACTTCCTGCATATCCCCCTCACGATGGAAAACGGGACGGACCTGCTTCTCCTTTCCGGTAATCTCCATATCTCCTTTCAAGGTTCCGACACGCAGGGATGACTCAAAGTCTATCAATTCACCGTCTACACGGACACCCGTGATATTGCTCCATGCCATCACTTCCGTCTGGGCAGAAAGCGGCAGAGATAATATACCACACAGCAATACAACTATTCCAAACTGGAAAATTCGTAAATTCTTCATAATATCAAATCTATAAAAGGTTGTCATTTCAGTCTGGTATCAATCTCAAACCCCATACGGCTGTTATGATAAGGACAATTCCACATACTTGCTTTAGGCTCCTTGTAGCGGGGAGTTCCATCTTCCAGCACCGTTCTGAACCATTCACCATACTCCTTGTCTATCATCCGTGATTTGATGAAGTTCCAGGTGCGGACGGCACTGTCCAGATAAGATTGTTCACCAGTCAGTTGCCAGGCATTGATACAGCCGACCACAGTTTCCGCTTGGCACCACCAGGAAGCGTCCTTCCTGATTTTGTCCTTATGTCGTTCATACATCATAGCTCCCATCGGGTTGATGCCCTCCTTCAAGGAAGCATCTGCAAGTTCCAATGCTACCTTCCTGCACCTCCCGATAACCTCCGGGTCACCCAGAGCCTCTGCAGCTTCCGTCAGCAGCCAAGAAGTTTCGATATCATGCCCGTAAGAGTCGATGTCATCCAGATTATTCCAATTTAAATCACAGTATGATATCAAGTGATGTGTTTGTGGGTTGTACAGCCTGGTTGTTATTAAGTCTATTACTTTTGCAAGGCGCTTGCAAAGGCTGTTATCCTTCCATACTTTATATAAAGCCGTGTATGCCTCTAATACATGGATATGTGTATTCATTGTTTTGGCAGCAATGCCATCTCCATCATACCCCAGCTTTTGGGGAGTTCCCCATTCGCGGGTAAAGGATTCTATATAGCCATCATTTACGGGATCTTTGACTTTGCTCTCCATTATCCGATAAAGCTCTATGGCTTTTTGCAGGCTTTCATTGTTGCCCGTTGCCCTGAAATGTTCGGACAACCCATAGATAGCATAAGAGCAGCCGTAAGTCTGCTTGTTCGTATCCAATGGGGTACCGTCCGCTTTTATCAGCCAATATACGCCTCCATACTGCGAATCAATGAAGTGATCTATGAAATACCGTTGCGCCCTGTCAGCCAATTTACGGTAGGCAGTATCGCCATACATCCGGTAGGCGGTTGAAAAAGTCCAAAGGATGCGGGCATTCAGTACACCACCTTTGGGAGCATCCGCTATCGGGGCACCGTCACGTCCCAATGAACCATAAAAGCCTCCGGAAGAATCTACGCTGTATCTTTCCCAAAAAGAGAGGATATTCTCTTTCAAGTCCGAGGTTATTTCATCTTTTAAAACCTTGTCTACGTGTGATTGTGCTTGCAGGAAAGGTGTAACCAGCAACCATACTGTAATCAGCAAAAAAACGGAAAACATACGTTTCATAATATAGCGATTTAAGGAATTAATCATAGTTACATTGCAAATGTACAAAAAAACAAGTTGCCACTACTCACTACCATCCTTTTTCAATGGATACAATTGGTTCCGATAAAGGCTGTTTTTGGGTACTGAGTCCTTGTCTTACCAGACATCAGCTTTTATTAGCTCAAACGTTGGTATCTGGCAGTTCAAACACCATTGTCTGACAAATATAACAATGAATATCATAAAAATAGAGGAAAAAGACACATTTCATAACGTTATTGGCTACAAACAAAAGCCATCCGTTTCCTTTTTAGTCCGTATATTAGTAGAAAATTTTGTAACTCAAAAATAGATACTATGAGAAAGAAACATTTCCTATTTGCATCAGTCTTGGCACTGCTTTGCGGCAGCAGTACGCTGTATGCGCAAGACTTCAAGCTGACATCCTCCGGTTATTTCAAGAACCAGGGAGTCGACGTCATGGCTTTTGATGACATCTATCCCGAAGGACACCAGGGAGGGGTATGTATCATCATGAACGGACACCGTGTGGCAACAAACGGAGACATCCGCCTGGAAGCCACGCCCGGACAATGGCAGCCCGTACCGAAACAGCTCGACCGGAAGCTCGGTGACAACAGCATCACCGCCACGCTGTGCTATCCCGACTCCTCACGCCATCTCACCGGATTCAACCCGATGATTTACCCGGACCTCCACCTTATATATACGGTAAACGTGGAAAGCAAAGGTAAAAACATAGAGGTGACCGTAGACCTTGACCGCCCCATTCCCCAGGAATTCATCGGAAAAGTGGGCTTCAACCTTGAATTCTTCCCGGGTTCCCTCTTCGGCAAGCCCTGGATTATGGACGGTCAGAGCGGCATCTTCCCGCAACAACCCAACTCTCCCCTAATGACAACCCAGCCCAACTATCTGCATACGGGAAATTATCATGACGGCAAGCAATCGCTGGCAGACATGGACAAACTGATAGGAAAAGGTTACAGCCCGATTGTGGCCGACGACATCATCAGCGAACCTTATGCCAAAGGCCGTAAGTTTACCTCCCGCCCCGACGACCCTTACAACAAAGTAACCATCGAATCATTGAGTGGTGACCTACAACTGTTTGACGGGCGTATGAACCACAATAACGGCTGGTTCGTACTGCGCAGCAACATAAAACCGGGTGTCACCAAAGGGGCCGTCAAATGGATTATCACTCCGAACGTAGTGGCCGACTGGATGTATCAGCCGGTTATCCAGACTTCACAGATAGGTTATCATCCCGCCCAGGACAAGGAAGCCGTCATCGAAATGGATATACGTGACAATAGAAAGGAAACGGCACAAATCATCCGCATTGACGCAGACGGCGAGAAAGTGGTCAAGAACGTCACTCCTGCCAATTGGGGCAAGTTCCTAAGATACAACTATCTGAAGGTGGACTTCACGGATGTGAAGGAAGCGGGACTCTACAAGATTAAATACGATACCTCCGTATCCCCTATCTTCCGCATCGACAATGACGTATATGCCCGCGGCGTATGGCAGCCCGTACTGGAATACTTCCTTCCCGTACAGATGTGCCACATGCGCGTCAACGAAAAATACCGCGTATGGCACGACTGCTGCCACATGGACGATGCCCAGATGGCACCGGCACACAATCATATCGACGGCTACGACCAGAAAGAGGGCCTGTCCAAGTTCAAACCGGGTGAAGTGGTTCCCGGAGTGAACATAGGCGGCTGGCACGATGCCGGAGACTTTGACCTCCGCATCGAATCCCAAGCCGGAGAATCCTATATCCTGGCACTGGCCTACGAAGCTTTCCACCCGAATCTCGACGTGACTTCCATCGACCAGATAAACCGTGTGACGGAAATCCACCAGCCCGACGGTAAGAATGACCTGCTGCAACAAGTAGAGAACGGCGCCCTTACGGTAGTCAACGGCTACCTGGCACTGGGACGTCTCTACCGGGGAATCATCTGCAACGACCTTCGCCAATACGTACTTCTGGGTGATGCCGCCGCCATGACGGACGGAAAAATCGGTAATGAAGACGACCGTTGGATATTTACAGAGGACAACCCCGGACGAGAACTGTCGACAGCCGCCCAACTTGCTGCCGTATCACGCGTATTGAAAGGCTTCAATGATACATTGAGTGTACATTGTCTCGACATTGCCCGCAAAGTATATGCTTCTACCGAAAGCGGCAACAACAGAGCCTTGTTCCCCAAAGTGCAGACAGCCGTAGAGTTGTACCTCACCACGGGCGAACAACCCTATATGGACTTCATCCTGGACAACCAGGAGCTCATCATCAAGCAGATAGGCCGAATCGGCTGGTACACGGCACGCGTAGAACAACAGTTTGCACAGATGAAGAACAAGAAAGCCAAAGCCTTCTCTACCGCTTTCCGCAAAGCTCTGGCCGGATACAAACAAGAACTGGACAAGCAAGTGCATGAAACTCCTTATGGCGTTCCCTACCGTCCGAATATCTGGGGTGCAGGCTGGGATATACAGCGTTTCGGCTTCCAGCACTACTTCCTGACAACCGCCTACCCGGAAATATTCCCGAAAGCACCGGTATTCAATGCCCTCAACTTCATCCTCGGATGCCACCCGGGTTCCAACCAGGCTTCCTTCGCCTCGGGTGTCGGCGCACAATCGGCCACTGTGGGCTACGGACTGAACCGCGCAGACTGGTCGTACATTCCCGGTGGGGTCATTTCCGGCACGGCGCTTATCCGTCCCGACTTCCCGGAACTCCTCACGTTCCCGTTCCTCTGGCAGCAAACTGAGTATGTGTTGGGAGGAGGTTCGTCCCACTATATGTTCCTGGTGCTTGCAGCACAGCAGTTGCTGGAACAATAAGAAAGACAGAGAGGGGGAACAAAACCCTCTGGATGTTTTCTTTTAGGCGCGGATTACACGGATTTCACGGATTTAGTTTACTGCATCCGTGTGATTCCGCGTAACCCGCGCCCAATATTATAGTATAATGAAAGTGTTTATATACTTTTCGTTCTTTCACCAATTATCCGTACGGAACGGAATGGTAGGCAATTCATTCCCACCGATCATCGTACCAATCTGGAAATTATGGAAACAATAGCGCACGCTGACGGGATGGGATACCTTTTCTGAAGAGATTACCACTTCATTCGTCTGCCAGTGCAGCCATACTTTGTCGGCAGGATGGAACACACGGTCCTCACCCGCCACTTCGAAACCGCGAAGGTCATAGTTGCGACAGATACCCATTTCCAAATGGTCGAAGGAAACCCATGCTTCACTGCCTTTAGCAGTCCATGACTTATATTGTGGGCCGAAACAGTGTATCTGCTTCAATCCATAGGTAAGGTTCAATGCCAGATAGCTCAAGCGTTGACCTACCTTTGTCTTGTTGCGGGGATGGATATTGTATATCTCATAAGGCTCTACAAGGTCGTTTGTAGAAATCATGGCACTGTTCGGAATCAGGCTTTGGGCACGGAATTGCGCTTCACGTAGGTAAGCAGCTTTCTCTTGCTGGGTACCTCCATAGGCGTACGGCGCTATTTCGGCAAAGTAGAAAGGCAATTCGCCCAGTCCCCATTCTTTGCGCCACAGCTGCACCATATCGGCCAGACGCTCGGCGTATGTTTCATGACGGCCTACGTTAGACTCGCCCTGATACCAGATGAATCCCTTTATGGTATAGTTCTGAAGCGGCTTCAGCATGGCATTGTACATCAGCATGGGGCGGTGCATGGGGTGCAGGCGTTCGATGGAATCGGGGTTGAGAGATATGTCTGGATAGTTTTCCAGCAGTTCACGGCTTATCCAACCTTCTACAGTGGCTCCACCGTAAGCGCTACAGATGATGCCGACCGGAATCCGGAGGGCACGGCTCAACGAAGTGGCAAAATAGTAGGCCGTCGCACTGAAATCGGGTGCGGTTTCTATGGAAGATATGTTCCAGCTACCTTTGCAGTCGGTTTGTGGTTCATAAGTCTGGTGCTTGGGAACGGTGAACATACGCACGCCTCTGTTTTCGGCAGAAGCTATGATGTCATCCGCTCCGTTCATGATGCAACAGCCGGCAAAGCCTTTCAGGGGCATTTCCATATTGCTCTGGCCGGAAGCAAGCCATACTTCACCGATTAGGATATTCTTCAACGTAGTTTTTTCTCCGTCATCAAAGGTTATCTCATAAGGCGTGTACCCTGCTGCCGGAGTTTTCACGGCAAGCAGCCAACGTCCGTCCTTATCGGCACGGCAAGTGGAGGTTTGTCCGTTCCACGAAGGCGTGACGCGTACTTCGGCTTTCGGTGCAGCCGTTCCCCACAGTTTCACTTCAGTCTGCTGCTGGAGTATCATGTTGTCGCCTACCAGTGCAGGCAGCTTTACTTTGGCGCCCAGCGAGGCGGCGCAGCATAATAGAATCAATGCAAGAGTCTTACTTTTCATAGTATATTTGTGTTTAATCTCATATTCAAAACCAATAACGTGAGCAAAAATAGGGCTTTTTTGCTCACGTTCTCCGTTTCATGTGCAAAAAGTGGGTGTTTTTGCACATGTACTCAAACAAAATTATACATAGATGTATTATACATTGATGTATAATTTGTATATTTGTCATTAAATCAAGAACAGAAAGCTTATGAAATCACCTTTTCAATACGGCACACTGGTTGATAAAGAGAGTTTCGTCAATCGGGTAGAAGAACGAAAGCAACTAAAAGAATTGCTTGGATCGGGTATCAACGTAATGCTTATTTCACCGCGCCGATGGGGAAAATCGTCGCTTGTAAAAGTAGCTATGGACGAACTGACACAAGAAGACAAGCATATCCGTGTCTGCTTCATTGATGCATTCAGCATCAAGACGGAAGCTGAATTCTACCGCATCTTTGCGCGAGAAGTCATTTCTTGCGCCGCCTCCACCCTTGAAAAGAGGCTTGAAGATGTGAAACAGTTTCTTAAAGCCGTTTCTCCCAGTATCACATTGAAGAGCGACCCAACCGATACCCTCTCCTTTGACCTGAAATTGGAACTGGAAGAAAAAAGTGTCATGGAGATACTGGAACTACCCGAAAAGATAGCAGCTGCCAAAGGCATACACCTGATTGTCTGCATCGACGAGTTCCAACAACTGGCACTACTACCCGGCTACAAAAGTATGGAGGGAAAAATGCGCTCTGCCTGGCAGAAGCAGCAACAAGTTTCCTATTGCTTTTACGGAAGCAAGCGGCATATGATGATGGACATCTTCAACAATTCTTCTAACCCCTTCTACCGCTTCGGACAAGTACTGTTCCTGCAAAAGATAAAGAAAGAGGAATGGGTGCCCTTCATCGTCAATGCCTTCCACCGGACGAACAAAGAAATCAGCGAACAGCAAGCAGAACAACTGTGCGACATCGTGAAATGCCATTCGTGGTATTTGCAACAGTTGTGCTATTTCATCTGGAGCGGTACGTCTGAAAAAGTGACAGATGAGATTATCGAAATCCGTACCCGCCAACTGATAGACACCAACATGCCTATGTTCATGAACGACACCGAGAACCTGACTGCTGCCCAAACTGCCATGCTTCGTGCTGTAGCCGATGGTGAATACCGCTTCAACTCCATCCCCGTAGTGCGGAAATATGAATTGGGCAGTGCACAGACCATCACACGCAACAAGCGTATGCTGACAGAACGTGATTTCATTGAGAAAGAAGGAAACAAGTATGCTTTCTCCGACCCTATATTCGAGCTTTGGTTCAGAAGGGAGTATTGCTAAATGTGAGAAAGGGCGTGAGCAGGAAGTGATGCTTCCTGCTCACGCCAACAACTAAAGTTTCATAGACATTAAAATGCTTCTTCCTTGTAACTCATACATAGTAGACTCTATTAAGACCATCTTAGTACTTATTCCACTCATGCACAGGTTTCCTATCCTATGATTATCAAACAGCCTCTGGCCTTGAGAATCTATATATTCAGTATGTACATATACATCTGCATTCTCCAAATCCACTTCTTTCAACTCTGATAAAGAATATTCAAGTTCAATAGAGGCATGCATTTTCTCCGTTATCACAACCGGATTAAATGACTTACAACTATATGCATGATTCACTTTCGTAAACTCATTTAGTAACTTAGGATGGTAAAGATTAATATGGCTATTGATTATTACTGCATTTTGCCAGTTCTTATTTACATAGGTAACCACAATACGTATCATATCATCCCTGATTATTCCATCACAAGCAATCAATGCTATTTTTGTTTTCTTTTCTATATATTTACGATAAAATGGGATTCCAGCAACAATTGCTGATATGACTATAGACAAAATAGAAATTACTAAAGATGCTATTTCCATACAAATTCTTTTTCTAATTCTTCATTCCATTTCTATAATATTTAAAGTTCTCCATGTTTCACTATTCTTATAACGTTCTTTACATCCTTTAGGTACATATATAACAAGTTCACCATTTGTCCTATAAAAAGTTCTCTTTTCAATAAAAGGAGGCTCCTCTCTATTTATATATATTTTCGTAAGATTTGTACAACCGGTAAAAGCATTGTCGCCAATACCAGCAATACTTTTGGGCAAAAGCATAGAAGTCAAACTAGTACATTCCCAAAATGCATTATCATCTATAAAAGTAATATTATCTGAAAAATTAATATCAGTCAAACTATTACATCCCCAAAATCCTGCCTCTCCTAACATTGTAATGGAATTCGGCATATTAATAACCCTCAAATTTTGACAAGAATAAAAAGCAAATGGACTTATAGTCTGAATACCATCAAGTATAGTTATTTCATCTTTTAATCTTGGACATGCTATTAATTCAGACACACTTTTATCATATAGCACACCATCTATTGACGTAAAACAAGCACTATTTACATCTACATCAATAAATGATAATCCAGATAGAAATTTAAATATCCCATACGGTATAGTGACTGTTTCTGATGGAATATTTAATTTCTCTTGATAAATACAAGAAGCGTATATAGCAGCTGTTGATTATCAGCAACTTGCAGATAATACGATAGAAAAGTCCTGTGTATTTGATAAGAGGGACTAAAAAAGTGAAGATTTAACGATTTTAACCTTTATTTCATGCGAAGTGTGGCAAGTTGAATGATTTTTTAATGCGATTACCAAGTTTATGGGGTCGTTTGAACCGAACCCATAACAAACATACTATTAAAGGGGGGGGTGGTTTCAACCCACCCCCTTAGGAATGCGTACTAAAAGTGAGATTGAGATTCTGAATGATCAAAGTGCAATAGATATAGATGGTGTGTGTTGAAACCACCCTATCACACGAAACTTTGCACAACTATTCTTTGAGGCAAGGGGGGTACGGTTGAATCGACACCCTTAGAGAAGAGTATTTCTCTGAATTGCTGCAATAAAGTTTTTTGTTGTTGATTAAGCATCAAAATCAATGTTGTCAAATATCCAAGCAAATAATTTCTGCAAGCCGCACAATATACCACAAAAAAACACTAACTTTGTGGCAAAATATAAAACTATGGGTGCAAACAGTTCTTACAAGGCGATGCACGATATTGTGGAGCAGACAAAAGAAGGAACAATACTTATTCCTGATGATTTCACAACGTGCGGCACTCCCGATGCTGTACGGTCGGGACTAAGCCGCTTGTGCCGTAACGGATTGTTGTATCGCTTTGCAAAAGGTATTTACTATAGACCTTTGTATGACAAGTGGGACGGCACATTGCGTGAGCCGTCATTAGATGCCATTGCCTTGAAAATAGCTCAACGGGATAATGCGCGTATTATTCCGACCGGAGCATACGCACTTAACAAACTGGGATTATCTACTCAGGTTCCGGCTAACATTATCTATATAACGGACGGCTCTGCACGGCAGGTCAAGTTCGGAGAGGGAAAGAGTATCACTTTTCGGCACAGTAATGACTTGGGAAATTTTGCCTATCAATCCCAATTAATGCAACTGGCTGTTCTTGCCATGCGCGAGATTGGCGAGAAAACCATAACTGAAGACCAGAAGGGAATAATAAAAAATATGATAACCAGCCATGTCTCGGAACAAGAATTTAATCATGATATAGTTCTTGCTCCTACATGGATAAAAACGATATTACAGCGATGAAATTCATTGATTTGTCAAAAGAAGACCGTGTGGATATACTTGACCGTGTTTCCTCGGAATTGAACATCCGCCAGCGGGAGGTCATAGAAAAGGATTGGTGGGTCACGGTGGTTCTCCGTGCCATGTTCGGTTTATCTTACGCCGACCATTTGTCTTTTAAGGGCGGAACATCGCTGAGTAAGTGCTGGCATCTGATTGACCGTTTTTCCGAGGATATTGATGTTGCTATTGATAGGGAGTATCTTGGTTTTACAGGAACCTTATCCAAGACGCAAATCAGTGACAAACTGCGTCGTACAGCCTGTTCTTTTGTAAGAGAGACCATGCAGCATGACTTGGCAGAACAGCTATATCAAAACGGCATATCAAAAGAAAAGTTCAAGGTGAATGTGGATATAACTCCTATCTCCACAACAGACCCGGAAGTCATCAACATCAATTATGATTCCGTGCTGTCCTTTTCCATAGATGGAGCGGATGGTAATCAATACGTTCTTCCCAAGGTAAAAGTGGAGGTCAGCGGCAGGTCAATGAGCGAACCTGTGCAGGAAATTGCACTTGATTCCATGATTGACCAAGTATATCCGAAAGCACCCTTTGCAGAGCCTAAGTTCATGGTGCGAGCGGTTCTCCCGGAACGTACTTTCCTTGAAAAGGTATTCCTGCTCCACGAAGAATTTGCCAAGCCAAAAGATTTAATCAGAGTGGAACGGATGTCACGCCACATGTACGACATCGGGCAGATGTTGAAAACGCCGATAGCAGAGTGTGCTATCAATAATGCAGACCTCTACCGCCAAGTAGTGGAGCATCGCCGCACGTTCATCGGTTTGCGTGGCTTCGATTATGACACTCTTTATCCGGCAACACTCAATATCATTCCCCCTACTTCTGTCATTGAACAATGGAAAGCCGACTATGAGAATATGCGGTTGCACATGATTTATGGTGAGTCGGTATCATTTGAAGAGTTGATAAACACTCTCAAAGATCTGAATGATAAAGTTAGAGAAAATAAAATACTATGGAAATAGTA
The DNA here is from genome assembly GCF_003602795.1 of Bacteroides sp. AF34-31BH. NCBI lineage: Bacteria > Pseudomonadati > Bacteroidota > Bacteroidia > Bacteroidales > Bacteroidaceae > Bacteroides > Bacteroides sp. AF34-31BH. The sequence continues at coordinate 131,146 of NZ_QTLV01000013.1, forward strand.
AAAGAAAGCAAAAAACCATATCTGCGAGGTATAAATGAAAAGCTGGCAACAAAGTTCAAAGAATCATCTTTGTGTACTCTTGTTAAAGAAGACAAGGACTTGCTGGCATGTATTCGCAACAATGCCATCGGTATTTATCACCATGCAGACAAAGTTGCAATGGTACACTGTAACAGAGAGGGAGAATTGGTGTGCGATGTTAATGATTTCTATGTGTCAGGAAAGCATACCGGTAAAGAACATCAGTATAAGGCAGGAGTATTATGTACGAAAATCAGAGATATAAAAGCAAACAGTTTAAGTCGTAGTACTCCGGAGAAGAATGCCCAGCATACCCTTGTATCCAATAATAATTCCAATCCTGATTCCGAATGGTTTTGTACAGATATCGAATATCGCCAATCAGAAAAGGTTCAGGAATTTACGTGCCAGAAATTTAAAGGCCGGTTTGATATTATTGCCGTATCAAAGAAAGCCCCACACCGAATAGCGGTAATAGAACTAAAGTATAACTCGTCTGCAATAGCGGGAACAGCAGGCATCGTGAAACATATTATGGATTTCAAGAGATTTTCCCAAAAAACGGAATGTTTGGAAAATCTCTGTTCGGAAATTGTATGCCAACTTCATAACCTGCATCAGATTGGTGTAAATGTTCCCGAAAGACTTTTAAAAACGTCTTATAATTTTTCCGGAAAGATAGAATTTTATGTAATAACGCTATGGGATAACAAGAGCACACATAATCCCAAAGAGACAATGGGACGGTATCTTTTCAATGACTTGCGCAAGAAGTGGGTTGAGGAAAACTCGACATGCGTATCTAAGAAAAATGCCATGAAAGAAACGGGGATTGATGTTGAAAACAATCCTCCATTTGATATTAAGTTCCTATTCAAGAAAGTGCAAAGTCCAACAGACTTTAATATTGACGACATTTTACAAGATACATTATACGACTGTGTCCTATGAAACTAATCATTCATCGCGGAACAAATCAGATTGGAGGCTCAGTCACTGAGTATGAGCATAACGGATGGCGACTGTTTGTTGATTTCGGTGAGCAGTTGCCGGGAAGTGTTGCATCCGAACCACTTGATATTAATGGTTTGACTAAAGGCAACCTGTCAAAGAGTGCTATGCTCATTACGCATTATCATGGCGACCATATCGGCAACATTCATCTGTTGCCAGATACTGTTCCCGTCTTTATGGGGAAATTAGGTCTTGAGATTCAGAAAATAACATCAAATCACCTGAAAGGCGTTGATGAGATACAAGCACGTTTGTTTGAACGCCTTGAAAAAGTGACTCCATTTGAAGCAGGGGTGTCTTTTGCGTTTGGACCATTCAAGGTGATGCCGATAATCATTGACCATTCGGCTTTTGACGCTTGCGCATTCAAGATTGAAACAGAAGATGCGACCGTATTTCATACAGGTGACTTCCGTACACACGGATTTCGTAGCGGAAGATTGCGTGAAGTGATTGATAAATACATAAGGAAAGTGGATTACGTGATTTGCGAGGGCACAAATGTAAAGCGTCCCGATGCCACATCACAATCTGAGCATGATTTGCAAAAGCAGTTAGAAAAAGAATTTCAACGATATAAATACAACATTGTTTATCTCTCCTCCACCAACATAGACCGCTTATTCTCAATTTATCATGCCGCATTACGGATGGGCATTCCCTTTATTATTGACTCTCATCAAAAACGGATAATGGACGTTGTGGCCAACTCCTCCCATGTTTGGGCAAAGTCAAGTCTTTATAAGTATGGGAAGTATGAGCCTGTAGTCTTGATGTATAACAAGAAGAATCCAAAAGAGTTTCTTATTAGTGAAAGACTTATGTCTTTCCTTCAGGAAAAAGGATATATACTAATAGCCAGAAATAATCCGCGATTTTACCATTTCATAAACAAAATTCCGGGTGCTCCCAAACAATATTACCTCTCTATGTGGAACGGATATGTAAACGACCCAACATCACCCTCATACAACAAAGAACTTGCAACTGCACTTGGAAAAGAATACCTTTATCGCCATACCAGCGGACATTGTGACATGAAGAACTTGAGCACTCTCTTTACATGGCTTTCTCCCAAAGCGATAATCCCTATTCATACAGATGCGCCAGAAGAGTTTGCCAAATACTTTAATAACCAATGGAGAATAGACCTTTTACAAGATGGTGATTCATTTACGTTACACTCTTAAAAGATTTTTCTAATGAAAATACTCCATATATCAGATACTCATGGACGACATGAAGAACTGACAAATCTACCAAATGCAGACATTGTCGTTCATTCGGGTGATTTCTGTTTTTCGGGAGCTGAATCCGAAGTACTTGATTTCCTGAATTGGTTTATCGCATTGCCGTACAAGCATAAAATTTTCATTGCCGGCAACCATGACGATTGCTTGTGGGACGGTAATATTGAAGGACTTCCAGACAATTGCCATTTCCTGCGATATTCATCTATAACCATAAACGGAATAAAATTTCATGGCATTCCAATGTTTATGCACGATTGTATCACAGATATAAATATAAAGGGAATAGCGAAAATACCTGTTGACACAGATGTACTGATAACCCATAATCCTCCAATCAACATCTTGGATTTCGATGACAACATACACTATGGCTCTCCCGAATTATTGACTAAAGTCAATGAAATCAATCCTCAGTTTCACCTGTTTGGACATATTCATGCTTCAAACGGTGAAATAACTATTGGTGCAACAAAATTTGTTAATTCGGCTATCGTAAGCGAAGATTACTCGTCGTTACAAGATTATCATATACTTCAGATAAGCCAAACAGAAAAATATTTATAACTTATGGGCAAATTGGGAAGCAAACCGGCAGAAATACAATATATAGAAGTCATACCTGACGATCATATCGTATGCCTAAATATATCAAAGACATATAAGAGTAAAGAACGGGCAGATATCTATGATTGCGTTAGACATTATTGGCGTTTGAATGTCGGACGAGCAGAGATGGCGACCCTTGTGTTTGCTATTGTGGATGGTATCATTGTAGGGGTATTTCAACCTATTCGTTGGTATAAATCCAATCACCCTCAATACACGAATAGATTTGAATTTGAGGGAGTTGAAAAAGAGTGCCCGTTCTATTTGGGTAGGAGTGTATTGAATGTACTGAATCCCAAAAGTCAAAATCCAGTATCATACATTAACCTTTAATTAATAGATACTATGAATTTGAGTTTTCTTAAAAATATACAAAGGGAACATTTTAATGAGATTGCAACAGAACTAATGAATCACTATTGCATTCTTAAGCATGATTCGAGAGATAACTGTGATGTTATTTATCGTTTTGCCGAAGTAGAGTTCTATCTATATGATGCTAATGAACAGGACATAGACATAAGTACATACTGTCGTGATTGTAAATGCGAGGAATGGTTTTTTCATGCCAGCGGTGTAGATATTGCTTTTGAAACAATTCAAGATGAGAATGAATTGATACGGTTTGGAGGCATTCTTATTCGTGGTATAGAAATATACAAACAGGACGAACAGAAGCAATGGAAACAGATTGGTGTCGTCGGTGGCCCTAAGCTATCAATGTATGAGATATTCAATCATTGTTCTAGGATGCCTGATATAATTGCTATTCCTGACACATTCAATAAAGACAGACAAATTGGTAATGCTACAAAACGCATAGGCATAAAAGACAACTTGTACCAGCGATTTGTTTTTAATGACGTAAATTGGGATAAGCCTACCAAGAGAATAGTCGAGACCAAAGATAAAACAGGAAAGTATCACGTTATACTGGAAAGTACAACAAAAAAATATAATCCAAAGCTATAATCATGATAACAGATTTCCAGTGTAATAGGGTTTATTTCTCTTCTTTGCTGCAAAGAGTTTCTCCCAAGACATATGCATCCATGGTCTCTGCACTCGAAAAACACTGCGTTGAATATCGATTACTAGTCAATACGAACGATGTTTGGTGTAGAGACTATATGCCTATTCAAATTGCAACAGATACATTTTGTGGCTTTGATTATGACCCCGATTATTTGCAAGAAACGAAAGAACTGCTTGCAACACGGACAGATGGAAACCAAGTTTGCAATGATTTAGGGTTTGAAGTAAAACAGCCTATAATGCCTTTAAAAATAGATGGCGGTAATGTGATTCGTTGCGATAATAAAATCATTATGATAGAAAAGGTGTTCAAAGAAAACAGAACATCTTGGAAAGAACTGACCAAAGCAATAGAAGAACATTTTATGGCCGAATTGGTTGTTCTACCTTGGGATGAGTCTGAATTTTATGGTCATTCAGATGGCTTAGTCAGATATATAGGGAATGACCGCGTTTTGATAACCAATTACGACCGATTTGACAAAAATTTCACCTCTAAAGTTATTGAGATTCTGCGACAACACTTCAATGAGGTTTTCAAACTGGAGTATAACACCCAACGTCAACATAAACATAATTGGGCATACATCAATTGGCTTCAAACAGACAAAGTGTGTAGCTAACACTTGAAAAGGGACCCGGGTAGCATTTGAAACGTGTACCACC
>NZ_QTLV01000014.1:0-128052 GCF_003602795.1 Bacteroides sp. AF34-31BH
CAAAGGTAAGAACTTTAAAGCATATCTTCCAAATATTTTCGGAAGTTTTTTTTTCATTTTTCTCTTTCCTGTATTTTCAAATCCTTTAAACAAGGATAAGAAAAGCAAAACAAGAAAAGTTCTTTTTCTTTGCGAGTCGGACTGCAAAGATAAGGAGAATTATTAATAAGTTCCAAATGTTTTTCGAAAAATATTTTTATCTCTTTTTATTTCTCTGTGTCACCTTCCACACTTCTGTTTCAGTATTTCAATCTTACCACTTTCCTTCTCTTGGAAAGCGGGTGCAAAGGTATAGGATTTAACAATACAAGCCAAACATATCTATCATTTTTTTTAATAAAAATGAAACTTTTTTGTAACTTACTGATTCATAAATGCATTTCGCATGAACAATTTTGAAGAAAGGAAAAAGAGAGAAAATAACTATACATTATATATATACGTGCGCGCGAAGAGCACGAAGAAAGAGAATAAAAACATTTTATAAGCATGCCGGATTGGGTGGTGGCGGTTCTGTCAGTATAGTCGCCGCATCAAAGCAGGGACATTGTTTCACCCACTCTTCCGGCTCTATCTCCCCGTTATGGTTCAGGTCGGGGCTCAGGTCGCGGTGACCGCACAGCCGGGAACCGGGATAATCCTTCAGCAACAGCAACACAAGCACACGCAGGGAGTGCCTTTGGAAAGGGGTGCGTGTATCGGCAGGGCGACCACACTCGTCAAGACCGCCTTCGTAACAGACCCCGATGCTCTTGTCGTTCCAACCGCGGGCATGGGCACCGGGCAGGGCCAAGGGACGGAGGGACTTGATGTCACCGTTCTTGCGGATATAAAAATGATAGCCTGCGCCGGAGAAGCCCCGGCGCAGGTGGTCTGTCGTCAAGTCGTGCTCCGTATAGCAGCGGTCGCAGCGGGTGGCGGAACAATGGACGACGATAAGATTGATGAATCTCATGAGAATTAAAAATTAGAAATTAAAAATTAAAAGTGAAGGAAACCCGCTACACTGTCATGGCATGGGCGCTCAGGGCACCAATAAGCGCGGAGGCTACAGCGATTATCACTTTCAGAATCTTATCCCAAACAGATGATTTTGTACTCATAAAATTAAGGATTAATAGTTAAGAATTAATGGTTAAGGATTAGTGATTAAGGATTAAGGGCTAATGATTAATGGTTAATCATTAGGGATTGATTAGCGATAAGCGATTTGCTTGTGTTCATTAACCATTAATCACTAACCCTTAATCATTCCTTCTTTATCCCAGCGGATTTTCGCCCTGGTCGCCGTCGTCGCCGGAGCCGCCTCCGGAACCACCGCCTTGATTGCCGCCGCCGGAGCCGCCCTCCTCGGGCTTGTCGAGCACAAAGCCCACATTCGCCGGGCTGCGGGTCACGGCGGTACTGCCGTTCACCAGCTTCAGCTCCTTGTCGGGGATAAAGCGGATATTCACCTTCGAGATATTGCGCACCGTACATTTGTCCGAGGCCTCCATGCCGGGACAGCGGAACGTCATGTGGAAAGTGCCCAGCTGGTTCAGCTTCACCTTGTCGCCATTGGCAAGGTTGCCTTGAATCTCCTCCACCAGGGCTTCGATGACGTGCTTCACGTCGCCCTTCGTCATGGCACAGTTTTTCTGAATGGAGGCGGCAAGGACATCGATGTCCACGGTGCCGCAGGTCTTGGGTTTCTGACGGAGATAGTACAACATGGGCGAAGCCGGGTTGCTCACGATTTTACGGCGCTGGAAGCGCTCTACAATTACATCCATAAATTTAAAAAGTTAAGGTTTAAGTTAAGAAAAATGAGTTATAAGAGAGAAGTGGGTAAGGGAAGGGATAGGGCGCCCGAATCAATGATTATTCCTTTTCTTAAGCACATTACAAAGATACAACATTAAGAAGCGGAAGTCAAGTGTTTTGCCATTTTTTTTACTACAAAAAACACGGAGACACAGAGTTTTTCAAGCAATAAGAAAAATCTCCGTGTCTTTGTGTCTCTGTATTCTATAAATTTCCATCCATCACTTTGCATTCCTCGTCAGCCACTCCAATGGTGGTATGTAGTCCACCAGTTTTGTCATGCTTTGGTTATGATGGAAATAGACTTCACCGGTTTTGCCATTACGGTGCTTGGCTATGATGACGATACCCAGGCCATCGGTGGGATAAGTACTCTTCTTATCGACGGTCTTGCCGTAGAGGGCAGGGCGGCAAAGCAGCATTACCATATCCGCATCCTGCTCTATGGCGCCGCTCTCGCGCAGGTTGCTCAGGGTGGGGCGATGGTCTATGCTACCGTCGCTCGCCCGGTTCAGCTGACTCAGCAGCAGTACGGGGATATCCAGCTCCTTGGCCAGCAGCTTTGCCTTGCGGCTTGCCTGCGCCACTTCCTGCTCGCGGTTGCGGTTTTTCTGGTCACTCCTCATGTCACATAGTTGCAGATAGTCCACAATCACCATGTCACAGCGATTCTTGCTCTTCAGCAGGCGGGCGGAAGAACGCACGCGGTCCATGCTCGTCATCGGATGGTCGTCTATCAGTATGGGCAACCGCGACAACTCGGCAGACGCCTCATGCACCTGCCTCACCTCGCCGGGTGTGAGCTGACCGCTACGCAGGTGTTGCGGGTCTACCCCCTCCGTAGCTGCAAGCAGCCAGCGGTCTCCCAGGCGCTCGCCTTGCATTTCGAGGCTGAAGACCACCACATGACGCCCCGCCATGGCAGCGGCACGGGCTAGGTGGAGGGCAAAGGCCGTCTTCCCCACCGACGGACGGGCAGCAAGGATGTTCAAGTCGCCGCGCTGCCAGCCCGCCGTAACGTGGTCCAGAGCGTCAAAACCCGTAGGGATACCCGTAATGCCGTTGCATCCGTGCTCCATACGCTGCTCCACCTCGGCCAGCGTGTCGTCCATCAGCCGGTCTATGGAGCGAAGGTGGTCGGCTACGCCGCTCTCGTCCTCCAGCCCCTCCAGCAGTCGATGGGCTTCCACCAGGATGTCGTCAATATCCATCGACTCGTCGGCACTGAACGCCAGCAGTTGCTGGAATCCCGTACGCATGATACGCCGCGTGTGCAATTGCCTAAGGATGAGCGCATGATACTCCAGATGAGCACTGGAGCTGACCTTCGAGCTGATGCGTAACAGTTCGTAAGGCCCGCCCACGGCATCGAGTTTGCCACGGGCTGCCAGTTCGTTCTTCAGCGTGATGGTATCTATGGACTTCACGCTGCGATACATCGATTGCAGGGCGGCAAAAATTTCCAGATTCTTCTCCTCGTAGAACATCTCGGGACGAAGTTTGTCCGCCACCAGAGGCATGGCAGCGCGCTCTATCATGCAGGCACCGATGACAGCTTCTTCGAGGTCACTGTCGTGGGAAAAAGTAGTTTCAGTCATCATATTCATTTTCAAAAGATTTGTCCGCCAGATAGGTGGCGGCTTGTTTACAATATTTTTGGTTGTTCAGATGGTCGTAATATTCGTCGATGTTGTCCAGTGCCCGCTGTTTCTCGCCTGCCGTCAATTTTTTCCATTCGCGACGGGCCCGGCCGATGTTTACCTTGGGATGCTCGGTGATGTCATGAAACTTTTCCCAGAAGATGCAGAAGTCCTCTCCCACCCCAGCCACCGGCGCTGCCTTCTTCTTCCGCGGGGCTGCTTTAGGACGGGCATTGCCAGTAAGGAAATCATAATCGGGGATACGGATGTGCATCACGTAGGGGTTGGCCACCCGCTCCACGATGCCGGCGTCGAACATCTTGTTGAAGAAGTAGCGCGTACGGTTGCGGGGCCACCCCAATATCTCCATCCAGCGGGCCAGGGAAAGTACGGACTCGCCACGTACACAGTCGAAAAGGTGTCCCCTGACGTTGCAGGTCACCGTGCTGTAGTTGACGTGTGTCAGCACAAAGACAAAGGCTTCGAAGGCATCGGCGGCTTTCTCTCCGGTTTTCATATTCATTTGTTCCTCAAACAAGGCTTTGGGGAAGAGGAGATAGCCTTTCTTCAGCATCTCCGTTGTCATGGGTCTCATTTCTTTTTCCATTTTTGTCTATTCTTAATTCGATAATGCGACAAAGGTAAGGGACCAGCCAGGGGGATACAAATAAGCAGTTAGAATCGGCTAAAAATTAATGAAATACATAAGGTGGCGAGAGAGGGGTTCACCTCATCCTCCACCACCCTATATAATAATATACTAAAATAATCAGAATGTATTAGAAATACATTCTCTATTTCGCATATTTTTTAGAGACCAGAAGATACGGATTTTTCACGGTCATATCCTTCACGTGGTCGGGCATCCCCCAGTAGCTCAGGAGGATGCCTATCTGTACGGGGGTGAGGTGGGCAGTCCTGGCGGTATAGCCCTGGTCCGTCAGATCCTTCAGCAGGCAAGCGTGTTCCGCAATGGAACGGCGCAGGGCCTTTACGGCCGAGCAGGCATACGCGTAGTTTGGGTAATAGGCCACTGCCACATCTGCAATGCGATGGCATCCCTCGAGCAGCCATTCAAAACTTTGTTCTTTTATCATTTTGCATATATTTATTAATAAAACATGTTGCAAAGTTAGAATGGGAGGGAAAACTGGGAAAGTTCGAGTGGCAATAAGAAAACTTGCTCAAGAAAAATGAATGTGTCAAAACGGTTGATGACACACCCTCACTGTCTTATTGATAAAAGCAACACTTTCATACTATAATAGTAAAGCACACATTTTGTGTATTTCATGCAACTTATCGGTCAGCGATTTTTTTTAAGAGAGACAGCCATATTATATCTCGCCTGCCTATTAACGAGGAGTTCCGCACTAATCCCTAAGGCTGCTTCTACCATAAGAGCGAAGTCACTGGTTACATCTCCCTCTCCCTCTTGAAGTACCCCAGCACCGTGGCCGGTGTAAGACAGCAGCGTTCCACGCTTTTCAGGCGGCTCTGAAAAGTATATCGGGAGCATAGCACAAGGCAGAACCAAGTATAGTTCAAGCTACGGTGCAAGCGGTGCTGAAGGTGGTCGAAAAAACGGGAAACACGGGCAAAGAAGCTAGCGATACGCTCGCGGGGGACAAAACGGGAAGGCTGTACGGCAGCATTGCGGGAGCGCTTGGCGGCACGTTCCATCTGTGCAAGGGTATACTCCAGTTGCTCGATGTCATTGCGAGTGTTCTCCATGGTTTGTTCCAATTTCTCGCGTCGTGCCTGCTGCTTGGTATATCGTTCTTTTCTGTCAGCGATTCGGTTTTTGAGGTCTTCTGCGGTGAGGTTTATTCCTTTGTTCTGGATTGATTTCATTATAAACGTCTGTTTTATAGTTGTTTGTCTGTATATAAGTTCACGAAAACACATCATCCGTCTGCACCGAATGCATAATGCATAAAGGGCAAACGGATGATATATCAGGAGCAAATGTACGATGAATATTGCAGATAAAGTTCTTAATGACCATTAAGTCTTGTTATAAAACATGATATTATCTACTGCAAATTTGGAGATTATCAGAAAACACGTACCTTTGCAATGTGTTTTTCATAGTATTAGATTTAAGGTTAACAAAAGATTGGCTGTCTGGGATAGATAGCCTTTTTTTATGCCCGCACCATTCGATTCATCCAATTAGTATCAATTCACTTTATACAACTTTTTAACCCACCAAAAGTGTTTTTAAACCCCAAAAGTTGTAGATTATAAATACTATGTTTATATTTGCAACATGAAAAAAGCGCTCGAGAAAATGTAGTATCTACAACTCGTCTGTGAAGTAGGTGGCGGTTGTGATATAGACAGCGTTCATAAGACAAACAAGCAAGCAATCTACAACAATAAAAATATGAAAGTTAGACTTATGACGAAAGTTAGTGCTGCAACCCTCATTTCAGCAATTGCCTGCAGCATATTCACGGGATGTACCGAAAAAGACCTATACAATCCCGAACGTGGAAAAACAGAACTAAAGCCGGAGAGCGAATACTTTGACTTTGCAACAACAGCCCAGGTAGCTTTTGACGTGAATTATGGAAAAATCGCAGGAGGCGCATTAATAGAGGTGTTTACAGAAGACCCCATCACCTATCAGACAAACAACCTCTACTCCATCAACGGCGAAGCGGTTTTTAAAATCTTTGCAGATGCAGACGGACGCTTCACCGGCAACGTAGAACTGCCCAAAGCGACAGAAAAGGTATATATCATCTCACAAAGTTGGGGAGCCCCCATGTATGTGGAAGCAGATGTGGAAAATGGCAAAGTGGTGGTAGATATGACCGAAAATAATGCCAACACCCGCTCAACTGCCATGACACGTGCAAAATCCAACCTGACTATCGACCTAAAGGATAGGAAGGAACGGGTATACTCCATCGTTGGATGGGGACAATCTCACGGTGAGATTATTGATAATAATGACATTGTAACTACGGGAAATTTCAATGACGGAACTTTAAAGCAGTTACAACACACACTGTGGAAAGGTTATGACAGCAAACCCAGCAATCTGGACAACAGAGCTTTGGTGAGCGATACAAAGCATGTGAACACCACCATTGCCCAAGCATATATCAACAACCAGGGACAACACGTAACGATTACCGATGCAGAACTGTATCTGACCTTCCTGACCGAACGTGCCGGTTACCTGACTTCCATCGGCTATTATTACTACAAGACCAATGAAATTCCCAACAGCCCTGACAAGGTAGACAAATTCATTATCATTCCCAATGCATCCATTGCAGGAGACGACCCGTATACCGGATGGTCTGGAAGTGGTAACAAATATTCCCGATATGACGCTCCCATACAGAAGAATACAAAAATACAACTTCTGTATCAGGACGAAAACGGTAATGTCTCCACCAAATTCCCGGCAGGATATACCATAGGATATTTCATCATCCCCAATGGATATACCCCCAATAAAGGTATCGACTACTCTATAAATTATATATATTCCAATAAAGAATGGAACAAGATATATGCAGGCCAACAAGCTCGCTTTATCTCCCTCTCCACCAGCAACGGCACGGTAGTCTACGGAGTAGAAGATGGCGATGATACCAGCTACGAAGACATACTGTTCTGTATCGATGCCAACCCCAATGAAGCCATTCAAGACCCGGACCGCCCGGTCATAGACCCGGAAGAGCCTACGGTGACGAGCTCTGAAACAACCTACCGCACGTATGCCTACGAAGACATCTGGCCCAATGGCGGTGACTATGACTTGAACGACGTGATTATCGAACACAAACGGGCCATTTCATTCAACAGCAACAATTATGTGCTGAAGGTGGAAGACACCTTTGTACCCGTACAGAAAAGTGGTGCCGCCACATACTCCAACGCATTTGCCGTGCAATATGTGGCCAGCCAGCGAGGCAGCATAGAACTGCCTGCCGGAGCAGTCGATGAAACAGAGACCTCTTCTGTCATCCTATTCCCCGATGCAAAGTCTGTGCAGGGCAACGAATTTACCGTAACCCGTACATTTGCAGACAACACATTGCCTAAGAAGAATCTGGAAACCGACTTGAACCCGTTCATCATTGCCCAGTATACAGCCGAAGCCGACAACCGGACAGAAGTGCATCTGCCCAAGAAGAAAGCGACCGGTAAAGCCAACTCAGAGCAAATCGGAGCCGAAGACGATGCCTACTACATCAACAAGGACGGCAAATATCCATTCGCCATCATGCTGCCGGCCACAACCGGCACGGAAGGCCCCATCCGGTTCACTCCGGCAAAGGAAACCGTACGCATCGACCTGGAGTATCCCGATTTCGCCAAATGGGTAGAGTCCAATGGTGCCACCAATAATGATTGGTATCTCTACTACCAGTCGTCCAAAGAGTGAAATCCTACGACATTCTTTAAAGAAGAGCCGCGCAATAGTTGCATTTGCACGGCTTTTTTCATGCATGAGCATTACCGTTATGAAATTATTTTTTCTACATTTGCATCCGTTAAAAGGAAACAAAACCGTATCAGGCTGAAAAACATGAGGAATACATCACCCGCCGCACCTACCATCCGCTTCCGCCGCTGGAGCAGAAAAGCCTACGCTGCATTTGCCAGCATAGGGCGGTGTGTCACCATCGGTTGCCTGCGCAAAAGCGTGGCAGACAGCTCTCTGTCCAAACAGAAGACTGCGGGAACCGCCGGACATGCCGGATGCGGGGAAGAGAGTACCTGGAAAGGAGAAACGGAAGGAAGGGAAACCGACACCGGCATTCCGCTGGGTAGCAGCAGCGCCCTGACAAGTATCCTCACGGAGCCGGGAACGAACCGGCACATTCTTTTTGAAACACAATTCATCCGCCCCTGCGGGAATACGGGCAGACAAGACACATATAGCCTGAAACAAAAGAGAACAAGAGGTACGGATTACCGGAAGCCATGCAGCAGAATGACGAGCTGCACCGCCCCGGCAATCCGTACCTCTGTCTTTATCCATGAACATAACCCAAGAAAGATATGACCCTACAGAAATTAAAGGAACAAGTGCTGCGCGGCAGCCACATCAGTAAGGAAGAAGCCGAATGGCTGGCTGTGCAACCCGACAAGGAAGCGCTATACGAAGCTGCCCACGAGATAACCCGGGGCCTGGCCTCGGAGGAGTTTGACATGTGCTCCATCATTAATGCCAAGTCCGGACGATGCCCGGAAAACTGCAAGTGGTGTGCACAGTCGTCGCACTACAAAACCCAGGCAGACGTGTACGACCTGGTGGACAAAGAAGAATGCCTGCGGCATGCCCGGCATAATGAAGCCCAGGGCGTGGCACGTTTCTCGCTGGTGACCAGTGGACGGAAGCCCTCCTCCAGAAACATGGAGAAACTGTGCGAAGCCGCCCGGCACATGCGCCGGCACTCGTCCATCCAGTTGTGCGCATCACTGGGACTGCTCAACGAAGACGAAATGCGGGCACTGCACGACGCAGGCATCACCCGCTATCACTGCAACCTGGAGACAGCCCCCTCCTACTTTCCCCAACTGTGCAGCACGCACACGCAGGAAGAGAAGCTGCGCACCCTGCAAGCCGCCCGCAACGTAGGCATGGACATCTGCAGCGGCGGCATCATCGGTATGGGCGAGAGCATGGAGCAACGTATCGAATTCGCCTTCACACTGCGCGAGCTGGAAGTACAGTCCATCCCCATCAACCTCCTGAGCCCCATCCCCGGCACACCGCTGGAACGGCAGGCACCACTCAGCGAGGAGGAAATACTGACCACCATCGCCCTCTTCCGCTTCATCAACCCGACAGCTTTCCTCCGCTTTGCCGGAGGACGCTCGCAACTGAGCAAGGAGGCCGTGAAGCAAGCGCTGCACATCGGCATCAACTCTGCCATCGTGGGCGACCTGCTGACAACGCTCGGCTCGAAAGTGTCGGAAGACAAGGTACTGATAGAAGATGCCGGATACCGGTTCTGCGGCTCGCAGTTCGACAGAGAGCACCTATGGCACCCCTATACCTCCACAACCAACCCGCTACCGGTGTACAAGGTGAAGCATGCCGAAGGCGCCACCATCACCCTGGAAAGCGGAGAAACACTCGTAGAGGGAATGTCGTCGTGGTGGTGCGCCGTCCACGGGTACAACCACCCTACGCTGAACCGGGCGGCAGAGAAACAGCTGGGCAAGATGTCGCATGTGATGTTCGGAGGGCTGACACACGACCCTGCCATTGAACTGGGCCAGTTGCTGCTACCGCTTGTCCCGCCGTCCATGCAGAAGATATTCTATGCCGACTCGGGCTCGGTGGCAGTAGAGGTAGCCTTGAAAATGGCCGTGCAGTACTGGTATGGCAAGGGAAAGGCGAAGAAGAACAATTTTGTGACTATCCGTTCGGGCTATCACGGGGATACATGGAATGCCATGTCTGTCTGCGACCCGGTGACGGGCATGCATTCGCTGTTCGGGGCATCATTGCCGGTGCGCTATTTCGTGCCGCAGCCGCGCTCGCGCTTCCATGGCGAATGGGATGAACGGGATACGGTGGAACTGCGGAAACTGGTAGAGGAGCATCACGAGGAACTGGCAGCGCTTATCCTCGAACCTGTGGTGCAGGGCGCTGGCGGCATGTGGTTCTACCACCCCCAGTACCTGCGCGAAGCGGCACAGATATGCAAGGAACATGGCCTGCTGCTGATATTCGATGAGATAGCCACGGGCTTCGGACGGACGGGAAAACTCTTTGCCTGGGAGCACGCGGGTGTAGAACCGGACATCATGTGCATAGGAAAGGCCATAACGGGCGGATACATGACGCTGTCTGCCGTACTGACGACGAATGAAGTGGCGGATACCATCTCCAACCATACACCGGAGGTGTTTATGCACGGACCCACCTTTATGGGGAATCCACTGGCATGCGCCGTAGCGTGTGCTTCGGTGAAGCTGCTGACCTCGCCCGAATACGACTGGCAAGGCAAGGTGACTCGCATCAGCCGGCAACTGCAAGAAGAGCTTGAACCGGCACGCCGATTACCGCAAGTGACGGATGTACGTGTGCTGGGAGCCATCGGGGTGATTGAGACAAAAAAGCCCGTAGACATGGCGTGGATGCAAAAACGCTTCGTTGAGGAGGGAATCTGGGTACGCCCGTTCGGAAGATTGGTATACCTGATGCCTCCGTTCATTATAGAGCCGGAACAGTTGAGGAAGCTGACGGGAGGGTTGATGAAAATTATACAGGAAATGAATTGAGAGGATAAAGGGAAAATTATTATATCAAGAATTTATGAACGTAACTAACTATATGCAGCAAGAGCTGCAAACATTGAAAGAACACAGCAACCTGCGCCGCCTGCCGCAACTGACACACGAGGGACGCACGGTTGTAGCCGATGGCCGGCATATGCTGAACCTTTCGTCCAACGATTACCTGGGCCTGGCTGCCGACCGCCAGCTGAAGGAAGAATTCCTGCAGGCACTGACACCGGACACCTTCCTGCCGACTTCCTCCTCCTCCCGCCTGCTGACGGGGAACTTCGGAATTTACGAAGAGCTGGAGACGGAACTCGCCACACTTTTCGGCACAGAGACAGCACTGGTGCTCAATAGCGGCTATCATGCCAATATGGGGATTCTACCCGCCGTGAGCGATGCACAAACCCTGATACTGGCAGACAAGCTGGTGCATGCCAGCATTATCGACGGCATCCGCCTATCCACCGCACGCTGCATCCGCTTCCGCCACAACGACCTGGTACAACTGGAACGCCTGCTGGAACAACACCATGCAACATTCCGGCAATTGATTATCGTCACAGAAAGCATCTTCAGCATGGACGGTGACCAAGCCGACCTCACGGCATTGGTGCGTTTGAAAAAAAGATACTCCAACGTACTGCTCTATGTGGACGAAGCCCATGCATTCGGCGTAAGGGGACTGCGCGGCCTGGGCTGCGCCGAAGAAACCGGATGTATCCGGGATATAGATTTCCTCGTGGGCACCTTCGGCAAGGCGGCTGCGTCTGCCGGTGCATACATCGCCTGCTGCCGGACGATACGCGAGTATCTCGTCAACCGGATGCGAACCCTCATCTTCACCACGGCATTGCCTCCGACAAGTATTGCCTGGACACTGTTTATCGTACGGAAACTTGCCAGAATGCAGGACCACCGCGAGCATCTGGCAAGAATCAGCCGGACACTGCGCGAAGCATTACAAGCCAAGGGGTACGGATGCCCCAGCGCAAGCCATATCGTCCCACTGATTATCGGCCCCAGTGCCGACACCGTGCTGTGCGCAGAGTTGCTGCAGAGGCATGGCTTTTATGCACTGCCGGTACGCCCGCCCACGGTGCCCGAAGGGACATCACGTATCCGCTTCTCGCTGACAGCGGACATTACAGAACAAGAGATAGAAGAAATAATTAAATATATATAGTATAAGAAAATTCATCACATATATTATTATGAAACAAGTTTACATCATCAAAAAAAATAATCCCAAGCTGCTACTGTTCTTCGCAGGATGGGCAGCCGACGAAACACCCTTTAAACAATATTGCCCCCAAGGCATGGACTACATGATTTGCTATGACTACCGCACGCTCGATTTCGATACCTCCATCCTGGAGCAATACCGGCAAGTGAACGTAGTGGCATGGTCCATGGGCGTATGGGCAGCTCCCATCGCACTGGCTTCCGTGCCCAAGGAGAAACTGCTGCTTATAGCTTTCAATGGTACCATTACCCCTATCGGTGACACAGATGGAATTCCCGAAAAGACCTTCCGAGACACCTTGAGCGGACTGACTCCCGCCTCGCTCCAGAAGTTCATGCGCCGCATGTGCAAAGACAGCAATGCCTACAAAGCCTTCCTTGCCATCACTCCCCGCCGGGACTTCAACGAAATTAAGGAAGAGCTGGAACTCATTGAGAAAAAATACACCCAAATGAGAGGGATAACCATCGATGAAAACGGCAATTATATCTACTCCAATGATGACGAGATGGATGCCTATGTAAACGATAAATACCAATACATCGATTATGACTACGCTTTCATAGGCGTCAACGACCGCATCTTCCCTTTAGAAAATATGAAACTAAATTTCGATTACATGTTCGATGACGACAAACTGATTGTTGCAGACTGCGCCCACTATGACGAACCAATGTTCCGCTTCTTGCTGCAAGACATGTGGTCGATGCCCATTGACGATTTTCTAAGCCATCTGAGAGAACTGGATACATAACAAAAGGATTGAAAAAAATGACAGATACCCCTACACACCCCATAGACAAAGAACTTGTAGCAAAACGCTTCTCCTACTCGCGAAGCACCTACGACCGCGAAGCCAGCGTGCAACGGCAAGTAGCCGAAAAAATGATGCGCCTACTGACCGATGCCCTGCTTTCCGCAGGCATACCCCGTCCGCAACTTCCTACACACTTCCGCCACATCGTAGAGCTTGGTTGCGGAACGGGCAGCTACTCGCGCATGTTGCTGAACACCTTGCAACCGGAAACGCTGTTGCTGAACGACCTCTGCCGGGATATGGAGGAATGCGTCAGGGAGCTATGCACTACGCGCACTCCCCGCGTCAGCTTCTTGCCGGGTGATGCCGAAGCTCTCGACTTCCCCAGAGAAACCGACCTGATAACCTCGTGCTCCACCCTGCAATGGTTCAACGACCCAGGTGCTTTCCTCACCCGCTGCCACCAAGCACTGGTGGCAGACGGCCTGCTTGCCTTCAGCACCTTCGGCACCACAAACATGCACGAAATACGCCAACTGACGGGGCATGGGCTGGACTATCTCTCCGTTGAGGAGCTGCAAGCCCTGCTGTCTCCCCACTTCGATATTCTCCATGCCGAGGAAGAGGTAGTAACCCTGCCCTTCCCCACCCCTCAGGCAGTGCTGAAGCATCTGAAGCAAACCGGAGTGACGGGAACGGAAAAAAGGATGTGGACGCGTAGCCGCCTGCAATCCTTTTGTGAAGAATACACAATCCGGTTCAGTGATGCCGCAGGCAACGTAAGCCTGACCTATCACCCTATTTATATCATCGCACGAAAAAAGACAAAATAATGGAAACAAAAAACATCTACTTCATCAGCGGCATTGATACAGATGCCGGAAAAAGCTATTGCACCGCCTGGTATGCCCGTGAGCTTATACAACGCGGCCTGCGCGTCATCACCCAAAAGTTCATCCAGACCGGCAACACCGGCCATTCCGAGGACATCGACCTGCACCGCCGCCTCACCGGAACTGGCTACCTGCCGGAAGACAAAGAGGGGCTGACCATGCCCGAGATATTCTCCTACCCCTGCTCCCCCCACCTCGCCGCCCGCATAGACAAGCGCCCGATAGACTTCGAAAAAATAGAGCATGCCACCAGGGAACTTTCCCATCGCTATGATACCGTGCTCGTAGAAGGCGCCGGCGGTCTGATGGTTCCCCTTACCGAAGATTTCCTGACGATAGACTACATTGCGGAGAAGCAGTACCCGCTTATCTTTGTCACCTCCGGAAAGCTGGGCAGCATCAACCACACCCTGCTGAGCTTCGAAGCCATCAAGAACCGGGACATCGCGCTCGATACGGTACTCTACAACCTCTATCCCACGGTAGAGGACAAGACTATCCAGGAAGACACGATGAAATACATCAAGCAGTATTTGTCCAAGCACTTTCCCGGAACAAAGTTTGAGGTAGTGCCGGAAATTGTGTAAATTTGCAGCACATAAACGTCCTACTGCACATGGAAGCATTTACATTAGATTCAACTGAAATTATCGTACTCGCTACGGCGGGTGGTCTGTTCCTTATTCAAATTATCTACTACCTCTGTCTCTACAACCGTATTCATGCGCGCAGCCGTGCCGTGAAGCAGGGAGACACGCACTTCACCCAGGAACTGCCCCCCATATCCGTCATCATCTGCGCCCGCGAGGAATCCGAGAATCTGCGCCGCAACCTGGGCGCCGTGCTGGAGCAGGACTATCCCCAATTTGAAGTCATCGTCATTAACGACGGCAACACCGATGAGAGCGAGGATTACCTGACCATCCTCGAGGAGAAATATCCCCATCTCTACCACAGCTTCGTACCCGATTCCTCCCGTTACATCAGCCGCAAGAAGCTGGCCGTAACGCTTGGAATCAAGGCCAGCAAATATGACTGGCTGGTGTTCACCAATGCCAACTGCATGCCCCAAAGCAACCAATGGCTGCGACTGATGGCACGCAACTTCACATCACGTACCCAAGTGGTGCTGGGATACAGCGGCTACGAACGCGGCAAAGGCTGGCTGCACAAACGGGCGGCATTCGACAATCTGTTCACTTCCATGCGCTATCTGGGATTTGCCCTGGCAGGCAGCCCCTACATGGGCATCGGGCGTAACCTGGCCTACCGGAAGGAACTCTTCTACCAACAGAAAGGATTCTCCGCACACCTCAACCTGCAACGGGGAGACGACGATTTGTTCATCAACCACGTGGCTACCCCGGAGAACACGCGGGTGGAAACGGATGCCAATGCCATTGTGCGCATGCAGCCGCTTCTGCGTGCCAAGGACTGGAAAGAAGAGAAAATAGGCTACGCCTCCACAGCACGGCTGTATCATGGAATGCAACGCTGGCTGGCCGGTTTTGAGACCTTGACCCGCCTGGCATTCCACGCATCCTGGATAGCCGCGATGGTCATCGGCATTCTGCACTTCCACTGGCTGGCAGCAGGCGTCGCTTTCCTTTTGTTCCTGCTCCGTTTCACCATGCAGGCCGTCATCGTGAACAAGACCGCCCGCGACCTGGAAGAACAGCGCAGATATTACTTCACACTACCGGCTTTCGACCTATTGCAGCCGATACAGTCTTTGCGTTGGAAATGGTACTGTCTGTTCCGCAAGAAAAGCGGTTTTCTGAGAAAGTGATTCTCTTATTCGTAACGGATGGAAGTTGCCGGATGGATGCGTGTAATCAAGAATGAAGGGGCCAGCAACATCAGGACCGAAGCCAGCAATGTGCCGGCATTCAGCAGCAGGAACAGCCAGATATTGAAAGATACCGGAACAGTAGCCATGTAATAGGTTTCAGGGTCGAGCTTGAACAAGCCGGACCAGCGCTGCACGAAATAGAACGCAAGGCCGATTATGTTCCCCCAAAGCATGCCTTTCCCAATGAGGAAGACCGAAAACCAAAGGAAGACTTTACGGATGGTAAAGTTATTGGCTCCCAAAGACTTCAGCACGCCTATCATGGAGGTACGCTCTATGATGATAATCAGCAGGCCGGATACCATGGTGAACCCCGCCACTCCAATCATCAGAATGAGAATGACCCAGATGTTGACATCCAAGATGCCCAGCCAGGCAAAGATTTGGGGATTGAGCTGCTCTACATTGCGGACGCAATACTCGGCACCATAGCGGTCGGGATTCTCGTCCGTATCGACAGCTATCTCATAGGTGGTTTCTTCCAGCTTGTCATAATCGCGTATTTCCAGCTCCACACCGCTCACCTGGTCCGGCTCCCAGTTGTTCAGGCGATTCACCAAATAGAGGTCGGTAAGCAGGAATAGGTTGTCGTATTCGGAGAAGTTGGTTTGGTAGATACCTACAATCTTCAGGCGGCGAGCACGCACATCGTCCTGGATGAAGTAGGTGTCTATCTTGTCACCAAGTTTCAATTGCAGCTTGTTGGCAAGAGACTTTGAGATGACTACGCGGTTGGACGAAGCGGAATCGCTGAATTGCGGAAACTCCCCCTCCAGCAGATGGCGGTGGAAAAAGGTGCTGTCATACTCCTGCCCCACACCTTTCAGCACCATTCCCTGAAAGGCATCGGCGGTCTTTATCATCCCCGGCTTGGTGGAGTAGCGTTGTACATGCTTCACTTCGGGATAATCGGAAAGCGCAGCCATCATGCTGTCGCCCACCACCACCGGGCGCGTCTCATAAGAGCGTGCAGCATCCAGGTTGCCTATCTGGATATGGGCACCGAAACCCACGATTTTATCCCTTACCTCGCTCTTGAAGCCAACAATGACGGACACGGCAATAATCATCACCGCCAGTCCGAGAGCAATACCCACCATGGCAATAAGGACAGCCGGACGGGAAACTTGCTTGCCCGGCTCCGAGTTGCGATAAATGCGCAACGCTATAAAGCGAGATAAGTTCATAAATTAATCCCTAATCCTTCATTTCTCTTCCCGGATAGGCTTCCAATGCTTTTTGCAATACAAACAAGGCGCGGTTCAAGTCGTCTTTCTTCAGTACGTATGCGATACGCACTTCGTTGCGACCGGAACCCGGCGTAGTATAGAATCCGGACGCAGGCGCCATGAATACCGTCTGTCCCTCGTATTCGAACTCCGACAGACACCAGGCACAGAACTTGTCCGAATCATCTACTGGAAGCTTTGCCACCGTATAGAATGCTCCCATCGGGATGGGCGAATATACGCCCGGTATACGGTTCAATCCGTCAATCAGGCATTTACGGCGTTCTACATATTCATCGTATGTGTCGCGCAGATAATCCTCACCGGCATCCAGCGATGCTTCTGCGGCAATCTGGCCTATCAACGGAGGACTGAGACGCGCCTGGCAGAACTTCATGACAGCATCCCGGATTTCCTTGTTCTTCGTTATCAGGGCACCGATGCGGATGCCGCACTCCGAATAGCGCTTGGACACGGAATCAATCAGCACCACATTGTTCTCAATGCCCTCCAGATGGCAGGCAGAGATATAGGGAGAACCCGTATAAATAAATTCACGGTACACCTCGTCCGAGAAGAGGAACAAATCGTACTTCTTCACAAGGTCGCGAATCTGGTTCATTTCACGGCGTGTATAGAGGTAACCCGTAGGATTGTTGGGATTGCAAATCAAAATAGCACGCGTGCGCTCGTTAATCAACTCCTCGAACTTCTCTACCTTGGGCAACGAGAAACCCTCTTCGATGGTCGTGGCAATGGTGCGTATCTTGGCTCCGGCAGAGATGGCAAACGCCATATAATTGGCATAGGCCGGCTCGGGAACAATGATTTCATCCCCCGGATTGAGGCAAGCCAGGAAAGAGAACAACACCGCCTCCGAGCCGCCGGAAGTGATGATGATGTCGTCTGCAGTCAGATTGATATTGTACTTTGCATAGTAACCCACCAACTTCTCTCGGTAACTGCGATATCCCGCACTGGGACTGTATTCCAGAACTTTCCGGTCGATGTTCCGTATCGCTTCAATCGCGACTTCCGGAGTAGGCAGGTCGGGTTGACCGATGTTCAGGTGAAATACATGTATACCCCTCTGCTTGGCAGCATCTGCCAGAGGAGCCAGTTTTCTGATAGGAGATGCGGGCATCTCCATTCCGCGAATAGATATTGTTGGCATGAGGTTTATTTACTATTTGACGATTTATGATTTACTATTTAATAGAGTATTTATAGGTGATATTGCTATCACTTTATCATTAAAGTTGCAAATGTAGCGAATTATTTGAAACCAAAAGGAAGGCAAGACCATAAAAACTTTAAAAAACTTATCTATCGTAAAAACTCTATGATATGTAAACAGAAACTTGTATCTTTGAAAAAGCAAACGAGCCAAGTAGAATCAATTGTAAATAGTAAATAGTCAAATAGTAAATAACACCATGGTCATCAACCTTATAACTTTTGCTTCCATACTGCATAAACAAGCATCAGTCCGTAGCTCCCACGAAGTGATATTGACTGAATTGGAAAAATACTTTACCGTCAACTTCATTGATTACAAAGACATAGACAAGTTATCACCCGATGACTTCAGTATTATATTCATTGCCACCGGAGGTGTGGAACGGCTGGTAATCCAGCATTTCGAATCCCTTCCCCGCCCCGCCATCCTCTTGGCAGACGGCATGCAGAACTCACTGGCCGCCGCTCTCGAAATATCTTCCTGGCTGCGCGGCCGGGGAATGAAAAGCGAGATTCTTCACGGAGAGCTCCCCGAGACCATCAAGCGTATTTTTGTCCTGCACAGCAATTTCGTGGCACAACGCAGCCTTTTCGGCATGCGCATCGGCGTAATGGGCACTCCGTCCAGCTGGCTCGTTGCCAGCAATGTGGATTATCTGCTTGCCAAACGCCGCTGGGGTATCGAGTACACAGACGTCTCATTGGACCGCATTTATGAATACTACGGACAGATAACGGACGACGAGGTGGGCGAAGCATGCGCCGGACTGGCAGGAAAAGCGCTTGCCTGCCGAGAGGCAAGCCCCGAAGACATGATAAAAGCCATGCGGCTGTATCGAGCCATCAAGAGGATTGTAGAGGAAGAGCGACTGAGCGCCATTACCCTCAGCTGCTTCCGCCTGATAGACCAAACGGGAACCACCGGCTGCCTTGCCCTTGCCTTGCTGAACGACGAAGGAATCATTGCCGGATGTGAAGGCGATTTGCAATCCGTCTTCACCATGCTGGCCGTAAAAGTGCTGACGGGGAAAAACTCCTTCATGGCCAATCCTTCCATGATAAATGCCCGTACCAATGAAATCATATTGGCACACTGCACCATCGGCATCGCACAAACGGAGCAGTTCATCATACGCAACCATTTTGAGACGGAAAGCGGCATCGGTATTCAGGGAATCCTGCCGACGGGAGATGTAACCATCGTAAAATGCGGAAGCGAAAGCCTGGACGAATATTACTTGAGCACCGGCACGCTTGTTGAGAATACAAACTACATCAATATGTGCCGCACCCAAGTGCGGATAAAAATGAACTCCCCTGCCGACTATTTCCTCAAGACACCGCTGGGCAACCACCACATCATGCTGTATGGCAATTACGAGGATATATTGGAAGAGTTCCTGCAAGCCAATGCCTGCAAACGGATTGAATGATTACTCGTTCGCATCCGGTATCACCACCTCGAAACGCGTTCCTTTTCCCAACTCTGAGGAGACCGAGATAGAACCATGCAGGCGGTCTACGATGGTCTGGCAAATGCTCAGCCCCAAACCGGCGCCCTGCGTAAAGCTGTCTTCTTTGTAAAAGCGTTCGAAGATATGTTTCTGGGCGTCTTCAGAGATACCGCTTCCCGTGTCTTCGACAAAGATGGTGGTATATCCTTCCCGGTTCGTGACATAGCCGAAGGTGATGCTGCCCGTTACCGTGAATTTCTTGGCATTGTTTATCAAGTTGTTCACGACCTGCTTCAAGCGGACGGAATCGGTGATGACCAATTTGTCTTCCCCTTCCGGAATCTCTATACGCAGCTCTACATCCCGAGGCATACTCAGACGCTGGGATTCATGGACCTCCTGCATGATAAACGCCAGGTTGAATGCTCCGAACTTAAAGTCCATCGTGCCCGATTCTATGCGCGAGAGGTCCAGAATATCGTTTATCAACGCCAGCAGCAATGTACAGTTGATGTTGATTGTTTCGACGAACTGCTTTACCTCTTCCGGAGAAAAAGCGTCCAAATCCTTCAACAAATCCGAGAAGCCGACAATGGCATTCAAAGGGGTGCGTATCTCATGGCTCATATTGGCAAGAAACGCAGATTTGAGCTTGTCGGCCTGCAAGGCACGGTCACGTGCGGCAATCAAGGCCTCTTCCGTATCCTTGTAACGCTGGATGCTCTGGCATACTCCCAATACCATGTATGGGGTATCAACCGTCAGTCCGTCATAAGCGGTACTGCGGAACTCCCACCATTCATAGCTCCCATCCGCACTCTTCAACCGGAAACTCATCCGTGAATTGATTTCATTGCCCAACAGAATGGCATCAAAATTCCTGCGCGTATGCAGCAAGTCTTCCGGATGTATAAGGGTGTCCATCTCATCACGTGCCAGCAAGTCCGTATCATCGGTATACCCGAAACGGCGCAGCAATCCACCCGGGAAATGGAAACGGTTCATATGCATGTTGTACTGCCACGGATAAATGGAGCTTTCCTCCACCGCCATATTGAAGAAGCGTCTCTGCATCTCTTCTTCGGAGATATTGCGGCATACAATCGCCATTCCCGTCATCTTTTCATTGGCAAAGATAGGTACTACCTCGCCGGAAACGGGGAAATACGTTCCCTGATGGTTTTCCTGCATGAAGGCTTTCTCCGGAATAGAAATAGGTCTCTTTCCGGTACGTACTTTCTTCAACAAGTCCTGCAGGATGTTTTCTCCATTCATGTAAATCCTGAAAATGGAGCCGGCCATCTGCCCTTCATAGAAACGGGACGTATAGGTTTCGGAAGAAAGTCCCAACATCTGTAACAACGGACGGTTGACAAAATGGATGCGCAGGTCGGTATCATACGTAATCAAGCCGTCGCGAATGGAACAGAAGATATTGTCGAACTCGTCGCGCTGCTCCACCAGGCGGTGCTGTATCAACAAGCGGGTCTGGGCATGTATGCGCTTACGCGACTCCCTGCGGTTGGCACGGAAAAGCCAGGCAACCAGCAGCACCAATGCCCCGACAATCAGCGAATAGAACAGAATGAACCAGACACGGTAACGCTCCATCAACGGTATATTCAAAATGATGCCCTTGCTCTCCGCACGGTTCGTGTCCACACGGAAAAACTGCAACTGTTTGTAATCGAACAGCAACTTGCCCCCAAAGTCCTTTACTTCCAATGAGGCGGGTGACTTGCCCTTCAAAATACTTGCAGCCTGCCGGCCGGCAGCAAAAGCATCCTCTCCGGGAACGGCATCATACACACACAGAACACCGTTCGTCATAGCCAGGTTCTGGCTGGTAAACACGGGGGCCTTCAACTTCAAGGAAAGAAAGGGAATCCATTTGGGAGCAATGACAATATGCTTGTAGGCATTGTAGTCATAGCAAATGGAAGTGATGATAGAGTTCAAGGACTTGGCCTGCACATTCAGCACTTTCAACTCATGCTCCGGATAGTTGCTCTTTATGCGTTCCCAGGATTCCTCCACAGCCTTAACCCCTTTAAGGCTCAGGAAACTGCTGTCGGACAGACAGACCAACTCCCTGCGGGAAGGAAACATGCGGACAGCCGCATCCAGCAAGACATCGAAATCCGTTTTCGAAACATAGCCGGAGACGTTGGGCATTCTTTCAAAGACTCTCTCATCCGGGTATTTGATACCCGAAACCACTACCGGTATCTGATAAGGCAGGGAATCACCGCAATGGGTCAATGTGAAGAAAGCCTCATCGCTGGAGGTCACAATCAAGTCCGTTTTCCGTTGCCTGGCACGCTCGCAGATGCGGCGCATGATGAAGCACTCGGAAGCGAAAGACCAGTAATCGGCATTCAGATATTCAGTAGTGATATTGGCTTTAACTCCTCCCTTGTCCAGTCCGTTCTCCAAATTTTCTGTCAGAAGGCTGTGCCAAGGAGTATTTTTTGTATAGGACTGTATGAAAAGTACATTGTACGTACGTTCCGTAGCCGAAAGTGTTCCCGACATCAACCACAACAAGCCTGCAAGCAATGGAAAGAAAAGGCGTTTCATCATAATATAGATTTTGTATACTCAACGCAAAACTCTTATTCGTCACGCAAATATACAAGTTATATTGAGAATGAGCACAGATTACTCAAAAAAAACTCACTCATCGTGCAATGCTTCGGCAGGCTGCACCTTCATGGCCCGTGAAGCCGGATACCAGATTCCTGCAATCACCATCAATGCCATCAATATCCAGACAATAAAAACACATATGACAAATCTCCCCCAAGTGGCATCCGTGGCTTCCGTAAAAGTGACATCCGCCATAACCATATTGCTACATATCATCAAAGCGGGGATGGAAGCAAGTGCCAACAGCAGCAACCCTTCACCCAGCAATTGCCAGCGTATTCTTCCGCGGCTGCTGCCCATGGCCATGCGCAAAGCAATCTCGCTGCGACGGTGGCGGGTACGGAACCAGAAAGTTCCCATCAGCCCGATGAATACATTGAAAACGAAGAATACTACAATGAGCCTTGCACTGCGAATGTATGGAGTTATTCCTTCAGCAGCATCCCGTTCTATTTTCTGTTCTTTGTAGCTCTGTATATCGAAAAGATAGAATGGAGTGACCTGCAACTGCGATGTCATATCCTGATAAAAACAGGCTGCAAAATTATCCGTATCCGCCTCCGGGCGTATCCGTAGGGAAATGAACGGAAGGTACTGGTCCTTATAAAACCAACCGGGGAAAGGAGTCAGTACAAAAGGCCCGTAACGGGCATAATCATCCGTCTTCTGCAAAGCACAGACTGCGGAAACACGGTAACGAAGACCTCCATTGTAATAATCCAGGAACTCGCGACCCACCGCCTCGGCACTTGTCAGGAAAAGGCTGTCTGCCAAATCACGGGTCACCACGGCAGGCAGAGGGCTGGCAGTGGGGTTCCAATCCATGATATTCCCCTGCAACAGTGGAATGCGCATGACATCGAAATATTCGGGAGACACATAGCGTACAGTAGTCTCGACAACATGCACACTGTCCGTTGTATAACCCTGATAAACACGCCCTCGGGTATAAGTATCGGTACCCAACCACATGGCAGCACTTTCCACAGCAGGATATTGCCTGATACGCCGGAGCACCTCTTCCATTGGTTTGAACCAGAAGGTCTGCAGGCTGTCTTCCGACGTGCACGGCACTATCTGTGTGGGATTACAGGAAATCCTTATCTTATAGACATGCTCCAAATCATACCCCTTAGGTTGCCGTTCTGCATGGGCAAAGCCATAGAGTACATCCACACAATACCACATCAATGTAAATACAATCAACAGCTCGGCAAACAGCCAGCCATTACTGCGGCGCTGGTTCCATATCTGGTGTAAAATAGAATGTATCATACTCGTTACTGTTTTTTAATTAGGATTCGTTTATCCGCTCATTCTCCGCCAAGAACCTCGGCTATGGGGCGGCGGGTGGCATGCCAGGCAGGAATAAACACAGAAAGCAGGTTGAACAACAGACACACCACCAATACAGCCACGAAAACCGCGGGACGGAGGAAGAGCCAGACGCTTACATCAAAATTCGTTCCGGGAGCACCATCGCCAAGCATCCAGTCCTTGCCCAGCCATAGGAATATGCACGAAAAGAGAAAACCGAGCAATGCGCCGGCAAATGCCAAGGCCAGGTTCTCGCGGAGCAACTGCACCATCAAGGTAGAACGGCTGGCACCGTATGCTTTCCTTACCGCAAGCTCAGCCATGCGACGGGACATTTGCGAAGATATAAGTCCACTGACATTGATGGCGGGTACAATCAGCAATATCAGACCCAGGATTATGCAAGTTACGGCAGGACTCATCGTGTCATTACGGAAGAACTGCCGTTCCGTATAAGTGCTGAAATCGGGAAGTTCCAGTTTATATTCGGTCAGTGTCTCGTTGAAGCGGGCAAGCGACTGCTCTATCTGCCGCTTGAGTTCCTCTCTGCCGACACCGGGCTTGACAAGGGCCACAGCCTCGAAATCTCCCCGTAGCCCTTCACTGCCCAGACCGGAATCCCGGGTGGAATAAGGCATCCACAACTCTCCATAGGCAAATGTGAACAGAGAGCTCACGTCCTTAGTGACCCCGACAATGCGCTTAGGGCGAAAGTTGACAAAATAATTTTTGCCAATGGCTGCTTCGGCAGACCCGAAAGCTTCGCGGGCAAGCTGTTCGCCTATAACCACGACATCCCGGCAAGCATCGAACTCTTCGGTACTGAAAAGACGGCCCGCCACAAGAGGGATATCGTAGACACGCCAATAGTTCAAATCCACCTGACGAACCGTACGGCGCATTCCCCGCACGGGCGAATCCCCACAGTATCTAAGATAGGTAGGTCCCAGATAGGTGACAAGTTCCGCACCCGGAAGTTCTGCAAAAATAGCGTTGACAGCCCGATAAGACATGCCCGTATTGGAATTGCTGTGGTCGGACTTGCGGTAAGAGTATCCATAAGAAGAATATACCATGCTACTGCGGTGCGACTCGGGAGCCAAGTCAGCCGTCTGGATGTCATACACCATGTAAATGACCATGACAAAGGTTATACTCACTGCCGTACCGATGACGGAAACAGCACTGAAAAAGGGATTCTGGCGGATAAGAGCTAAAATTTGTTCCATAGCTTTCTATTCATCGTGCAATGCTTCGGCAGGCTGCACCTTCATCGCCTTGCGGGCGGGAATACCTATACCGATGACAATCATTAGGGTAATCAGCACAAAGCTGATGGCAGCACAGAGCAGCAGGCGGTCCCACTCCAACGTCGTACCGTTCCTCCAGGAATTCAACTCCAGGTGTGCAAGATTATAATCGATGAGCAATGCAACGGGGGTGACAATTGCCAACAACAATATCCCTTCACTAAGCAGCCGGCTGAAGATGGCACGGTCTGTCGCTCCATGCGCTTTGTGCAGTGCTATCTCCGAACGGCGTTGCTGCGTACGGAACCAGAATGTTCCGAGCAAGCCGAGGAAAATGTTCAGCAGTAGGAATCCCATACCCATCACATAGTTACGGATGTCATTGGTCCATGCCTGCTGGTAGTTGCGACGAATATCCTTGAAAGAACGTATCTCCGAAATGAAGATATTGCCTATGCGGAACTGGCTCTCACTGTCTGCCTTCAGCCTCTCAATGAAGTCATTGTCCTGCCCTTCACGGACGCGGACACAAAGTTCGAGACCGATATAGTAGAAACTCTGCTTCACCATCATGGAATATGAGCTTCGCGCCTGGTCATAATCGTGATAGCGTACATTTTGCAGTGCAGCACCCAGCCGGTAGGTCTTCGTAGTATCACCAAAAAGATAGAACCGCTGGCCTACGAGATCTGTCATCCGGCGGTCGTATTTCCGGTAGAGGTTATCCGAAGCCATAAACTCCCCGCGCTCCAACATTTCAGCCAATTGTTCGGGTGTCTCGCCACGCGTGCCCCGATAGCGGAATACACGGGGAAAGTCCGGTGTCACTAACCTGCGGATGGTCCAACCGGGAGAACGCAAAGTGTCATAGCTTACTTCAGCGCCTGAATTGCTTCCGTTGTAAGGATATGAATTCTGCGAAAGGCTGACCGCTTCTATCTCCGGCCGACGACGCAGACGCTCCAACAACTCGGCTATGTCATCGTGGGTCTGCTGAGAGGTATGCCCGGCTATGTAGTCGGGACTTTTGGGTGTCAGTTCCCCCAACTCTATAAGGTAGCAGTGCTCTATATTAAAGCCTCTCGGCTCCAGATAGGTGGCGGCGCGCGTGTAGAGATAGTCTACCACGTACCACATCACTACACTCACTACCAATAACTCCAACACCAACCATAGGTTTGAGAGCCATTCATTCTTTATCTGTGTAAGAAGTTTCTTAGTCATTTTCTTCAATGATTAATGTTTTGTGATGGAGTTATTTATGCAAACGTCCGCCCAATGCATTTACAATCCCTATTCTTGATGCACGCCATGCGGGAATACCGGAACTTAGTAAGTTTAGCACAAAGCAGAACAACAACGCCCAGCCAAAGGTGGAGCCATGCAGCAATATGCTCGCATCCACTGCCGGAGGACTCAGCGTCTGGCTGAATTCCTGCGCAAACAGCAGTGTATTTCCCAAATAAGCGAATGCTACACTCAGCAACAATCCCATCACCCCTGCCAGCAATGTCACCACCAGATTTTCTGCAATGATTTGCCCCATCAGTTCCAGTCTCGTTGAACCGAATGCCCGGCGCACACCAATCTCTGCCACACGCTGGCGCAGACGGCTCTGCGTCATCGAGCTGAGGTTGATGGCAGGAACAATCAGTAGAATGATGAAGATAATGAGACGCTGCCTGCGTGCCTGGTCCACGTCCGGTTCGATGTTGGCAGCCATTCCTGCGGCATTTTTCTCCTGGTCATAAGGACGGTTACGGTAAATCAACGAATAACCATTCTCGCCAATTACAGTGTCGTACTCCTGACGGCGGCGTTCCGTCTCCTCACGAATAGCGGGAAAATCATCACGGCTTTTCGCCAGAATGGTAACGCTCATCATCCCCATATGCTCATCACTCCATGTGCTTTTCGTTATCTCAGTAGAAGTATAGGGCACCCATACCTGCGCATAGGCAGTGTTGGCCAAAGTAGAAACATCCTTCACTACACCGGACACTGTATAAGGAGCATGGTTCAAAAGGAATTCGCGACCAACAGCCTCCGTTGTCTGGAATAACCTGCGCGCTACACTTTCCGTAATTACCGCTACAGGTAGTCCGGCATCGAATGTAGCCTGGTCATAAGGTTTCCCGGCAACAAAAGAGAAATCAAACACACGCCAGAAAGTATCATCTGTCTGCAACAGGTCGATACCCGTTGCAGGTTGTCCCGGCAGATTCACGGGGGTAGAAATGACCATACAGGTATAAATCGTTACTGCTTCGGGGGTCTTCAGCGATTTGAAGCACTCAAGCGCAGTCTTTATCCCCATCGGTCCGTTGGAACTGTTTCCCTCTCCCCAGCTTTTGTTGGTGATGCTCATATAATGCACATGTAGAAAGCGGTCGCGGTTGCTCTCCGGAGCAAACGGAGCTACCTTCACCTGCTGCATCATCACCACCAGCATGATGAGGAAGATGGCAAGTGCCGTACCGGCTATGCTGACGGCACTAATCATCGGTTGCTGCCGCAACTGTGCCCAAGCTTGTGTGAAGTATTGTTTTATCATCTTAACGGCCTATTTTCAAATTACCAGTATTTACTCCGCCTATGCCTCCTTTAGAAATGTCAGCATGCCCGGCAGTTCCGCTCAGAGTAATTTCGCCGACTCCCCCCACCTTGGCAGAGAGATAATCGCAAACTACATGGATGTCGGCACTACCCACACCCCGCAAAGCCACCCGCAGGTCGCGGCAAGTCAAATCCTTCACATGCACATCACCCACACCTTTCACTTCAAACTCCAGCTTATCCAGCTTCAAGGGTTCCTCACAGTTGAATTCACCCACACCGATAAATTCCACCATCTCTAAGTCCGGAGCCGAGAGACGGATGGTGACACCGTCATTTTGGTTGCGCATCTTCTTATTCTTGAAGCCGATGGTGAGATGGCCGTCCTTCACTGTGCTCTCCGTATTCTTCACGTACTTCTCCCGTCCTTCAATCTGTAGGGAGTAGCTGTCGCTCTGTGTGAAGTAAACCGTACCCACAGAAGTTATCCTAATGGATGAGAAAGCCTCCACCTTACGCACTTCACTCACTTTGTTATCTTGTCCCCATGCACAAATTACGCCTGCAAATGCCAATGCCAATGCGATGATAACACCTATAATATTTGTCTTCATATTCTTACTTATTTATTACGATGATTACTTACTCAAAAAAAACAGATAATGTGTTTAGTACGAACGGATGATGTATTTGCCCCAAACAAGTGATGTGTTTGATACAAACAGACGATACGTTCTTTTTTTATCGTTGATATTATTTTCTTATTCTTCATGCAGCGCCTCTGCCGGCTCTATCTTCATGGCTTGCCGTGCCGGATACCAAATGCCCATCATCACCATCAGCGCTATCAACAGCCAAGCTGCCAGCGAGCCTATCAGGAAGCGTATCATGCTCCACTCCACCGGCCAGGTGGCAATCAATGCGGTACGTCCAATGGTGAACTCGCCAATGCCTACGTTGTAACATATCAGCATGGCAGGCAGAGTAACCAACGCCAACAGCAGTAACCCCTCACCCATAAGAAGGGAAAAGACCTGCTGCTTGGTACTGCCCATCGCCAACCGCAAGGCTATTTCCGAGCGACGACGGCGCGTACGAACCCAGAAAGTTCCTATCAGTCCCAAGAAGACATTTCCCAAGAGGAACAGTACCACTATTGTCTGACTGTTCACCTTGTCCGTATCTCCATACAGCACTTCGAACTGTGCCTGCATTTGCGTGTAAGGTTCCGCGTCGGCAACAAATATATTGTCCGTGTCTAGCCTCGGCGCTATCTCGCGGAGAAATTGTTCCCGGTAGTCCGGCCCGTCGGCAGCAGGCTTTACACGGAAAACAATCTGCGCCTGCTGATCACCGAATTCCTCACGCATAAGCTGCTCGCCTAGGCGCATAAAAATCCAATGAGCGTCATCGCCATAGCGATAATCGCGGAAGCTGCCGACAATGCCACCTTGAGTAACCGTATTCACCGTATCTCCACGCCATGTCAACGGTGTGTTGAGCGAAAATTCCGGCAGCCGCTTCTTGAAAGCATCGGCAATAGCCTGGCTCAACATCACATTATTGATACCGATAGGCAAAGCGGCAAAAGTCCGCCCTTGTTCCTCCTGCATATGGAAAACCCGGGTATATCCACCGGTAGCATAAATCATACGCCCGCCCACCCCGATGGTATCTTGTACAGCCAGCGAGTTATAACTATTCGCGCCACTCATAGGCAAGCTCCAATAACTCAACGAGGCAGCCTCTACGGTAGGTTCTTGTTCCAACCTTTTCAGGATATTCAGGTATTTGTCGGCATCGAGCAATGTCGTATCACGACTCTCGCCTCCCCGGACCGTAGTAAGACGATAAACATGGTCGATATCATATCCCAACGGACGATAGAAAGTATATTTCATACATCCCAGAGAATCGCAAAGAAACCACATCACGATGAATACCAAAAAGAGTTCGGCCAAAACCCACCCACTATTGCTCAGGCGTGCCCATATCATGCGTAAGTTGTGTACAATGAATTTCATAATACTTCTTGTTTTATTTATCGTTCAGTGAATCTACAATTGTCCGTCTTGCCGCCATCCATGCAGGCAGTCCGGCACTAAGCGTATTGATGACCACGCAGAAAGTAAAAGCCAGCAGGAATACCCAAGGACTGAACAATGCCTCCATACTCAAGCTAAAGTCACCGGCCGTACCGATATTCTGGCTATTGGTAAAGAGCCAGGTACGCATTCCCCATACAGCTATGTAGCTGAACAACAGCCCTACCACACCTCCAAGCAGTGTCAGCACCAGATTCTCATTCAGAATTTGGCGTATCAGTACACCGCACGTTCCTCCGAAGGCCTTACGTACTCCAAGCTCCGAAGTGCGCTGCTGCATCCGGCTGTTACTCAGTCCGCACAAATTGAGCGACGGCACCAACAGAATGATGAACAATGCAATGGCATATTGCAGGTATAGCATCGTCACATCCGGCCCTACATTGGACCATACATGGTTCACATGCGCCACAATGTCGTCCGGTTGCTCCATGATGTCTATCTGCATGTCTCCCAATCCTGCATTGACAGCCTCTACCCGTTTGGCAATACCTTGACGAATGGTCGGGAAATCGTCGGATGTACGTGCCAGCACAGCAATATGAACACCACCGCCGTAGCTCCATACCGAAGTCACTTCCAACTTATCTGCCGGATACATGCTCCATACCTGTGCGTAAGCATCCTTTGCGGTGACAGAAACATCCTTTACCACTCCTATCACACGCGCCGGTTCGCGGTTCAACAACAATTGCTGCCCCACCGCATCCGTCGTACCAAACAATTTCCGTGCTACAGAAGCACAAACTACAACAGCCTTTGTACCTCCCGCACGATCCTCTTCGCCAAAACCATGTCCTGCCATGAACTGCAGGCTGAATACCTTCCAAAAACCCTGGTCGGTCTGCATGGCGTCCACTTTCACCCGGTTGCTGCCGTCTGTAAGAGACACCAAAGCGGCACTGGCCGGAGCAAAAGCAGTACAAGCTTCCACTTCGGACAGCGACTGTATGCATTCCTTCATAAATGCCGGTGAAGGAGAATTATAGTTCTGTACCCCTTCCTCTGTCTTGCTGCTTATATGCATGGCAGAAAAGTAAAGGCACCGGCTACGGTTCACTTCCGGTTCCAAATCGGCATACTTCGTTTGCCAGATAATCACAATAGCCATAATCATGGTAATGGCAAATGCCGTACCCAGTATGGAAATTGTACTCAGCAGCGGATTCTGCTTCAATATAGTAAAAGCTTGTCTTACGGTTTGCATTTCATTAATTGATAGTTGATAATTAATAGTTGACAGTTGACTAAGCAGTAATTATTCCACCTGACGTCCGTCGAAGAAGCGGATGGTGCGTGAGGTCTGTTTGGCCTGCTCTTCATTGTGGGTCACCATCACGATGGTACGTCCGTCTTCCTTGTTCAGTTGATGCAACAGTTCCATGACTTCGGCACCCATCTTGGAGTCCAGGTTGCCGGTGGGCTCATCGGCGAGGATTATCTCCGGGTTGCCGATAATGGCACGGGCAATGGCTACACGCTGGCACTGACCGCCGGAAAGCTGTGTAGGCATGTGGCGCATGCGGTGGCTCAAACCGACCTTCTTCAATACCTCTTCCGCCAGATGACGACGTTCCTTGGCAGACACCTTTCTATAGAGCAAAGGCAACTCCACATTATCCAGCACATTCAGCGAATTAATCAGATGGAAAGACTGGAACACAAAACCCAACTTCCGGTTACGGAAAGCAGCCAGCTCCTTGTCCTTCATGCCGTCTACTTTCGTACCGGCTATTTCGATAGTGCCGCTGGTGGGTGCATCCAGTAAGCCCATAATGTTCAGCAACGTAGATTTTCCGCAACCGGAAGGTCCCATGATACTGAGAAATTCTCCCTTGTTCACTTCGAGGTTTACATTTTCCAATGCCACGGTTTCAATCTCGTTTGTACGATAAATCTTGTTGATGCCAGTTAACTTAATCATAATGGTAAGTATTTAATTGTTATTATTCTGTTTCTATTCTGCACAATTTCTGTTTCAAGAGGTCAAAAGTTGTGCCAAAACCGTTTATTATTGATTATCTGTCGTTTACATATACTGTAAGGTGTCCGATAATGGACACTCTGTCCGTTTCCGGCTATCGGAGCATGTTGTGTCCTACTCTTCCCGTAGCGCTTCGGTCGGCGGTATGCGGCTGATGCTGCGGGCAGGAATATAAATGCCGACAAGCACTACCGCCAACAATATCAACAGAATGACGAGCGACACGATGAAGAAATGCTGGGTAAAATCACTTACCCAATACGTTTCAAGCGGTTCCACTGCGGCTGTCCCGAAATTTGATGACCAAGCCGTTACCGACGAGTTATGCCAATCGAGCCCGTTGTCCAGTCCCTCTTTCATCGCATATTGCAGATAGGCCAGAAAGCCGGTCAATGAAGCAATCACCGTCAGAACCGTCCCCTCACCCAGCAACTGGCAGACAATGCGCCGCGGCGTGGCACCGAAGGAAAGCATCACCCCTACTTCCTCGCGACGGGCACGTGTCTGCAACCAGAAAGTGCCGATAACACCCAAACAAAGGTTGAGGAGAAAGAACACCGCCATCGCCAGGTTGCGGCGATAAATGGGGGCGGAACTGTCTGCCTCTAAATCTGCAATAAGGTCACTATAAGGACTGATACAGCGGGCAAAAAGATTTCCGCGTCGCATCTCCTTCAGCATCCATGGGCGGAAGTCGTGAATGAAGCGTTTCATGCTGACATTTTCTTTTACCCGTATCAGGATTTGTGCATAATCCGGTATGTCACCCGCATCAATGGACAAGGTAGGAATAAACGCTACGGACGTAGGCCGCCAGTCGCTATACGCCTTGATGGTACCCAAAGTACCGATAACCTGCTTATAGAGCGTGTCGCCACGGCTATAGCTTACGGTACGCTTTCCCTGTGCATCCTTGGTGCCAAAAATCTCGTATGCCGCATTTTCGGTCAAGACGATGTCCTGCTGCGTATAGTCATAATCGGACAGTTGTCGGGGTGTACGCCCCGTGCCCGGACGGAATCCGTAAGTCTCGAAGAACTGCGTATGCGGCAGGAACTGCATCCACATGACTTGATGGGGTACGGTATCACCTTCGGCTGTATATGAGGTATTTCCATTTCCCTGCGAATTGGGATAGCAAAAGCCCAGAAGCGGGGTGGCAAGCTCCACACCCTCAAAGCTTCCGGCATGGCGAACCAGGCTCAGATAGCCGTCCACCAGAGAAACGGAATCCTGTGCCTCGGCATTATACCCCGGTGCATTGGGCTGCAAAGCAGCCAGTGACACCAAGCAAAGGCGGTCGGCATCATATCCCAAGGGGATGTTGCGGTCGTGTGTCACCACAATCACCGGATCCAGTATCACCCAGCTGATGATGCTCACCAATATAAGCTCTGCCAAGAGCCATCCGTTGCGGCGACGGCGTGCCCAAAGATTTTTCAATATCAATTTCCACATAGTATTCTTGTATTTCAGTCCTCTTACATTCTTTCTTATCGTTTTTCATTCAGAGAGTTCACAATGGGATGGCGCAAGGAGTGCCAAGCCGGGACAAGTGCCGACAGCATGTTGAGCACCACGCACAACAACAAGGCGGCAGCAAATACCAGCGGAGCAAACAACATCTCGCCCGACACCTTGACATCGACTCCATCGGGAATCACACTGCTCCATCTGTCGAACACGGTAAATACCCATTCGCGCGCCGCATAGAGCGACAGCCATGCCAGCATCAGTCCTAATGCACCGCCAAGCAACGTCAGCAGCAGATTCTCCCACATCACTTGCCTAAGCAGTGCTCCGCGCCCAGCACCGAAGGACTTGCGCACACCCATCTCTGCCAGACGACTTTCCATGCGGCTCCCTATCATGCCGCTCAAGTTGAGCGCAGGTACCAGCAGCAAGACAAGCAACACCAACAGGAAGTAGCGCACCGTGGCCCATACATCGAACTCCTCGCTGGCAAAGGTCTGGAACACGCGGAGCAGATGGGAAGCGGGCTGCTCCCAAAACTCCACTTTCCATTCATCGGGATGCATCAGGTTCTCTTTACGGGCTATTTCTTTCAGTTCCGCCCGCAAGGCATCGCCCTGCTCGCCGTCCTTCACCTGAAAAGTAACGCTGAAAGCTCCCAGATAGTCCATGTCGTATTTGGGCTCCCGATAGCCGGAAACAACACTATAAGGCAAATAGACTTGCGAATAGGAATTCCGCATCAGATAACTTCCGGAACGAATCACGCCGCACACGCGGTAGTCGGTATAGTCCAACCGGAACGAACGTCCCACCACCCCTTCGGTGGTGCCGAACAAGCGACGCGAAAGTTCATCGGTAATGACAGCCGTGCAGAGGCCGCTTGCCAGGTCGGAGGCAGTGAAAGGACTCCCCTCCAAAAAGTGAAATCTGTAAATACGGAAGAAGTCTGGGTCGGTAAGCTTGACTTTCACCGGAAAATCCCCGCTAAGGTCGGCAGACTGTATATAGCTGTTCTGGAATGCCCTATCATCCAGCTGCGCCGAAACACAAAGTGCATTCTTGGTAGGATAGAACCACTCTTGCAAAGCCTTGTAGGATACCGCCCACTGATATTGAGACTTGTTTCCTTCCGTTCCGCTCTCCATCTTGCAACTTGTCAGATAGAGCGTATTCAAGCGGTTCACCTCCGGATAGACGGGAGCAATCTTGACGTAATAGACCATGGCCATCACCATCGTCATGGCAATGGCCAGCCCCGTACCCACAATGTAGAGCATGCTGAACAGTTTATTCTGCTTCAACAGCTCCCAGGCTTGTTTCAAGTAAACCTTTATCATTTTAGCTTCAACTTATTCTTGTTCTTATAGTTACTCATATCGCTCACCACCACTTCATCACCCGGTTGCAAGCCACTGACCACTTCTACAAACTCAAAGTTGGAATCGCCCAGCTGCACCTTGCGCTTTACAATTTCCTTGTCGGAATTGCGTACAAAAAGTTCATACTCCCCACGTCCCACATAATAGCTGGCATTGGCTATGCGCATCACGTCTTCTTTCACCGCATTCATCACATAGACGTCGGTTTTCAGACCGGAACGCAGTCGGCGGTTGTTGTCCTCATTCAACTGCACGGTAAAGGAGATGACGCCATTCTTTGAAAGCGGAGTAACACTGCTTACGGAACCTTCCAGCTTTTCGCTGCCAATCTTCACAATGGCCTTGCCGCCGGCAGCCACACGGTCACCGTAAGTATCGGCAATCTCGCCTTCCACCTTGAAGTGGCTCAAGTCGGAGATGACGGCAATCTGTGAGCCTTCGGGAACCTGGGCACCAATCTGATTGTTGATATAAGTAAGGATGGCCTTCCGGGGCGAACGCACCTGCGCATCGTCGAGCGTACGTTTGGTTTCGGCCAGTGTCTTTTGGAACATGCTGAAATCCAGTTCCTGTACTTGGTATTCCGCAGCCAGCACTTCCTTCTCGTTGGCATACTGCTGCTGCAATTGCTCGTATTCCAGTTGTGCCACGTTGTAGCTCAGTTCGGCTTGGCGCACCTTATCGGTAGTACCCGAACCGAGACTGTCGAGGTACTGCTCGTTGCGCAGCTCCACCTTCATGCGGTCCAGCTTCATGGCGGAGACTTTGATTTTCATCTGCAGGTCGGTCAGCTTGGTCTGGTTGTCAAGTTTCAGTTGTTTCAGCTTGTAGCTGCGCATCTGCTCTTCGTCCAGCATCTTTTTGTAGTCGGTTTCGGCGCTCTGCAAGTCCAGTTTCAGGATGGGGGTACCTACATCCACGCTGTCGCCACCTTTTCTGTACACTTCCAAAATGCGGGTATTGATGGGCGAGTTGATGATTTCCTCGAATGCCGGGACCACCTTGCCGGAGGCGCTGACGCTGACTTCAATCGTACCTTTGCCCACTTGGGAGAAAACAAGGTCTTTCTCCTTCACTCCCGTACGCATCAATGAAATGAGTACACTGACCACTACGATACCTGCCACGCCGATAGCACCGTAGCGGATGATTTTCTTATTGCGTTCTTTATTACGCACTTCTTTCGGAATTTCTCTATCCATATCTTTAAATTTTATTGTTTGCGAACATAACGCTTAATATATACTAAATCCATGCCAAAATCATAAACCCCTGAAAGTAAGCGAAAAGAGAAAAAAGAAGGGTGTCCGTTTTCGGACACCCTGTACATTTTCGGATAGCTTCTTTATCTTAATCTCAATCTGTCGCCAATCTCCGGCACGTATTCCGCATCCTTGCGATTCATCTTATAAAGGTTCTTCAGACGAATGCCGTACTTTTGGGAAATGGAGTGCATGGAATCGCCATCCTTCACTATGTAAACGGTATGGGGTTTGGCGGCCTTCTTGCGCTTTTCTTTCAAGTAAATAATGTCTCCCGCCTCCAGTGTATATTCTTTATGGAGGTCATTGTATTTCACCAGCTTCTTCCAGCTGATGTCAAACTCCTTGCCCAACACCTGGAAGGTGTCTCCGTCGCGTGCCACTACATAAGCTATATCGTTGGCAATGTACACCTGATGCGGATTGGCCAGCCAAGGCTTCTTTTTCAGTTCCTTCTCCCAGCTGCGGGCATCGCGCTTGCTCATGCCACGGCTGTCGTACTTATACAGTTCATAATCCTCGATAATGGTTATCAGTCGGTTGGCATACGACGGGTCGGTAGCATAGCCAGCCTTCTTCAAGCCGCGCGCCCAACCCTTATAGTCCGTAATCTTCAGTTTGAAAAGAAAAGCATAACGTGCTCCCCTTTTCAAGAAATCGGAATGGTCTTCATAAGAGTCTTTCGGATTGCGATAAGCGCGGAAACATTCATTGCGGGCATCGTCATCATGCCTCACCGTCCGTCCGCGCCAGTTGCCTCCGCACTTGATGCCGAAGTGGTTGTTGCTCTTGCGCGCCAGCGCGCTGTATCCGGCACCGCTCTCCAACAGCCCTTGGGCCAGCGTGATGCTGGCAGGTATCTTATGACGCTGCATCTGCTCCACGGCAAGGGGGGCATACTGTTTGATATACTCATTGTAGCGGGCATTCCGGCGTTGTGCCTGCACTGTTGTAATGGAAATAAAAAGAAATGCTATGATAGCAGTCAGTCTGAAAATCCGTTTCATGCTTAAAATGTTGAGTTCTGCACAAAAGTCCGTAAAAGAATTGAAATAACCAATCTCTTTTCTATCTTTGTAACATTAATTACAATATAACCCTTTGCCTTATGAAAGAATTAAATATCGAAATCGCCGTCAAGATATACGACTATGAAGAACTGGATGCCGCCGACCGCGAACTGATGGATGCCGCCCGCGAGGCTACCAACCGCAGCTATGCCCCTTACTCCCACTTCTCGGTAGGAGCTGCGGCCAGACTGGCAAACGGTATTGTAGTGACCGGCACCAACCAGGAAAACGCCGCCTATCCTTCCGGGCTGTGTGCAGAACGTACCACCCTATTCTATGCCAACTCCCAACATCCCGACCAGGCGGTAACCACCCTCGCCATTGCCGCACGCAACGAGCACAACGAATTCCTGGAGTCTCCCATCCCTCCCTGCGGCGCCTGCCGGCAAGTGATGCTCGAAACGGAGAAGCGCTTCAAGCATCCCATGAGGGTGTTGCTATATGGCAAAAAGGGAATCTACGAGCTGAAGAATGTGGGAGAATTACTGCCACTCTCGTTCGATGCTTCGGCCATGAAGTAACAGTACCAATAAAGTATTAACATCGTGTCTGCAGGAAGTTAATTTCTTGCAAACACGATATTAACTTCTTGACGACACGATATTAATATCGCAAAAAACCTTTGTTATTCAGTGGAAATCATTACCTTTGCACCCACTAACCAATTAATTCCACCGATGAGAATATCCGACTAAAGACAACACGTTTCGGTAAACATCACTATCAACATGCTTTTTCAGACTGAACGCTGAGCATCACCTATATAGATGTTTAGCCAATACTGTGTTTGTCTGTACCTCTCCCCTTCGAGAATTTCAATTTCGGGGAATGCTTGCATCTCCCCTATCATTCTTACTTCTAAAAACACAGTAGAAACTTATGAGCTTTATCATTAAAGACCTTAGCTATATCCATACGGATAAAGAAATCTTGTTTTCACACATCCACTTGAGTATCAACTCCGGAGATAAAATAGCCCTGACCGGAAATAACGGTTGCGGCAAGTCTACCCTCATGCGTATTTTGGCAGGAGACTTGTCACCAAGTTCGGGAACGGTGCTACGCCCCGAACATCTGTACTACGTGCCCCAGCACTTCGGACAATACGACCGGCAAACGATAGCACAAGCTTTGGGAATCAGCCACAAGCTATCTGCCCTGCATGCCATCCTGAGCGGTGACGCTGCCGAAGCACATTTCAATACGCTCAACGATGACTGGACCGTGGAAGAGCGCGCCCAAGCCGCCCTCGACAGTTGGGGACTGGGCGGCATCCCGCTTTCCCGCCCGATGGAAGGACTAAGCGGCGGCGAAAAGACCCGCATCTTCCTGGCAGGCATGGAGCTGCACAACCCGACAGCCATCCTGCTGGACGAACCGACCAACCATCTGGACGCGGACGGACGGGAACGTCTGTATAACCTGCTACGACGAACATCGGCCACCGTACTCGTCATCAGCCACGACCGTACGCTGTTGAATCTGCTGCCTGCCATCTGCGAACTCTCCTCCCAGGGTTTGACGTATTACAGCGGAAACTACGACTTCTACAAAGAACAAAAGACCCTGCAACAGAACGCCCTTACCCAACAACTGGAAGAGAAACAGAAAGCCCTGCGCCTTGCCCGCAAAGTGGCACGCGAAGTAGAAGAGCGCAAAGCCAAACAGAATGTGCGGGGAGAAAAAAACTCCATTAAAAAGGGGATTCCCCGCATCATGATGGGAGCACTGAAAAACAATGCGGAAAACAGCAGCAGCAGACTCAGCAGCATTCATACGGAGAAAACGGAAAAGCTGCAGACGGAAATGGCAGGCATCAAAAGTTTACTGTCGCAGACGGACAAGCTGAAAACAGACTTCAACACCTCCCATCTGCATACGGGCAAGATTCTGATTACGGCAAGGAACGTCAACTTCCATTATCCCGACCATACAGCCTCCCCCGCAGAAACACCCCACACGGAGACGGCTGCAAAGAGTCTCTGGGCTTCTCCCCTCACCTTCCAGCTAAGAAGCGGCGACCGCCTCAGCCTGAAAGGAAAAAACGGCAGTGGAAAAACAACCCTGCTGAAACTCATCATGGGCGAATTGCACCCCACCGACGGAGTGATGGAGCGTGCCGGCTTCACCTCCGTCTATCTGGACCAAGAATACTCCCTCGTCCGTAATGAGCGCAGCGTACTCCAACAAGCAGAAGCTTTCAACCACCGCCACCTGCCGGAACATGAAGTGAAAACCATCCTCAACCGTTACCTCTTTCCCCGCGACGTGTGGAACAAGCCGTGCAGCAAACTGAGTGGCGGCGAAAAGATGCGCCTCTCCTTCTGCTGCCTGATGATTGCCGACAATACCCCGGATATGTTCATTCTGGACGAACCCACCAACAATCTGGACATCGAGAGTATAGAAATAATAACGGCAACGATACGCGACTACGCCGGCACCGTAATTGCCATCAGCCACGACCGGGAGTTTCTGAAAGACACCGGCATCGAACGGGAGATACTTTTGGAATGAATCAGTAATTTAGGTAACAACAACCGTAATTTGTATACTGCCATTCTCATAAAACCTGCCTATTTTTGCAGCACGTAATCATTTACTAACTAACGAACAACGAATATGAGCAAAAAAGTATTAATCCTCTCCTCCAGTCCCCGCAGGAATGGAAACTCCGACCTCTTGTGCAACGAATTCATGCGCGGTGCCGCAGAAGCCGGACATCAAGTAGAAAAGATTTTCCTGAAAGACAAGCACATCAACTACTGCACGGGATGTAGCGTATGCAGCATGTACGGCAAACCCTGCCCACAAAAGGACGATGCCGCCGAAGTGGTGGAAAAGATGATTGCCGCCGACGTCATCGTCATGGCAACCCCCGTCTACTTCTACACCATGAGCGCGCAGATGAAGACACTGATTGACCGTTGTTGTGCACGCTACCTTGAAATAAAGAACAAGGAGTTCTACTTCATCATCGCCGCCGCCGAAGAAAGTGTCCCCATGATGGAACGTACCATCGATGGTTTCCGTGGCTTCCTCGACTGCCTGGAAGAGCCCAAAGAATGCGGCACCATTTATGGCGTGGGTGCCTGGAAGGTGGGCGAGATAAACGACAAGCCTTCCATGCACGAAGCCTACGAGATGGGAAAAAAGGTATAAAGAACGAATACTAATCGCTATACAATACATTTATGCTACGTACCATCAGACTGACCCTTGCCGTCATCTTCTTCGCACTCATCACGCTGTTGTTCCTCGACTTCACGGGAACACTGCATGCCTGGTTCGGATGGATGGCGAAAATACAATTCCTGCCGGCCGTGCTGGCACTGAACATCGGTGTAGTGCTGTTTCTTGCAGTGCTGACCTTGGTATTCGGACGCATCTACTGCTCCGTCATCT
Organism: Bacteroides sp. AF34-31BH; assembly: GCF_003602795.1. Lineage (NCBI taxonomy): Bacteria > Pseudomonadati > Bacteroidota > Bacteroidia > Bacteroidales > Bacteroidaceae > Bacteroides > Bacteroides sp. AF34-31BH. The sequence goes on from NZ_QTLV01000014.1 coordinate 39,833, forward strand.
GCCCGTTGGGAGTATTCCAGGACATTGTTTCCTGGCTCTCCGCCAAACGGAAGAAGAACCGTTTCCGCTACTCGCCTGCACTGAAATGGCTACGCTATGGTGTGCTGGGAGTATTCGTACTTGCCATTATCGGCGGACTGAACTCTTTTGTCGTGCTGCTGGCCCCTTACAGCTCATACGGGCGCATCGTTTCCAGCCTTTTCTCCCCACTCTACCAGTGGGCAAACAACGGACTGGCCTACCTGGCCGAACGTGCTGACAGCTATGCCTTCTATGAAACGGATGTATGGATGAAGAGTCTCCCTACCCTGCTGATTGCCACGGTCACTCTGGTGGTCCTCATCGTGCTGGCATGGCGGGGCGGACGTACCTATTGCAACACCATCTGTCCGGTAGGTACAGTGCTTGGTTTCCTCTCGAAGTATTCCTTGCTGAAACCGGTGATTGACACAAAGAAGTGCAACAGTTGCGGACTTTGTGCCCGCAACTGCAAGGCATCGTGCATCAACATCAAGGCACACGAAATAGATTACAGCCGTTGCGTGGCATGTATGGACTGCATCAACAAGTGCAGGAAAGGTGCCATCACTTACACACGCCGCAAGCCGGCCTCCGCTGCAGTCTCCCAGGACTCCCCCGTGGCACCGGAGCAGGTAAACGACGCCCGCCGCGCATTTCTCTCTACAACTGCCGTGTTTGCTGCTACGGCAGCCCTCAAGGCGCAGGAGAAGAAAGTGGACGGTGGACTGGCTGTCATCGAGGACAAAAAAATCCCCGAGCGCGCCACTCCCATCACTCCTCCGGGCTCACTGAGCGCCCGCCACTTTGCACAACACTGCACAGCCTGCCAGCTCTGCATATCGGTATGTCCCAACCAAGTGCTCCGTCCTTCTTCGGACTTGACAAAACTGATGCAGCCGGAAATGTCCTACGAACGCGGTTACTGCCGCCCCGAATGCGCCAAGTGTGCGGAGGTGTGTCCTACCGATGCCATCCATCTGACGAGCCTCGCCGAGAAATCGGCCGTCCAAATCGGTCATGCCGTATGGATTAAGGAGAATTGCATCTGCATCACAGACAAGATGGAATGCGGGAACTGTGCCCGCCATTGTCCGGCCGGTGCCATACAGATGGTTCCTTCAGACCCGGAAGACGAAGCCTCCATCAAGATACCGGTAGTCAACGCCGAACGCTGTATCGGATGCGGAGCATGCGAGAACCTTTGTCCGTCGCGTCCGTTCAGTGCCATTTATGTGGAAGGCCATGTGATGCACAGAACTATCTGAAGCAGCTTTATCATCCAAATATCCATTTATAATTTCAGTCCTATCACAATGAAAGAAGACAATAAGAACAAGATAAACCGCCGCGATTTCTTCAAACTCGCCGGTGCAGGAACGCTTGCCTCGGCAGCAGCCCTGTACGGCTGTTCGGGCAACAAGAACAACGGGGAGAGCAAATCGGCCGCGCTGGGCGAGATACCAACCGACAAGATGACCTACCGTACCAATCCCAACACGGGCGACCGGGTTTCTCTGCTGGGATACGGATGCATGCGATGGCCCACCCGGAAACGTGCCGATGGGAATGGAGACGAAATAGACCAGGAAGCCGTGAACGACCTGATAGACTATGCCATTGCTCACGGAGTGAACTATTTCGACACCTCTCCCGCCTATGTGCAAGGTCTGTCGGAGCGCGCCACAGGCATTGCCTTAAAACGCCATCCACGGGAGAAATTCTTCCTTGCCACAAAGCTGTCCAACTTCAGTCCCAGCACGCACAGCCACGAAGAGTCCCTTGCCATGTATCACCGCTCCTTCCGCGACCTGCAAGTGGACTACATCGACTACCTCCTGCTGCACGGCATCGGCATGGGCGGCATGGAAGCCCTCCGTTCCCGCTATCTGGACAACGGCATGCTGGACTTCCTGCTGAAAGAGCGCGAAGCCGGACGCATCCGCAACCTCGGATTCTCCTATCATGGAGACATCGAAGTCTTTGACTACCTGCTCTCCCGCCACGACGAACTGAAATGGGACTTCGTACAAATCCAACTGAACTACGTGGACTGGCGACATGCCAAAGAAGTGAATACCCGCAACACGGATGCCGAATACCTATATGCCGAGCTGGTGAAGCGCAACATTCCCGCCGTTATCATGGAGCCGCTGCTGGGCGGACGCCTATCCCGCCTGAACGACCACTTGATGGCACGTCTGAAACAACGCCGTCCGCAGGAGAGCGTGGCTTCCTGGGCCTTCCGATTCGCAGGTACTTTCCCCGATGTGCTGACCGTACTAAGCGGAATGACGTACATGGAGCATCTGCAAGACAACCTGCGTACCTTCTCCCCGCTTGTTCCATGTACGGAAGAGGAGTTTACCCTACTGGAAGATACCGCCCAGCGAATGCTGCAATACCCCACCGTGCCGTGCAACGACTGCAAATACTGTATGCCGTGCCCCTATGGACTGGATATTCCAGCCATCCTGCTGCACTACAACCGCTGCATCAACGAGGGCAACGTGCCGCAGAACAGCCAGGACGAGAATTACCGCGAGGCACGCCGCGCCTTCCTGATAGGCTATGACCGCAGTGTTCCCCGTCTCCGCCAAGCCAACCGCTGCACCGGTTGTGGCCAATGCAACCCACACTGTCCGCAAGGCATCGACATCCCGGCGAAACTGCAGGAGATAGACCGGTTTGTGGAAGCGCTGAAGCAGGAAACCCTTTAACGGAGTTATCTTCCACATCCGTTTTCATTTCGAGGATTACCAATCATATACAGATTCATCTTTTTGTATAACTTTGCAGAAAGAACCATAGATAAACGATGAATAAAAAGATTTTAACGGCTATTTTAATAAGTATTGCCCTGCCAGGGAGCATGCTGTCCGCACCTGCCGACAGCCTCCGGCTGAAAAGCTACAAGCTTGATGAAGTCGTAGTGACCGGGACGAGAAATGAAACAGACATCCGCCACCTGCCAATGACCATCTCCGTAGTGGGCCGCCAGCAACTGGAACAGACCTACCAGCCCTCCATCCTGCCTACACTGACCGAGCAGGTGCCCGGACTTTTCACCACAAGCCGCGGCATCATGGGCTACGGCGTATCCACGGGAGCCGCAGGAGGCATGAGCCTGCGCGGCATAGGCGCCGGGGTGAATGCCGCCGGAGGACCTACGACCAGCCTGCTGGTGCTGATAGACGGACACCCGCAATACATGGGCTTGATGGGGCATCCCATCGCCGACGCCTACCAGAGCATGATGGCCGAACGGGTGGAAGTGCTGCGCGGTCCCGCCTCCGTCCTCTACGGGTCCAATGCAATGGGCGGGGTTATCAATATCGTCACCCGCAAGATGCAGGAGGACGGGGTGAAAACCAATGCGCAGATAGGATACGGTTCCTACAATACCCTGCAGACGGAAATCTCCAACCGCGTGAGGAAAGGGCGTTTCAGCAGCGTGGTGACCGGCTCGTACAACCGTACCGACGGACACCGTGACGACATGGAGTTTGAGCAGTATGGCGGATATGCCAAACTGGGATACGACTTCAGCGACACCTGGAAGCTGTGGGGCGACGTGAACATCACCCGCTTCAACGCCTCCAATCCCGGCGAAGCCGACAATCCGTATATAGACAACGACTCGCGCATCACACGCGGCATGACCTCCTTCGCACTGGAAAATCGTTACGACCGCACTTCCGGCGCCGTGAGCTTCTTCTACAACTGGGGCCGGCACAAGATTAATGACGGCTACCACCCCGGAGAAGAGCCCCAGAAGTCGCACTTCAACTCCAAGGACCGGATGCTGGGCATATCGTGGTATCAAAGCGCCACGCTCTTCACTGGTAACCGCCTGACCGTAGGTTTCGATTACCAGCACTTCGGCGGAGAGTCCTGGAACAAGGTTGTCGCCATCGACGAGGCAAAACCCGGACAGCAGATTGGCGACCATATCCCCGGTGTGGACAAGCAGATGGATGAATTTGCAGGCTATGTGGATTTCAGGCAGGACATCAACAGCTGGCTTTCACTGGACGCCGGTGTCCGCATAGACCACCATTCGCACGTAGGCACGGAATGGATTCCCCAAGGGGGACTGGCTTTCCATCTGCCCCGGCAGGCGGAACTGAAAGCAATGGTGAGCAAAGGATTCCGTAACCCCACCATCCGGGAGATGTACATGTTCCCTCCACAGAACCCCGATTTGAAAGCGGAGAGCCTGATGAACTATGAACTCTCCTTTACGGGGCAGCTTTTGGGAGGGGCCATGTCCTATGGGGTGAACCTCTACTACATCAACGGGGACAACATCATCATGACGGACCCTGCCCTGCGCAAGAACGTCAACTCCGGCGAGATAGAGAACTGGGGTGTGGAAACCAACCTCGGATACCGCATCAACCGCCACTGGCAGATAAACGCCAACTACAGCTGGCTGCACATGGAGAATCCGGTACTGGCTGCTCCCGAGCACAAACTTTATGCCGGTGCGGACTTTACGCAAGGACGCTGGAGTCTGTCTACCGGTATACAATACGTGAAGGGGCTTCATACCTCAGTCACCCCGGGCAAGGAGAAGCAGGAAAGCTTCGTACTCTGGAACCTGCGTGCCAACTACCGTCTGTGCAGTTTTGCCGACGTCTTTGTCAAGGGCGAAAACCTGCTGGCGCAACGCTATGAAATCAATGCAGGCTTCCCCATGCCGAAAGCCACGGTGATGGGAGGCGTAAATATCAACTTTTAATACTGTTGCGAAGGAGTATATTCTACTCGATAGATATGGTCGAAGAATGGTGCCCACTCATTGTCCGTGATGCCAATCTGCAGACCGTAGAAGTGTGTACCGGCTTCCCGACAACGGCGAATCTCCTCCATAAAGACAGGTGAAGAATGAGGAATCTTGAAGTCGCTGACCCAAAGCACATCGGCATTCATATACTCCTTGCCTTCTTTGAGCAGACGGAACGTGGCTTCCAGCATGCGGGTGGCATCTGTATCCCCGCAAGTTGTCTTTGAGAAAAATTCGAGCAGCCTTGCCCGCTCTTTCCTTACATCAATCGGATGAATGGAGACGGAAAAGGCTATCAGAAAGCAGTTCCGCCGTTGACGGTCGGCTATCTCCAGGAGCTTTATCAGCAGGGAGTGGGCAATCTTCTCCGGCTTGCCAGCCATGCTTCCCGAGGTGTCTAGACAGACAATCATCGGACCTTTGGGACGGGCAGGCTTGGTTTCGATGCGCCGGGCAGGCTGCATGATTTCCGATTTATAACGGAAGGTCTGGAGCTTGCGAGTAAGGTATTTGTAGACGAACAAATCTTCCAGTTCACTGTCAGCGGAATGGGCAAGCTCAATGGGAAGCAGGGTATTGAGGTCGTTGCCGGTACTGATGCCCAGGATGTCACATTTGGAGGAGTGCTCCATTTTGTAGACGTTTCCCTCGGCAACGCGGATTTGCTCACGTCCTTCGTCGTCTGCCATACGCCCCATCTTGCGGGCCACTTTCACTATCTCGGGGCAAGAGCGCTGGATGCGCACGATTTTCCGTATACGCTCAAAGTCGACAGTATTCCACAAGCCGCTCATCATGCCCCAGGTCTGGAAGAATTCGTCCTTATCCACCCGGTTCTGGCGGATGTACTCGGGGATGTCTTTCAGATTGGAACGGAGCCTGCGCTCGAGGGCATCTTTGCGGAAAGCAATCTCTTTCTCCTTTTCTTCGTGCATCTTCAGTTGGAAGGCGTCTTCCCAGTCGTCCACCATTTTCTCCCAGACTTCATCGTCCGCATATCCTCCTTCTGTACCGAAGTGGCTGCGGTAGAAACGGGAGTCGAAGCCGTACTCCCGGTATTTGTCGGAAATCTGCTGGAGCAAGGCTTGCCAGCCGTCTTTCCGCTTTGCCATGGACCATTCCAGCACGAGTTTCATCCCGGTCCGTTCCGACTGGCTTTTCCGGAGGTTGTACCTCTCCTTCTCCAAGTTCAATTGGATGAACTGAATCATGGTGTCGTAAAAGATACGTGCACAGACCTCATCGCCCAGCACCTGCACCTTGACCATGGAGTCGTTCATCACGGAGAGCAGATAGGCATACAAGGGCTCGGTATCCGTCTCTGCGCACTCTCCGGTGGCAACGAAACGGTCCAGTGCCTGCACATAGAAGGCGGTGTCATATCGGGTGACGGTGGTGTTCATCTTCTTCTTGGTTACTGGAGGATTATTCGTCTCCATATCTCAGTTTGCGCATGTCCACACGCGCCCAGGCTATTTCCTTGCGGACGATGGAGACGTATTGAGCTACGCTCTTTTTGTCTTCTTCGGAGACGAAAAGGTTGTCGGACAAATCTCTTACCAGGCGGTCTATGCTGGTGGCGGCGGCGTCCAGTTCCGTCTCGTAGTCACGGTCGGTGACGGAGAGGTTTCCCAGCCAGAGTTGTTGCTCCTCACCTCGTTGCAGACGCCGCATGGGGAAGCGCACACCGTTGATATAGAGATGCTTGTCGTCGCGGTAGAGGGTGACGCGTTCGGTGCCTTCCTCTTTCACGGCGCCGGTGTCGGCAAAGGCGCGGATGATGGTACGCTTGGGATTGATGGGGTCGGCATACATTACGCCCAAGGTGGGGGCATCTTTGGCGCTGTACTCCTTCAGATTTCTGTAGTCCACGATAAAGATGTAGGTGTTGCCCGTACCATGTTTCTCCACCTGGTAGTAGAAGTGTTCCGCTATCAGCAGGTCATCGTCCCTACGGTCGCCGGCAAGGCGGGCTTTGTCGAGGGCTTCGCGCACACGGCTGACTTTCAAATCGGATTTCAGCGAGGAGGCGATACCGGCAATCTGTTTTGTGTGGGACACGAATAAGGCACGGATAACGATGCCACGGATGGCAACGCTCTCATCAGGCTCACTCCATAGGCAGTGGTAGACGGGAAGCAGGTCGGTCATGGAGACTTCCGTGCGGCCGTGGACGAAGGCGGAGGTCTTGAGCAGCTTCACGATGTTCTTCCAGCGGCGGTCGCTGACGTAGACATTGCGGCGCAGGTCGGAGTCTTGCATCTCTACGCTTGTCAGTCCGTGGCGAATGGCTGTGATGCAGGAAAGAACATCGAGAGGCAAGGTTACGCGGCGTATCTCAGCTTGCCATTCGGCATACTCGCGGTCGGAGATTTGCCATTCGCAGGCAGTCGTTTCCGGATGGTCGGCAGAATCGTCCAGCAGCATTTTGTAGAAAGACTCTTCCTGCTTGACGCAGGTGCAGAGAATGCGGATAAGGAAGCGGTCCCATAGGGCTTCCAGTCCCTCGCCTTGAGCGGGCAGTTCGTTACTGGCAGCTACGAGCAGTTTGAGGGGGAGATGCAGTTCCTTGTCGCCATTGCGGAAAAGTTTCTCGTTGATGACGGTCAGCAGAGTGTTCTGTATGGCAGGGCCTGCTTTCCATATTTCGTCCAGAAACACGACATCGGCTGTGGGCAGATAGCCGTCGATGGCACGTTCGTACTTATCGGATTCTTTCAGCCGGCTGATGCTGACGGGACCGAATATCTCGTCGGGTGTAGAGAATCGGGACATCAGGTATTCGAAGGCACGGGCATCTGTAAAAGCAGACTTTAGCCGCCTGGCTACCATTGACTTGGCTACTCCCGGAGGTCCCAGGAGCAGAATGCTCTCGCCTGCCAGAGCTGCCAGCAGGGAGAGGTTTATTTCAGTTTCTTTTTCGTATACTCCCCGGTTCATTTCGGAAAGGAGGAGACGAATGCGTTGGGTTATTTCCACAATATGATTTATTTATAGTCAGTACTCATGTATAAAGAAAAGTGTGTAAAGATACAAAATAGTAGGGAAATCAGAGAGAGTCTTATTAAGATTCACTATCTTTGGAAAACAAATACACACAGACACGCACACACGTTGTGATTTGCTTTCATTTCCTATATCTATTACCATTTCTACCTGGAGACAAATTGTCCCCAGGTAAGTGACCAGTCCTTCATCGGGTCAGTCCCTATTATTGGGGATTTAACAATCCCCCCTCTTTTGCCGAAAACTAAAACTTTCCTCCCCAAACACTACCCTTCGTATCACAATATTTTATACCTTTGTTCACTAAGAAATAATCGTCCCATACCCATTTCTGTTTCGTCCGACAGCTGTCGGACGATAATTAAACAACTGTTGGACGATAATGCAACAGTTGTCGGACGATTAGTTTTTAGGAAGAAGAAAATTAATCCGCTTAGCGACAAAAATAATTCCCCGAAGCGACGAGAACTGTTTATCGCTATAAACAAAAATAAATATCTTATGAGCGCGTATTACGACCTTTACGAAACGCCTTCGCCCGACGGGAAAGAAGACAAGAAATCACTCCATGCACGTATCTGCCCGAAAAGGACTTATACCCAAAAGGAGTTTGTGGAACATATCGCAACTTTCCAACATCTGCCCAAGAATGTGATAGGGGCAGCATTGGATGCCTGCATTGACGAGTTGTGCGACCTCCTTGCCAACGGAAACATCGTGGAGCTGGGAGAACTCGGATTCTTCAGCACTTCACTGAAATGTTTGCGCGAGACCGACGACGAGAAAAAGAAAATCCGCTCCGAATCCGTCCAATTCCAAAACGTACACCTGCGCATCAGCAGCACGTTCCGCAACAACATCAAGAAGAAAATGACGTTGGAACGTGTACACTCCACTACCAAGAAATCGAAAAAAGTAGTAGAGACCACCGAAGAAACAAGAAAAGCCGAACTGGAACTGTTCCTCAAGCAGAATGTATGTATCAACAAGAACGAATACATCCAGCTAAGCGGACTAACCAGACATGCCGCCATAGACGAACTGAACAACTTCATCCGGCAAGGGTTCCTGCGCCGCCGCGGAATGGGAAGGTCAACGGTCTATGTGCGACAAGAAAAAGACACAGCAAACGAAATTTAGGGGGGGCAAGCACAGAGACACAGAGACATAGAAATTAATTTGAAAAGAATCTCTGTGCCTTTGTATTTTCGTGTTCATCCCCCCAAAATAATAAAACAACAAACAATGGAAAAATCAACAGAACCCCAACCCTGCACGCAGTGGTTCGTCTTCTTCAAAGACCAACTGCTGCTGAAAAAAGGATATACAGACAAAGGAGAAATAAAATACAGCGTACCCGTCAGTATAGAGCCTCCTCTGACACCGGAAGCCGGAAGTAATATACACGAAGTGTTCCCACCCAACGGCAAGCAAGTACGCGCATTTGCCTTGAAACAGCCCGTGGCCGAAACCGACGAATGGGTCATGATAGGCCTGCGCGCATCGTACGACTACATCTCGTCGGACGAGTACCGTTCTGCAGGAAAGGCCTTCCAGATACTCTATTGGGACGAGCACAGCCACTTCTGCCCCGTGTGTGGCACCGCCATGGAGCACCAGACTCCCATCATGAAGAAATGTCCCAACTGCGGCAATGAGATGTACCCTCCCGTTTCCACCGCCATCATCGTACTGATACGCAAAGGAGACGAAATCCTGCTGGTGCATGCACGCAATTTCCGCGGAACCTTCTACGGACTGGTGGCAGGCTTCCTCGAAGCCGGCGAGACACTGGAAGAATGTGTGGAACGGGAAGTTTTTGAGGAAACGGGGCTGAAGGTAAAGAACATCACCTACTTCAGCAACCAGCCCTGGCCCTACCCCAGCGGATTGATGGTGGGCTTCATTGCCGACTACGAAAGCGGAGAGATAAAACTGCAGGAAGATGAGCTGACCGCTGCCGCCTTCTATTCCAAAGACAACTTGCCCGAAATTCCACGAAAACTGAGTATCGCAAGAAGGCTGATAGACTGGTGGATGGAGAACAATTAAAAATTAAAGAATTAAAAATTAAAAAGAGGGGGGAAGAAATTTAAAAAAGCAGATTGCGGAAAACACACACTCACAAACGAACAACTACGAATGAAACGACTCTCATTCACATCAACCAATCGGTGTGTAACCGCAATCTGCATATACTTAACTTCCCTGCAAACGTTTTGTTCATCAACCATCGGGTTTAAGTCTTTATTTAAGTTTTCTTTCAACACAGAAGCAAAAGGAAGAGGCGCAGCCCTCACGGGTTACGCCTCTCCGAACACTATATACACATTTTTTCCTCTTTCCTATCAAATGCCGAGTGACTTGCGCACTGCCTCCACTTTCTTCTCAGCTTCGGCATCGGCGCTGGTATAGCATTTCGGACAACCCATCTCGCCCTTCACCTCGATATAGAACTTAATCTTCGGTTCCGTACCGGAAGGACGGACAGAAATCTTCGTGCCGTCTACAGTGAAATATTGAAGTACATTGGAAGTCTCGGGCATATCCAGCTTGCTTACGTTGCCCTGGGCATCAGTCAGTTCCAGCGTCTTGTAATCCTTAATCAGGCTGACAGCCGAACCACCGATTTCCTTCGGAGGATTGGCACGGAAGTTATCCATCATCGCCTTGATTTCCTCGGCACCACTCTTACCGGGTTTCACCACGTTCACGGTGGTTTCCTTAGAGAATCCATATTCTACATAGATTTCCATCAATACGTCATAGAGCGTCTTACCCTGGTCTTTGGCCCAAGCACAGATTTCGGCCAGCAAGGAGCAGGCAGAAACCGCATCTTTATCACGGACAAAGTCTTCGGCCAGGAAGCCATAGCTTTCTTCACCACCACCGATATACTGCTGCTTACCTTCACTCAGACGGATTTCGCGAGCAATCCACTTGAAGCCGGTGTAGCAGTCGCGCATTTCAATCTTGTTCTTGTCTGCCACAGCCTTGATGAGTTCAGTGGTCACGATGGTCTTCACGATGAAGTCGTTCGGCTGCATCTTGCCCATTGCAATACGGTTCTTGATGATGTAGTACAAGAAAATGAGACAAGTCTGGTTACCATTAATAAGCACCCACTCGCCCTTATCGTCCTTGCAGGCCATACCGACACGGTCGGCATCCGGGTCACTTGCCATCACGATGTCAGCGTCAATCTTCTTAGCCAGCGCAATGGCCATGGAAAGGGCTTCGGCATTTTCGGGATTCGGAGAAACCACCGTCGGGAAATTGCCGTCCTTCACCATCTGTTCGGGCACGCAGTTGATATTCTCAAATCCCCACTCTTTCAATGAGTCCGGAATGAGCACGCGGCCTGCGCCATGAAGCGGAGTATACACAATGCTGAGGTCTTTCTGGCGACGGATGACTTCGGGGTCGATGGAGATGGAGTGAACCATGTCCAGATAAACCTTATCCACTTCCTTGCCGATAATCTGAATCAAGTCCTTGTTGCCGTTGAACTTGATGTCGTCCACAGTCACCTTATTTACCTCGTCTATGATGGCTGTATCGTGCGGAGCGAGCACCTGCGCACCGTCATCCCAATAAGCCTTGTAGCCGTTGTATTCTCTGGGGTTGTGGCTGGCTGTAATGTTGATACCGCTCTGGCAGCCGAAGTGGCGAATGGCAAATGAAACTTCGGGCGTAGGACGAAGGTCGTCAAAAAGATATACCTTGATGCCGTTTGCAGAGAAGATGTCGGCAGAAATCTTTGCGAACTTGTCGCTATTGTTGCGGCAGTCGTGCCCCACAACAACGGAAATATCCTTCTTTCCGGCAAAACATTTGTTCAGATAGTTGGACAAGCCCTGTGTGGCGGCACCTACGGTGTAGATGTTCATGCGGTTTGTGCCGGCACCCATGATGCCGCGCAGACCGCCCGTTCCAAATTCCAGGTCTTTGTAAAAACTGTCTATCAATTCGGTTTTATCTGGATTTTCCAACATGCGTTTCACTTCTGCCTGAGTTTCGGCATCATATGCCGGGGTAAGCCATTTTTCGGCTTTCTCAGTCACCTGCTTAATCAGTTCCTGATTTTCCATAAGACTGTTATTATTTTAAGGGTTAATATAAACTTTTTTGTAAGACACAAATGTAGAAGAATAAGTTCAAATATCCTAATTTTATTCAGGCATTTTATATCTGTCTCCCGTCTGCTTAACATACTCTTCAAGGAACTCCTTCGGGTATCCCGGGCGGATTACGCCTGCCGGCTGGCCAATGGAATTACGTTCGAACTGACCGTTTTTCATACGCTTGACAACGCCGTCATTGTACTTTACGACAAGAAACTCGCCAAGACGTTTCCAGGTATCGAAAGTGCTTTGGGCGGTCATGTTCGTATAGTTGGTTAGGAATGCCTTCGCTTTGGCAGGGTCTTTTTCCAAAAGTTTGGCAGCAGCAGCCTCAACGCCCTCCTGCGCTTCATTGAAAGTTGTCTCCAACTCTGTCTGAGTGGCACGCACGTCGTCTATCATCAAGTCATAGCGGGGATATACCATATTGGCCACCCAGTTGAAAATCCAGAAAGCGGAGTTCCAGGAGAAAGTGATGTAATCGGCGCCGTCCACACGGGTATAGCATACGGGAACCTTGTCCGTACAGCAATATACGGGCGTAAATACCGTCATGTTGGCATCATCCGTGCCAAACCACAGTACTCCACCGATAGGGTCGGGCAACTCGGAACGCATCTGTGCCACGAATACGAAACCACTCTGCTGGGTGGAGATGGGACGCTCATTGAAATATTCCCGGTCGCCCACTTTGAAAGAGAGTGGAGAAAGGCGGTACGGGGTATGATACGGGCCTGCGCCGAAATCTTTGCTGATGTCGAGAGGAGTACCTTCATAATGGTCGCGCATGGCATTTTTCACATCCTGCACGGAAACCTTGCGGTTGGGTTTCACAAACAGAGGCATCGGAGTGTTCGTCTCACCTAATATATAAGGTAAGAACTCGTTACCACGGTCGGTAAACATATTGAAATAGCTCCATACACGGGCCTCGCAATAGCGACGGGCACCAAAATCGAGCGGAGCATAGGCATCGGCAAAACTGAAATCCTTGTTCACACCATCAAAGTAACCCTTCTCACGTGCAAAGGAGATGACGTCGGCAGAGTACATGCAGTTTTCCTTGTCATTCATATTGAACTGATGAATGCGGCTCTGGTTGGCATGTGCGGAGATACAATCATCGGGCACGCGGACAGCTACCCATACGGCACCGCGCACACCGGGTCCCTTGCCAATCATCTCCATAATCCATATCTCGTTGGGGTCGGCAATGGTGAAGGATTCTCCACTACTGTAATAGCCATATTCCTGCACCAATTCCGTCATCACCTTGATAGCCTCGCGAGCAGTGCGTGAACGTTGCAGTCCGAGATAAATCAAGCTACCGTAGTCGATAATACCGGTAGTGTCTACCAGTTCGGGGCGTCCGCCGAATGTCGTTTCACCGATAGTGAGCTGGAATTCGTTCATATTGCCGATGACATTGTACGTCTGACGGGCCTGCGCTATCTGCCCGAGGTATTTGCCGGTATCCCACTCGTGTATGTCAATCAGCGTGCCTTTCTTATGCATGCCGGCAGGATAATGATATAGCTCGCCGAACAAGCCATAGGAATCGGCAGAATAAGAAACGATGGTAGAACCGTCCGCGGAGGCGTTCTTGCCCACGATAAGATTGGTGCAGGCCAGTGCATTCGCCACGGCTGCCACAACAAACAAGACGGAAAGAGTCAGTCTTTTACTTTTCATACTTCTAATAAATTAAGGCCTCACCCCCGTCCCCTCTCCGAAAGAGAGGGGAGAAGAAAATGATAGCTTGTTACACATATTTTTATTACACTTATTTATTACACTATATATAGCAAAAGTAACTTCCGACCTCCCCTCCCTACGGGGGAGGGGTCGGGGGAGAGGCTTTACCATACAAATTCAAACTGTTCGGTGGTACAGTTGCCACAGCCATCCGTCACCGTCATCTCCACCACATGCTTGCCGCCTTTCTCCACATGTTTCGGGTCGAGCTCGCACACCAGGTTACCACTGATGGAGTTGGGCTTTCCAAACAAGGCATATTTTCCGTCAATCGTACCCCGATAGGTGTTGATGCCGGTTTCCTTGTCCTTGGCCTTGAAGATGATTTTTCCCGTACGTCCCCACTGAGCTTGGTTCACGGGAGTTATCACCGGCGGAACCGTATCCACTGCCACGGTATAAGTCCCCAAATCCCGTATACGCACTTTCATGACACCATCCTCATACTTACCGCCGATGCGGTATTTTCCACCGCGCGCCGTTACGCCCGCCACATAATATTTGGTCATATCCTCTACCGGACGCCGGCGCAAGCCGATACGCAAATCGCAGGCATCGTGCATCGGAATGCGGGTATCGTTCAACTGATAGGTGAAAGCTATATCACCGCTATCAGCCCGCACGGAATAGTTCAACAGGACGTTATCGTAGAGCATTCCTTTCGGAATGACCAATTCTAACCCCGGTTCCTGCAGATAGTTCACCTTGTCCCACTTGAGGGCGTATTTCTCACGATGTTCCACCGGAGCAATTGTCGTCTTCTGCCCCTGCACCGTGAAGCAGACCTTGGAGGTATTTCCCAGCGCATCGCTCAGCGTATAGACAAACCGGTAAGGGCGTTCTTCGTTGATGTCCACCAGTCCACGGTTACCGTTGGATGCATGCAGCATGCGTAAGTGGTTTCCCGGCTCGATGAAAGACTTCATATACTGGCCGTGTGTCCACGAATTGATATAGCGGTTTTCTTCGTACGCAAAGCGGTCTACCGTACTGCGGAAGACTTCCTCGCCGTCCACTTCGAGAATCACCGTCTTCACGCCATATTTATTCTGCACTCCGTCCATATAATCATAAGCACGGATGCCTGCACCAATCAATCCCCAGGCGGTAATGGGTTTCGTAGGATGTGCCGGAAAAGCCCGTCGCGTCTGCTTACCTTCCACCACTCCTTTGCCCGGCTGAGGAAACAACATGATACCTTCGGCACGCGGGGCAGTCTTGTCCTTCACTTTGTCCATGAAGAAAGGCAGTGGGTCTATATATTCGTCCGTAGCCGTCTCTATCATATCCAGATGCAGGTGCGGACCGAAAGAGTATCCGGTGTTTCCGCTTAAAGCTATTATCTGACCGGCTTTCACGGGATATTCGCCCAAGATATGCACCCCGAGATTATTACTGCCTCTATCTCTATCGTCTCCCTCATCTGACACGGGAGCAGGCTCGGGAATTATCTCTACTTCCCAGCTTTCCTTTTCGTACTGAAGAGCCTTCACTCGCTTTGCCACTTCACCCACAAAGGCGCTAAGATGACGGTAGATGGCGGTATAGCCGTTATCATACACCACATCGAGCACATAGCCCGAGCCGTGGGTGACACGGATACGCGAAATATATCCGTCCGCCAGCGCACGTACCGGTTTGCCTATGGCGCCACCGGTCTTGAAATCCAGTCCGCCATGAAAATGGTTGGCACGTATCTCGCCAAAGTTACCGGAGAAAATGATGGGAAAATCAAAAGGCGGAGTGAAGGAAGCCTCTTGTGCCCGAGCCCCGACAGATATAAAGAAAAAAGACAAAATGACAGATTTTATGTATATATTCATTGCAGTAACTTCTTATGATAAACGCAGGCAAAGATAAAAATAATCCCTATCTTTGCCATACAAAAGAGAAAATAAACAATGGAGAAAATACATTACTTCCGTCCCCTCTATCTTGCTCTGGCACTCACCATAAGCCTATTTTCCACCGCAAGCACCCCTAACCGATACAAAACCTCCGCTTCCCTGCCCGACAGCCTGCTGACCGAACAGCATATCCGCAGCATCTATTACACCCTGCCCGACAGCGCTCTGTCACTGCTGGACGAAGCCGAAGCCCGCCGTCTTCCCCACCTGCCGCAATTCCGCATCGACATGCTGCGCGGCACAGTCTACGAACGTCAAGGTATGTACCACCTCAAGGAGCGGTACATCCGCCGCGCCCTGCAAAGCGACTCCGTGCAGTACACTCCTCTCCGGAAACTGCAAGTCCTCACGCAGCTCGCCACCGCCCTCGACCGCCTGAACAAATACGAAGAAGGCATCCGCATCTGTACCGAAGCCATCGAGCTGGCACAGGAGCAAG
Source organism: Bacteroides sp. AF34-31BH (assembly GCF_003602795.1). NCBI lineage: Bacteria > Pseudomonadati > Bacteroidota > Bacteroidia > Bacteroidales > Bacteroidaceae > Bacteroides > Bacteroides sp. AF34-31BH. The sequence continues at coordinate 55,871 of NZ_QTLV01000014.1, forward strand.
GACAGAAGGCCAAAGAAAGCGAACTGCTGTTCACTTTGGGCCGCATGTATCAAGGCATGAAGCTCGACGACAAAGCGTTCCGGTACATGTACCGTTCCATCGAACTGCTGCAAGGCACGGACAATGTGCGCGAACTGGCCCAACTATCCACCTCCTACGGCGACTTGTCCGCCTATCTGGCCGAAAACGAGCGTTTGGACGAAGCCATTGCCCTCTGCGAGAAGCGTCTCGACGTTATCAGCCGCATGAGCCTGCTGCCCGGACCGCCGCCCGGATACATAGACCAGCAATACGGTTACCTCTACTCCAAACTTGCCTGGTACTACCTGCAAAACGGACAAAGCGAAAAAGCCGCCGAAACCGCCCGGAAATACCAAAGCACCGGCTTTGCACAATCGCAGGCAGGACAAACAGAAATCGTCCCCTACCTGCTGGGTACGCGTCAGTACCATAAAGTGCTGCAACTTCTTGACGCCTCTTCCGCCCTGGCCGAACCGGCCGATACCTTCAACTACGGCCACCTGATTCTGCTGGACCGCTATGCCCGCACCTACCGCGGACTGAAACGTCCGGAACTGGCCGACAGCTACCAACAGCGCATCACCATGCTGACCGACAGCATCTATGCCCGCGAAAAGGCCGGCCAGGCACACGAATTCGCCATCATCTACCAAACCCAGGAAAAGGATGCGCAGATACGCGAAGCCCAACACAAGCTGGCACGGCAACGCGTACTGTTCATCACCACCAGCTTCATCGCCATCCTGCTCGCCATCCTGCTATGGGAAAAGCACCTCCACCTGCGCCGCACCCGCGAACGCAACCAGATAGCCGCCCGCCAGATAGAAGAGCTTCTGGCACAGAAAGAAGAACTGCGCAAGGCATACCGCCGGCAGCCGCTTCACCCGGAAGATGCCCCTAACGAAGAGCCGCCTGCCGCTCAAGCCAACACTTCCCCCTCCGCTGCCGACGATGAAGACAACCGCCGCCGGTTCATGCAGATGGAAGATGCCCTGCTCACCGACCTGCCCTTCCTAAACCCCGACTTCAACCGCGAAGACCTGATGAAGATAACGGCCTTGAGCAAGAACCGCCTCAACCCGTTCCTGCGCGAATATGCCGGTGCCGACGGCTTCAGCGACTACATCAACCGCCTGCGCGTGGAGCACTCCATATCGATGCTGAAAGACAACAAAATGTATTCCATAGATGCCATAGCCACCGCTTCGGGCTTCAAGAGCCGCAACACCTACTATGTGGCGTTCAACAAACTGCTTGGCATGACACCCGTGCAGTACCGGGAGACTTTGCCGGACAAGTCCGCAGAACCATGCACAGAGCCTATAGTTTAACAGATTGCAGGCCGTCAGTTACAAGAACTATTCGTATATTTGTGCGTTGCAAGTAATATATAAGAAAGTTACAGGTAATATATAAGAAAAGTGATATATAAGAAAGGAGAATCGGAAATATGGAACCCATACAGAGCAACAAAATCTACCCCATCGGCATACAGAACTTCGAGAAGATGCGCAAAGGCGGCTATTTCTACGTCGACAAGACCGCCCTTGTCTACCGGCTGGTAAAGACGGGCAGCTACTACTTCCTAAGCCGCCCCCGGCGCTTCGGCAAGAGCCTGCTCATCTCCACCCTCGAAGCCTACTTCCAGGGAAAGAAGGAACTCTTTGAAGGGCTGGCGATGGAGAAGCTGGAGAAAGACTGGATAAAACGCCCCGTGCTGCACATCGACCTGAATATAGGGAAGTATGACACCCCGGACAGCTTGGACAAACAGCTGGAAAAAGCTGTGACAGAATGGGAACAGCTTTATGGCACGGGAATGGCGGAAAGCACGCTTGCCCTTCGCTTCGCCGGAGTGGTCAGGCGTGCCTGCGAGCAGACGGGGCAACGTGTGGCCATCCTCATCGACGAATACGACAAGCCCATGCTGCAAGCCATCGGCAACAAAGCGCTGCAGAACGAGTTCCGCAACACCTTGAAACCCTTCTACGGCGTACTGAAAACCATGGACGGATGCATCCAGTTTGCCCTGCTGACGGGGGTCACCAAGTTCGGCAAGGTCAGCGTGTTCAGCGACCTCAACAACCTGAACGACATCTCCATGGACCGGCGATACCTTGCCCTTTGCGGTGTCACCGACGAAGAGCTGCGCCAAGAATTCGCCCCAAGCATCCGGCTGCTGGCGCAGGCGCAAAACATGACCTACGAGGAAACCTGCCAACGCTTGCAGAAAGATTACGACGGTTACCACTTCACACACAACTCCATCGGAATCTACAACCCTTTCAGCCTGCTCAACACCTTCGACAAGCAGGAGTTCGGCAGCTATTGGTTCGAGACGGGCACCCCCACCTATCTGGTGGAACTGCTGAAACGCAACCACTACAACCTGGAGGAGATGGCCCATGCAGAAACCTACGCCGACGTGCTGAACAGCATCTATGGCGACGAAGACCCACTGCCCGTCATCTTCCAAAGCGGATACCTCACGATTAAGGAGTACGACCCAAGGTTCGGACTCTACCGCCTCGGCTTCCCCAACCGGGAAGTGGAAGAAGGGTTCGTCAAGTTCCTGATGCCGTTCTACACCCGCTTCAACAAGATAGAGGCACCGTTCGAGATACAGAAGTTTGTACGTGAGATAGAATCCGGACAGCCCGATGCCTTCTTCCGCCGCCTGCAAAGTTTCTTTGCCGACACCCCCTACGAACTTGTCGGCGACCGCGAACTGCACTACCAGAACGTGCTTTTCATTGTCTTCAAGCTGGTGGGATTCTATACCCAAGTGGAATATCACACCTCCGAGGGACGTGTGGACCTCGTGCTGAAGACAGACCGCTACATCTACATCATGGAGTTCAAGTTCGAAGGCACTGCCGAAGAAGCGCTGCGGCAGATTGACGAAAAACACTACGCGCAACCCTTCGAAGCCGACGGTCGCCCACTGTTCAGGATAGGCGTGAACTTCAGCGCCCGGACGCGCAACATAGAAAGGTGGCTGATAAAAGCATGACTTCCTCCCCATAAGGACGGATTTTCATCCTCCGCACTTCCCTTCGCACCCCCTCCGGAAGCACTTCTGAGAGGGGGTGCGACAATTCAGGACAACAAGGCGACAATGCAGGACAAGCACCGAGGGGTAAAATTAGGCAGTTTATACCATTATTAACAACTTTGCAGACACATTTGCAAAGGAACATTAATAAAACCTATAACAACCCAAATGGAGAACTGCATCATGAAACGACTGACCTCACAGGGATGGGAAACGCTGCGCATACTGACCGCCATCACGGCAGCCATAGGTACCATGATATGCCTGCTGATACTGGCAGGATGCACCAACGAACTGACCGGGCAGGACGAAAACCGGGGAAACGGACAAGCGCTGACGCTGGGAACCGTAAGCATAGAAGGAGGAAACACCCGTGCCGCCAATGCCGTGCCCGGCGTGGCATCCGGCCATAGCTTCAGAGACGACGAAAAGCTGCACGTAGCCCTCACCGCCGGAAGCGCCCAATCTGCCGGCACCTACCTATACGACGGCAACAACAGCAGCTGGAGTTCCACCAAGACCGAGCGCGCCTACTGGCAAGGGAGCGGCAACCACACCCTCACCGCCTGGTGGGGACCCGCTTATTCTTCCTCCTCCCCTGCCGTTTACGACATGCCCTCCGACTACGAAACCAACACCGCCGCAGGGAGCACCCTGAATGCCTGGGACGGCAAGCAATATACCGCTGCCGCCGATAAATGGCACATCACCGACCTGCTGCACTACAGCGGTACACATTCCGCCACATCCTCTTCCATCAATCTGCTGCTGAAGCACAGCATGGCGCAGCTATGCGTCAACCTGCTGCCGGGCGACGGCATCACCGCCGAACAGCTGCAGAAGGCCACCGTACACCTCAAGCAAGCGAAAGCCTACTTCACCATGAATACCGACGGAGAGCCCGTCATCCATAATCACGACGGCGAAGCCTCCACCCCTACCGATGTCCGCCTGCTGAAGAACGGCAATACCTCGTCGGCATACTACGCCCTGATGCTGCCGGGACAGACCTTTGCCGCAAACCGACTGATGATAAGCATCCACATCGGAAACGACATCTATAAGTACCTCCCCACCAACGACATCACCACCCAAGCCAATACCTGCCACGAGCTGAAACTGAAAGTAAACAAAGCAGGGGTGAGCGCATTGAGCGTAACGTCCACCGGATGGCAAAGCCCGACACTGGTGGAGGCGACGGAAGCAGAAAGCTTCGTAACAGTGGAGAACGAAACAGCGGGAAGCCTGCTGGCAGATGGGTCTGCACTGAAGACTGCACTGGCAAGCGCCGGCCAAGACAGCCCCATCAAGGTAATGATTACGGGGGAGATTAGCGACCAGGACTTGGCGAATTTGAAAGAGCAGATGATCGGTGGTAGTAATGGTAATAAATACTTCAAGGTCAGCCACCTCTACATCACCGCAAGCGGGGCGACAACCATACCGGAGGGATTTTGCAAAACGGGGGATAACACAAATACCGCACTTCAAGAGGTGATACTCCCCGAAGGGATAACAAGTATAGGAGAGCGCGCATTCCAAAGCTGCACGACACTAAAGAGCATTCAACTGCCAAAGAAAGTGACAAAGATAGGAAAGTACGCATTCATTAATTGCCGCCAGCTAACAAACATCCAACTGCCGGACGGAGTGACAGAAATAGGAGAATACGCATTCGTCGACTGTAGCAGCCTGACAGAAATCAGCATCCCCACGGGAGTAACGAAGATAGGAGAGAGGACATTCCAAAGCTGCGCGAATCTGACGAGCATCCAACTGCCGGAGACAGTGACAGAGATAGGCCAAAGCGCATTCAACTACTGTGGAAGTCTGAAGGAAATCAACATACCGAAAGCAGCGACAAGCATAGGAAGCTACGCATTCCAGTATTGTAGCAGCTTGACAGAAATCAGCATACCCAAAGCAGTGACAAGCATAGGAGTCTGCGCATTCTACGACTGCTCCGCCCTCGAAGAAGTCGTCCTCAGCGGCACCAACGACCAATTTGGCTTCTTCCTGCCCACCGTTGGTGATGGTGCATTCGCAGGCACCTCCGCCACCCTCCTCTTCCTCACCGATGTCACCGAAGAGATGTTCAAGGCAGAAGGAAATGCCGCCACATGCCAATCCTGGGGTAGTGTCACCTGGAAAGCCATCCACTACAACCTGACTGCGGATAATCCTGCCAGCCTGACAGACACCGCCAACTATAGCGGCCACTGGCTCAAGGACTCCCCCCAATAACCCCAACCCCATAACCCATAACCCATAACTCAAAATTCATAACTCATAATTCAAAACCCCATGGCAACAACCTTTGAAAAGCTCATCAGTCTCGTGGCCTACGACAACGCCCTGACCGAGCGCACGGACGACTTCTACCTCCGTGCCAAGACACAACCCCGCACACTGGGCATCACCGAGATAGCCCGCGAAACAGCCCGGCAACTGGGCAAGTACGGCGAAAACCCGTTGGGATAACACCCCACGGCCCTACCCCCATAAGGGTGCGCACCCCCACCCCGAACGGCCCTACTTATACGAAACCCTAAAAAAGACACCCAACGAATGAAAACAAGGAACCACCTCCGCCGGACGCTACTGCTCCCCACCCTGCTGCTTGCCCTGCTGCCGCCCTGCGCCTGCACAGACGACATCTGCCCCGACACCGCCCCCCTGCCCGGTGCCGACAGTGAAGCCACAGCCTCCCTCATAGGCCAACCCATACAGATAGGCTGCATCGCCACAAGCGTGGAACAGCAGTCGCCCATGGCCGGAGAAGGAGGAGGGCAGACACGCGCCGACGGAACCACCGGCACACCCGCCACGGAAACCGGCTTCCCCAAAGTAGGAACCACCATCACCGTATTCATGACCGTGCCCGTAAGGTCGTCGTCGGCAGCAGACGGCTCGTCCGCCGAAGTCCGCTACAGCCACGCCAACTACACCTGCACCTCCGTCAGCACCGACGGCGGCACGCAAGCCGTCACCTCCGCCACTTGGCAGCCCACCGACCCCGCCAACCTCCTCCGCTGGGAGAAAGACGCCGCCGCCTACTACTTCGCCGCCATCTCCCCCGCCATAGAGATGCAGCCACTGGAGGCATTGACATATACCGGCAGCGACGGCAACAGCGGAGGCAGCTACGCCCTGCAGACGGGCGAAGCCTTCACCTTCCAGCTGCCCCAAGCCTTCACCCCCGAGAACTACGCCTACTGGGAACAGCTGCGCACCTCCGGCCTCGCCGTCCGCATACCCCAGCCCACCGCCGACCCCATCCCCCTACAGATGCAACGCGCCCTGGTGAAAGTGGACATCTTCTCCACCGCATCCGCCGCCGTCCTGCTGAAAGCACCTGCCAAAGCCGTATTCTGCGTCTACACAGGCGGAGTGACGGCGCTGAGAGAGGCACCCATTGTGAGCAATTCTACTGACGGGATACACTCCTATCTGTTTGTTGACAAGCTCACCGACACCCGTTCCGTCACCACCTTGAGCCGGGACGGTGCGGCGGTGCATCGGGCGTTGATGATACCCACTTACCACCAATACAGCCCAGACTACCTCCCCCCTAATGGACCTACTTGCAGCGAAGCCGGAGGAAACGGTGCCCTCTCTTTTCTTACGGACAAGGTATATAGCGCCGGAGGCTCAATCGGCAGCAGCAGCGAGACCGGCAGCGTCACCGGCGGCACCACCGGCAACCGATTCTATCTCCCCGGCAAGTACCTGCAAGTGTCGGACGGAAGTACCGACATAAAAGGCACAGCACCGGAAAACATCCTCCTGCTGGATGGGACGGAAGCGTCCTACAATGCCGTAAAGAGCAGGCTGGAAGCGATAAATGCCGCCGGAAGCTCTTCTCCCCCTACCCTCGTCTCCAAACTCTTCATCAGCGGTTCTGTACCGGAAGGCATGGACCAGAGCGAGCTGTTAGGATTGCTGGGCAGCAGCCATAATTACGTACAAAACCTCTATATGGAGCCGGTGAAGGAAGTGCCTACGAATTGGTATCTCTTCACCAACGGCAATAGTACTCTGCAAAGCATCAACCTGCCACAAGCCACCAAAATAGGATATAATGCTTTCAATAAATGCACCGGCCTGACAAGCATCAACCTGCCACAAGTCACCAAAATAGGATATAATACTCTTCAGGGTTGTACCGGCCTGACAAGCATCGACCTGTCACAAGTCACCAAAATAGGAAATGGTACTTTTGTGAATTGTACCAGCCTGACAAATATTGACCTGTCACAAGCCACCGACATCGGAGAAAATGCTTTCTGGAATTGCACCGCCCTGACAAGTATCGACCTGCCACAAGTCACCGACATCGGAGTCAGTGCTTTTTGGAGTTGCACCGGCCTGACAAGTATCGACCTGCCACAAGCCATCGGAATCGGAGAAAGAGCCTTCCAGGATTGCACCGCCCTGGCAAGCATTGACCTGCCAAAAGTCACCAATATAGGAATCGGAGCTTTCGTCGGATGCGGGAAACTGGCAAGCATCTACCTGCCACAAGTCACCGACATCAGAGAAGATGCTTTCTTTGGTTGCACCGGCCTGAAGAGCATCGTCCTTAGCGGCACCGGTACCGAAAACAGCTTCGCTCTCCCCACCTACGACACCCAAAACGGTCTCGGAAATTATAATTTCTCCCCCGAGAACCTCTTCCTCACCGGAGTTACCGCACTCGAGGACGATCAAATCACCCAGTGCCGCACCTGGGGAAAGATGACTTGGGCGAACATATACTATAACTACAAGGGAAGCCCTTCACTTGCCGAAGCCACCATTACGGAGCTGACAAACCCCGAGAATTACACAAAAGTAACCGATAAGTAACTTATTATTAACAACAAATAAATAGACCAAATATGAAAACAAGAAGTATCCAAACGCTGCTCCTCGCAGCCACCCTCGGCCTGCTGGTCACCGCCTGTAACAACGATTCAGACCAGACAGTGGACATCACCAAGCCCATCAACGTGAAGCTCTCGCTCACCACCACCGGCACCAATATCCCCATCAGCCGCGCCGCCATCGGCGCCACCGAGTTCGATGATGACGACGCACTGGGCCTCTACATCGCCCACAAAACGGGTGCCAACGATGAATCCCCCATCAGCGCCTCCCTCGACCCCAAGAACACCAAATGGGTAAACGGCAGCTTCACCGACGAACCCCTCTACTGGCAGAACGTCACCGACCAGCACACCCTCTACGCCTACTATCCCTATACCAACACCGCCACCGACACCTACACCGTGCCCAACGTCAGCATCAAGCCCGACCAGAACAACAGCAGCACCGCCGCCGCCGACTACGAAGCCTCCGACCTGCTGTGGGGCAAATGCACCACCGTGGCAACGAACAACGCAAGCATCAGCATGAAGCACTGCATGAGCCAAATCACCGTCACCCTCTCCGCAGGAAACGGCTACTCCTCCCTGCCCGCCATCGACAAGGTAGAACTGCTCTGCTCCGCAGGCTTCGCCCTCAGCGGCACGTGGAATCTGGCAGACGGCAAAGTAACAAAGGCTAATGATGCCGCTGCCACCGACGCTGCAGCTGCATCTACCACCTCCATCACCACCTACGCCCACAGCGTTGCAGGTGCCACCACCTACCGCGCCATCGTGCTGCCGGGTCAGGCATTCACCAATAGCTCCCAATTCGTAAAAGTCACCTCCGGCAGCAACACCTACACCTACTATCTGGCTATGAGTTCCAGCGAAAACCTCACTACCGAGGCCAACAAAACCTACAACTTCGACCTCAGCCTGAACAAGGCCGGGCTGACGCTGAAAGGGATTACCATCGCCGCATGGGACACAGATGAAATAGAAGGGGATGCAGGCATGGACATTGGAAACTGATGGACAATGAATAACTGAGAACGAAAACTGTTCTTAAACATGGAGGGTACGGAGACACTGTACCCTCCATTTTTGTATCTTGCGCCATGTTTAACCCCTCAATAAAAACTTTAAGGTTATGATTATCGGAGTACCTAAAGAAATCAAGAACAACGAGAACCGTGTAGGAATGACCCCTGCCGGAGTAGCCGAGTTGGTGAAACGCGGTCATACGGTGTATGTGCAAGCCTCGGCAGGCGCAAACAGCGGTTTCTCTGACGATGATTACATCGCCGTAGGTGCACAAATGTTGCCAACCATTGAAGACACGTATGCCATAGCCGACATGATTGTCAAGGTAAAGGAGCCCATCGCACCGGAGTACAAACTGATAAAAAAGGAACAAGTGGTATTCACCTATTTCCACTTCGCTGCCGATAAATTGCTGACCGAAGCCATGATAGCAAGCGGCGCCGTCTGCATCGCCTACGAAACGGTAGAGAAAGAAGACCGCTCACTTCCGCTGCTTACCCCCATGAGCGAAGTGGCGGGACGCATGGCCACCCAGGTAGGAGCACGCTTCCTCGAAAAACCCCAAGGCGGCAAAGGGAAACTGATGGGTGGCGTGACGGGTGTACGCCCCGCACGCGTACTTATCCTGGGCGGCGGCATTGTGGGCACCAATGCCGCACAAATAGCTGCCGGAATGGGTGCCGAGGTACTGATTGCCGACATCAACCTTCCCCGCCTGCGCTACCTCAGTGAAGTGATGCCCAAGAATGTAAAAACACTCTATTCTTCCCTTCACAATATCAAAATGGAATTACCTACAATAGACCTCGTAATAGGGTCTGTCCTTATCCCCGGTGACAAAGCGCCTCATCTCATCACCAAAGAAATGCTGAAAATGATGAAGCCCGGCACCGTACTCGTAGACGTTGCCATCGACCAAGGCGGATGTTTCGAAACCTCCCACCCCACCACGCACAGCGACCCTACCTACATTGTGGACGGAATTGTACACTACGCCGTTGCCAATATCCCCGGCGCCGTACCCTTCACCTCCACCATGGCACTGACAAATGCCACCCTGCCCTACACCGTTGCCCTGGCATGCAAAGGCTGGAGACAAGCCTGCAAGGACGATCCGGCTCTGGCGTTGGGATTGAACGTAGTGGAAGGCAAGGTAACATACAGAGCTGTAGCCGATGTCTTCGGGCTGAAATATGAGGCGATTGAGTTATAAGTTATAGAGGGTGTCTCATCTGTGTGCCATCAACCGTTTTGACACCCTCAATCTCCAAACAAAGAATCCTTCTTCCTCGCATACTCCCACCACATGGCGAGCAGTGTGATGCAGAGGTTGAAAATAAACGGGAATTCCTTGGAACTAGTGTGGAACAAGGTCTGAAAGAAGTCTGTAATGAACGGGGACAATAGAATCGCCAGATAATTCATTACCATTACAAAGGCCAGTGCCAAAGTTGTTTTTTCCGGTATAGCCGTATCTACTGTCTCGTCATAAATCAGCGGTTGAATGACACCATATCCCAAACCAACCAACATACATCCCGGTATTATCAGCCATTCTTTAGGCGAAATCCATATCAAAAGCAAACCCGCTGCAATGAACAAAAGGCTGTAAAACTTTGTGTGTTTCCCCATCCACTTCACGATATGCCCCAGGAAGAAACCCGGAGCCATAATGGCAAGGAAGAATAAGGAGATCATCAATCCGGAATTTCCGCTGGAGAAGTGATGGGCCTCCATCAAAAAAGGCAAGTCAAAAGTAACCGCCAGCACTACATACGTAGTGACGCCATAAAACAGCATCAACTGTAGCAGATGGCAGATATGGATGCCGTATTTACCGGGAACCGCACGCTTGGATTCCTCCGGAACAACGGCAGCTGTATCTTCTGCTATCTGCGGCTGACCGGTATCCCCCTTCAAATATCCGACAAGCAGCAGAGAAACCAACGGAAGCAGGTATACCACGAAAGGCAAGTGCCAGTTTACCTCTGCCAGATACCCAGTCACCGCCGTTGCCACAACCAGCGTCACATTGGTAATGGCAGAACTGTAACCAAACTGCTTCACCCGATATTCCCCCGTGAAATAGCGTGAAACCAGACCGGTGGACAACGGAATAATCACCCCCGAACCGATGCCAAGCAAAGCGCTGACCACCATCAACTGCCACATTTTATCCGAAAAAAGATAAAGTACCCCACTGGTGGCAAACATCCAAAGCCCCGCTTTCAGCAGACGCACAAAGTCACGTTTCTCGGCCAGCTTGCCCGCCAACAGCACAAAAGGAATTATCAGCAGCGAAGGCAGGGAGGTAAGCATCTGTATATCCAGTTCTGTGGCATGTGGAAAAATGGTAGTAAGTTGTCCCAAAATAGGTGATACGGCCAACCCCGGCAAGGAAGTCAATGCAGAGACTGACCAAATGCCGACAAGCGTGATAAGGGGGATTGTACCCCTTCCGGTATTGATTTTCATATAGTAGTATATTAATTAAATGAATAATGTGGGAACAACAAACTTACCTTCAGAATGTTCGTTTTTTAAGATTTTACTACGCTGCCCTTTAATAAACGCCAAATAATGCAAAACCCCGGAACTTTCATCCGCAAACCCCGTTGTTGTGGGAAATTCGACGGGGAAAAGCCCCGCCGCCTAAACCTTTAAAAAACTTATTAATATGGAAGATTTGAATTTCAGAAAAGGAGATGCAAAAACTGAAGTATTCGGTTCAAACCGTATGTTACAACCCTCACCCGTAGAAAAGATTCCCGACGGACCCACTACCCCGGAAATCGCCTATCAGATGGTGAAAGACGAAACCTTCGCCCAAACGCAGCCTCGCTTGAATCTGGCTACATTCGTCACTACCTATATGGACGAATATGCCACCAAGTTGATGAACGAAGCCATCAACATCAACTACATTGACGAGACCGAATATCCGCGCATCGCCGTAATGAACGGTAAATGTATCAACATCGTGGCCAACCTCTGGAACTCTCCTGAAAAAGAAACCTGGAAAACCGGCGCACTTGCCATCGGTTCCTCGGAGGCATGTATGCTGGGTGGTGTGGCAGCCTGGTTGCGCTGGCGCAAGAAACGTCAGGCACAAGGCAAACCGTTCGACAAACCCAACTTCGTTATTTCAACCGGTTTCCAGGTGGTATGGGAAAAATTCGCCCAATTGTGGCAGATTGAAATGCGTGAAGTACCTTTGACACTCGACAAGACCACGCTCGACCCCGAAGAAGCCTTGAAGATGTGTGATGAGAACACCATCTGTATCGTGCCTATCCAAGGCGTTACATGGACAGGACTGAACGATGACGTCGAAGCCCTCGACAAAGCCCTCGATGCCTACAATGCGAAGACCGGCTACGACATTCCTATCCACGTAGATGCCGCCAGCGGTGGTTTCATCCTCCCGTTCCTCTATCCCGAAAAGAAATGGGACTTCCGTCTGAAGTGGGTACTCTCCATCAGCGTCAGCGGACACAAATTCGGTCTGGTTTATCCGGGTCTGGGCTGGGTTTGCTGGAAAGGCAAGGAATATCTGCCCGAAGAAATGTCATTCAGCGTAAACTACCTCGGTGCCAACATTACTCAGGTAGGCCTGAACTTCTCCCGTCCTGCCGCACAGATTCTGGGTCAATATTACCAGTTCATCCGTTTGGGATTCCAGGGTTACAAGGAAGTACAGTACAACTCTCTGACCATCGCCAAGTATATCCATGACGAAATCGGCAAGATGGCTCCGTTCGTAAACTATTCCGACGAAGTTGTGAACCCGCTGTTCATCTGGTACTTGAAACCGGAATATGCAAGAGCTGCCAAATGGACTCTGTATGACCTGCAGGACAAGTTGTCACAGCACGGCTGGATGGTACCCGCCTATACACTGCCTTCAAAACTGGAAGACTACGTCGTTATGCGTGTCGTTGTCCGCCAGGGATTCAGCCGCGACATGGCAGACATGCTGTTGGGTGACATCAAGAATGCCATCACCGAACTGGAGAAACTGGACTATCCGACGCCTACCCGTATGGCACAGGAAAAGAACCTGCCGGTGGAAACCAAAATATTCAACCACGGATGCCGTACTCATAAAAAATAAATTAATTTACGATTAAACGATTTACGATGTACGATTAGAGTTTCTCTTGATACGGACTACGTTTAAAGGAGTAATTTCAATCGTAAATCGTACATCGTCTAATCGTACATCACAACGTGTTTATGGAAAAGAAAATATCAATTTCACAAATAAAGGAGGTTGCCCAAGAAGCCTACAATGAGGTGAAGGGCAGCACAGGAGGCAAGAATGCGGATTATATTCCCTACCTTGCCAACATAGACTCCAAACTATTCGGACTCAGCATCTGCCTGATGAACGGGCAGACCATCAATATAGGTGACACAGACTATCGTTTCGGTATAGAGTCCGTCTCGAAGGTACACACAGCCATCCTTATCCTGCGCCAATACGGTGCGCAGAAAGTGCTGGACATGATAGGTGCCGATGCCACGGGACTACCGTTCAACTCCATCATCGCCATCTTGCTGGAAAACGACCACCCTTCCACTCCATTGGTAAATGCCGGTGCCATTTCCGCCTGTTCCATGGTACAGCCAGTGGGAAACTCCGACAAGAAATGGGATGCCATTGTACAGAATGTCACTGAGCTGTGCGGCTCTGCCCCACAACTCATCGACGAACTGTACAAATCGGAAACGGCTACCAACTTCAACAACCGCTCCATTGCCTGGCTGCTGAAAAACTACAACCGCATCTACGATAATCCGGACATGGCTCTCGACCTCTATACTCGCCAGTGTTCTCTCGGCATCACGGCCCAGCAACTGGGCATTGCCGCAGGAACCATCGCCAATAACGGTGTGAACCCCGTCACCAAACAAACGGTGTTCGAAGCCAGCTTGGCACCGAAAATCACGTCGATGATTTCTACCGTAGGCTTCTACGAGCATTCGGGCGACTGGATGTACACCGCCGGCATACCGGCCAAAAGCGGTGTAGGCGGTGGTGTAATGGCCGTATTGCCCGGTGTCATGGGAGTATCGGCCTTCGCTCCTCCCCTAGACGAAGCGGGAAACTCCGTAAAGGCCCAATCGGCAATCAAGTTCATCATGAACAAGCTCGGCCTGGGTGTGTTCAACGGTGATAACGTAACGATTACAGAATAAGTTTCTCTTTTTAGTTATGAGTTATAGGTTATGAGTTATTTGTTGGTAGGCACCGTAATCAGCAAATGACTTATAACTCATAACTTATGACTTTATAATGGACTTCATCATGAAAATGGCTCTATCAGAATTTGTATTGCGGGAAAAAGGTATCTATGGCATACTGCATGTCATTATATTGATACTGTCGCTATTTTTAGTTATCAGCATCTCTGTCGACACGTTCAAGGGGATCCCCTTTTACGAACAGTCGGTCTACATGAAAGTACAGTTGTGGATATGCGCCCTGTTCCTGGCAGATTTTGTATTGGAATGGTTCCTGGCAGAGAAGAAGGGTCACTACGTGGCCACGCATTTCATTTTCCTGCTGGTAGCTATACCCTATCAAAACATCATTGCCTATATGGGATGGACTTTCTCACCCGAGATAACCTATATGCTGCGTTTCATCCCATTGGTGCGGGGTGGTTACGCCATGGCTATCGTGGTGGGTTGGCTGACGTACAACCGCGCATCGGGACTGTTCGTTTCCTACCTTACCATGTTGCTGGCCACTGTCTATTTTTCCAGTCTGGCCTTTTATGTCATGGAGCATGGTCCCAATCCTTTAGTCAAAGGATATGGAGACGCCTTATGGTGGGCATTTATGGATGTGACGACGGTGGGTTCCAATATCATAGCAGTCACTCCCACCGGACGGGTACTGTCCGTACTGCTGGCTGCGCTGGGCATGATGATGTTCCCTATCTTTACAGTGTATGTAACGAGCCTGGTCGAACGGCGCAATAAGGAAAAAGAAGAGTTCTACAAGAAAGTTGCACAGAAGCCCGCGCCCAAAGCCGACGCTTCCTGAATAGTTAAAACCTGAACTTTCACTTATCCGTTGGGAACAACTCTCCCCAAGTGTTGTTATAGACGCTGATTTTGAATATATTTTTCATCTAAAACCTTAACTTATGGCAAATATTAAACAAACAGTGAAGCTGGGTGTATTTACCCTGGCAATCATGAATGTGACGGCAGTAGTATCCCTACGTGGACTTCCTGCCGAGGCCGTGTACGGAATGAGTTCGGCCTTCTACTACTTATTTGCAGCCATTGTTTTTCTGATTCCGACGTCACTTGTCGCCGCGGAACTGGCTGCCATGTTTCAAGACAAGCAAGGCGGTGTGTTCCGCTGGGTGGGCGAAGCCTACGGAAAAAAACTGGGCTTCCTTGCCATCTGGGTACAATGGATTGAAAGTACAATCTGGTATCCTACCGTATTGACATTCGGTGCCGTATCCATTGCTTTCATCGGCATGAACGACGTACACGACATGTCACTGGCCAACAACAAGTATTACTCGCTCGTCGTTGTCCTCATCATCTACTGGCTGGCTACGTTCATCTCCATGAAGGGCATGAGCTGGGTAGGTAAAGTGGCAAAGGTCGGCGGCCTGGTCGGGACTATTATCCCTGCCGCACTGCTGATTATCCTGGGTATTATCTACCTTGCCACCGGCGGACACTCCAACCTGGATTTCCACAGCAGCTTCTTCCCCGACTTGACGAACTTCGACAACGTGGTGCTTGCTGCCAGTATCTTCCTCTTCTATGCCGGTATGGAAATGGGCGGTATCCACGTAAAAGACGTGAACAATCCCTCCAAGAATTATCCGAAGGCAGTGTTCATCGGTGCAGCCATTACGGTTATCATCTTCGTACTCGGAACTTTCTCACTGGGTATCATCATCCCGGCCAAAGACATCAGTCTGACACAGAGTCTGCTTGTAGGCTTCGATAACTATTTCCATTACATCCGTGCCTCCTGGCTGTCACCCATCATTGCCATTGCTCTGGCATTCGGGGTGCTGGCAGGTGTATTGACATGGGTTGCCGGTCCGTCCAAAGGTATCTTTGCCGTAGGAAAAGCAGGCTACATGCCTCCGTTCTTCCAAAAGACAAACAAACTGGGCGTACAGAAGAATATCCTTTATGTACAAGGCGGTGCAGTAACCGTACTGAGCCTTCTGTTCGTAGTCATGCCTTCCGTACAGAGTTTCTACCAGATTCTATCACAGCTGACTGTAGTCCTCTATCTTATCATGTATATGCTGATGTTCTCCGGAGCCATCGTGCTGCGTTATAAGATGAAGAAGCTGAACCGTCCGTTCCGTATCGGCAAGAATGGCAACGGATTGATGTGGCTCATCGGTGGTCTTGGTTTCTGCGGGTCATTGCTGGCATTCGTATTGAGCTTTATCCCACCCAGCCAGATTTCAACAGGCAGCAACACTGTATGGTTCTCCGTGCTCATCATCGGTGCGCTGATTGTAGTCATTGCCCCATTCATTATTTATGCTTCCAAGAAACCGTCCTGGGTTGACCCGAACAGTAGCTTTGAACCGTTCCATTGGGAAGAGCAACCTGCTGTGCAGACAGCCGGTAAAAGTGCAACAAATATGGCTACCGGTAGCGCCACTGCCAGCAGCAATGGCACAAGTAATTCCGCCACAAGTGGAAATACGGCAAAAGACACAACCAATATCCCCAAAGGATAAAAGGTTATAAGTTGAAACTAAAAAAGGAATATCCCCGAAATCACCGGGAATATTCCTTTTTTATTGTTATATGATACCAGAAGAGGGAATATTCAGAAATCCAATTCCTGCATTCTCTCCCACGCCCTTCTGCTCTCCTCCACCAACTCTTGCATGACCGACGCCACAGACTGCACTCCCTTTCCATGCAGCAAGGCAGATACCTGCCCTATTTCCAGTTCCCCTTCTTCCAAGTCACCTTCAAAAATACCACGTTTGGCACGGCCACGCCCTAAAAGGATACGAAGTTCTTCCTCTGAAGCTCCCACAGCCTCAGCAGCCTCTACGGCGCTGCGAAAGTTATTGCGCACCAGACGCACCGGAGCCAATTTCTTCAAAAGCAGACGGGTATCCCCTTCTTCCAAATGCAAGCAGTAATCCTTAAATACCTCGTTTGCAGAACTCTCTGCCGTCAAGGCAAAGCGTGTACCAATCTGCACACCTTCCGCACCCAGCACCCGGGCAGCCAGCATGGCCTCACCCGTTGCAATGCCACCGGCGGCAATCAGCGGAAGTGTAGTAACTGCACGTACAGCTGGTATCAGGCACAGGGTGGTAGTCTCCTCCCTCCCATTGTGCCCACCGGCTTCGAAGCCTTCGGCAACTACTGCATCAACACCCGCCTCTTCTGCCTTCACGGCAAAACGCGAGGACGAAACAACATGCACCACCGTGATGCCACGCTCGTGCAACCAACCAGTCCATTTCTTCGGGCTGCCGGCAGATGTAAATACAATCTTCACTCCCTCGTCGGCCACAATCTGCATTATCTCTTCTATCTGGGGATACATCAAGGGAATATTCACACCAAAAGCATGATGCGTAGCCTCATGGCATTTCCTGATATGCTCCCGCAACGTTTCGGGATGCATCGAACCTGCGCCGAGCAAGCCTAGCCCTCCTGCATTGCTTACAGCAGCAGCAAGTCTCCAGCCGCTACACCACACCATGCCACCTTGAATTATCGGATATCTTATTCCGAATAGAGAAGTCACTCTGTTCATTATTACTTTTTTTAAAGGTTTACTAATGAAAACAAGAAGAGGAGAAAGAAAGTTCAAAATTTGACAAAAAGTGATAAATTACTGTTGTTCCAAAACAGTTATCGAATCTCCATACGCCTTCAATACTTCCAGCGTACGGGCACGGCGCTTGCGGCCTTTGAAATTCCAAAACTCACGGGTAAAAGGTGTCATCAGGTCTAAACCGGAAATTCCACCGCCACTGGCACCCTGCCAACCGCCCACAGCCATATTATTGGCCCGCTCCGTCACCCGGTAACGCAAACCGGTTGCTTCAATCTGCTCCACCGTCTCACGCGGACCGGCATCAAACGGATGTTTAGCCCAGTTCGTAGGAATCATCAGAATCTTAAGCGCATAGAATTCATCTCCTCGCCAAGTATCCTTGTCTACCTTGATTTTTTTCTGATAAATGGGGTCCCAATTATATTTGGTATTGGCTGTATAAGGACGTAAGGTAAGCACCACTTTTTTCTCGGGCGCTTTCGGCATGACGGGCAATGAATTATCAAAATCCATCCACGACTTGTCCATCACCGCTTTCGGAGTACCCAGAGAATTGTTCATTTCCAATTCCTGCAATACCTCCGGATTCAGTTTTACCTCCCCCTCGCCCTTCAGCAACCGGTTCAGCCTCAACGAGTCCTGAGGGGTCCAGTTTTGGGCATAGCAAGGGAAGGCTACTGCACAGAGCAGCCCCATTACAAGTATAAATCTCTTCACCTGACAGTTTGATTACTTAATACCTAATCCTTAATCCCTAAAAACATTTCACCACCACATATATCCGCTGCCACAAAGCGGTTCGTCATAGCAGGGATCAATCGTCCACATAGTCCGTGGATACTTACGGGTTTCCCACCAGCGGCGGTAGCGCGAAGCAGCATCCAGCACCTCTTCATCCGAAAGGAAATAGATACCTTCATAATTCTCCGCATCCGTATGTACCATCTTGCATCCCATCGAAGCATTGTTCCCGAGGCGGATAGTCTCTACCGTCCACAGGATGCATTCGCCCAAACGCAGCTTGCCACCTGCCGAATAGGATACCGGAGCCAGGGGGAAAGAGGGAATGACCGTCAAGTCCTCGGCATACTTCAGCAATTCCTCTATATCTTCGGAAGTGAACTTGGGCATGTTACTCAATCCATCCGGACTTTGGGTAGAATATTTGCCAGCCTTCAACTGCTTGACAAACAAGTCTACATCCGGATGGTTGTAGTCCAACGTTTCTTTGCTGCAAGAGCTCAAAGAGAGAACAGAAAGAGTAAAGAATACGAGCAGCATAGTCTGCCCGAATATATGTAATTTATTGTATAGAGTCTTCATATTTGTATGGTATTTAAGATTAATAAGTCATGCGCACGCCGCACAACAGATTCAGATTGGTGGGCCGTTCCGTACGCAAGGTTCTTGTCTGCGAGTCCGTATCGAAATGATGGGATACAGACGGCTCTGCAAACAAGGCAAAACGGTTGTTCATTTTATAGCGTACCCCTACTCCGGCAGCAACCGACAACTGTACCGGCTCTGCACCGAAACCATTGTCCGGAGCACCAGCAATGCATTTCTCGGCTGCTCCACCTACCATAGCATAGAAATCCACTTTCGGCGTACTGGCCAGCATCATGTTCAGCCTTACCGGAACTTCCAGCGTATGCAACGTATGGTCACCATCCAAGCAATTATACTGAAGACCGGCTTCCAAGGAGAAATGCTTGTTCAAACAACGTTCCACGCTTACCCCGGCCGTGAACGGCATATGAAAATTCCCTTTCGGCAGGGAAGTGCCGATGCCTGCTTTCAATGCCCAATTACGGGGCTTGGATGGCGATACAGCCACAGAGTTTGCCGGTTCTTCCTCAGAAGATGGCAGCATTCTATCTATATCAGCATCCTTATGGCCAGGATTTGAATGGTAGTTCCCGTTTCCGGCCGGAGTTCCGTTACTGTAATAACCGTTTCCCGGCTGCTGCTGGTTTCCGTACACCCGTTGGGTAATCCGAATGGAAACATGGACAGACACGGATTCATCCTCATCGGCCTGCGCCGTCAATCCTGCCGGAATGCCGTTGGCGGGATGCTGTGTACCGGGCTTTTGTGCCATGGGGTTGGCCTGATGGATAGAGGGAAAACTTTCCTGCACCACATCCCCGTTCAAGTTACCTTCCGGCGTCATGGCCGCCACTTGTGTAAAGGCCTCCTTGATTTCCTCTTTCGGAGAGAAATACCAGAAAGCGGCAGAAGCAGCTCCCAGTACAAATACAACAGAGGCGGCTGCGGCTACGCGGTGAAACCTCGGAGAAAGAAAAAGCGGCCTCCTGCCTTTTGCGGCAACCGGTGACGGCAAGTCACGTTGCAACCCTTCCCAGAAGTCCTCCCGCACTGTCATCTCTGCGCCGGCAAGACGACTGCGGAACAAACCGGTTATTTCATCATTTTCTCTCATATTCAGTATATTCTTTAATTCTTTTTATCAACAAACACTTAGCACGATGCAACTGCGAGGTAGACGAATGCTCTTTGATGTGGAGGATTTCGGCTATTTCCTTGTGCGATTTCTCCTCAAAGACGTATAAGTTGAATACAGTACGGCATCCATCGGGAAGTTCCGCCACGAACGCCATCAGCATTTCTTCGGAAATACGGCCTCCGGTTTCGGCAATGCCTGCTTCATCCGGAATGTCGGGCAATTGTTCCTCATTCACCACCAGTTGGCTGAAACGTTGCTGTTTCCGCAGGTAGTCTATCGCCTGCGTCACCATTACCCTTGTCACCCAGGTACTCAATGCACATTCGCCACGGAAGGTGAAGTGGGTGAAAATTTTGATGAAGCCATCGTGCAATACGTCATGGGCCGCATCGACATCGCCCGTATAGCGGTAACATACCGCCAGCATCTGCTTGGAGTAGAGGGTGTATAATTCCTTTCGGGCGGAATCCTTTCCTGCCCGGCAGCCCTCAATCAGTTCTATCTCATTTTCCAATGTCAGTGCTCGTTTTACGGACGCCTCTTTGCGTCGTTTGTTAGTTAGACGCAGCATTGCGGAAAATGCTGCTGAATTAATTCTAAAAAGAAGTTAAAGAACGGAGATTATTTATATTTGGCTTTCAAAGCCTGTATTTGCTTGTCCAGCATCTCATCCAGTTTATCAAATTCATGCCAATACAGAAAACCGGGAACCATGTTGACGTAATTGATAAATTTCTTATACTGCACAAGAAACAAGGCCTGGTCCCGAAGACCGTCGCCACCGTCAAAAACATTCGCCCACTCCCTGGACATGGCAGCACTCATAAGAGCATCTGTTTTCGTTGCATAGTAATCACTGACATCCTTTTGTTTCCTGCCCAACTCAAAATAAGTCTGCAATACATCCTGCAACATACGTTTGTCCGGTATATACTGCATCAATGAAGAACCTTTCAGCACATCCAGCGCATCTGTCCTATAAGAAAATTCATCCATATTATTGAAAAACTTGCCATACTTCCACAGAGTATCTGTCGGTATCTTGGATACATCCATATCATGTTCCCTCAACAACAGACTCATGTGTATGTCAATATCCAACAAGTGCTTTATATTACGGAGCTCCTGCCTATTATATTCCAACTCTTCCGTTACCAACTGCATCGTAGCACGCACTTCCTTTTGGCGGGCATTCTCGGTAATCCGGTCATTTCCCCAGAAAGTGACAATGATGCCCGCAGCCACAATACTGAACTGGCGGAAATAATCACCTATGCGCCAACTTTTTATCTTATGGTTCAACCTGTTAAAGCTTGTCTTTCCCATATCTTTTCATTCTAAATGATACTTTTTCTCAAGCGCTTGTATTGCCTCGTCTATACGTTTTCCCACACGTTCTACATAGTCCGGCGTAAAATAGTTCCGCGCTACCCTGACAAAGTTCCGTACCGACCTGTCCGACAAGTAAATATCCCACGCCTCATATCCTCCACGATTTATCTGGTCCGTCTGTTCATCAGTCAATGCCAAATGGAAAGGAACCATAATTTCGTCCTTCATATCGTAATAGCCATTCATAGTCGCCCTAAATCCATCCAATACCTCATAGATTCCGGTCAACTGCAACAGTAGCTCTTTATCTGAAATCTTCTGCATCAACATGGAGTTTTTAAGTATATCCAATGCATTCTGACTATAATAAAAACTGCGGATATGCCCCATAAGAAAGCGGAACTGTATCAATGAATCTTCCGGTATCGTCCGATGCTTTAAGTCATGCTCCACCAATAAGCTGGAAAGACGTTCATCCTCTCTAAACTCTGAAACGATACTCTTATAATTTTCCCGGTTACTTTTCAGTTCATCCCTAATCAGCGACATGGTGGCTTGAATATCCTTTTTCTCGGAGTTTTGAGTAACCAACTCACTACCGACAAAAGTAATCAGTACGCCAATCACCACAATGGAAGTCTGCCGGATGTAGTCTCCCACTTGCCAATCTTTGACAGTTGTTTTTACTTTATTCCATGTTATGTTTTTCATATCTTCCTACGCTATTATCCATTACTCTGAAACACATCATCCGTTATAGCCAAACGCATCATCTATCCGTCCCCAACAGACCATCTGTTTCACCCCAATACACCATCTGTTTTTTCAGGAGTCATTACTCTGCTGGTTATCAAGAGAAAGCCTCTCATAAGTCTGCCGTAATGCAGCATTCTTTATGAGAGGCTTTCCTTATTATTCTGCAATAATGCTTTCCGCCTTTGTCAACATGCTTTAAAGCTCATGTCCAATCCTTTCACAGAGTGCGTCAAAGCTCCTACGGAAATAAAATCCACACCGCATTCGGCATAGTCGCGGAGCGTATCAAACGTGATGCCGCCGGAAGATTCCGTTTCATAGCGGCCGCCTACCATCTCTACGGCCTTCTTTGTCATTGCCGGCGTAAAGTTGTCGAACATGATACGGTCTACACCGCCCAGGTCGAGCACCTGCTGCAATTCGTCGAAGTTGCGCACTTCTATTTCTATCTTGAGGTCCTTGCCTTTTTCCTTGCAATATTCCTTCGCACGGTTGATAGCCTTGTCGATTCCTCCGGCAAAGTCCACATGGTTGTCTTTCAGCAAAATCATATCGAACAAGCCGATACGGTGGTTTACACCGCCACCGATTTTCACTGCCATTTTCTCGAGGATACGCATGCCCGGAGTAGTCTTGCGGGTATCGAGTACACGGGTATTCGTACCTTTCAGTTGCTCGGCATACCTATGTGTCATGGTGGCAATGCCACTCATGCGCTGCATGATGTTCAGCATCAGACGCTCCGTTTGCAACAAAGACTGTATCTTGCCTTCCACAATCATGGCCACATCACCCGGCTTTACGGCTGTACCGTCATTAATGAACACTTCCACCTTCATGGTAGGATCGAAACGGCGGAACACCTCCTTTGCTATCTCGATACCGGCCAGGATGCCCGGTTCTTTTATCAACAGTTTGGATTTGCCCATTGCCGTAGCAGGAATGCACGAAAGGGTTGTATGGTCTCCATCGCCTATATCTTCGGCGAAAGCCAGGTCTATCAACCTGTCAATCAATTCTTCTTCCTTATTCATCTGTTTTATCTATCCTTATTTGATGTATGACATATTTGTTCTGTACTTTTCTGAAGAAACAATTCACCCGAAAGTTTCCATTTGCGGTCATCAAGGTACCGATGACGAAACCGGACTCATCGCGCTTCCCCTGATGGTTCACATTAAAACTGCCGACCTTGTGGTTGGAGAAGAAAGCAGCCATTGTGCCCTCTGCCGTCCGCTTGTCGGCGTGGGTCGACTTATTCTGAATGATTAAATCGACCTTGTCACCCAGATACTTGTTGAGCTCCTGAGAGTTTCCTTCCTTGAAGGCTCCAATCACTCCCTCGGGAACATTCTGAGCCAGCAGCACAGACGTCCAAATGAAGAGACCGGTCAACAAAAAGATTACCCGTTTTTTCATTTTCACAAGTATTTATGATAGGCAAAGGTAAGCATTTGTCTCAAAATACAATAAAAAAATGCTAAATTTGTGTGCTAATCAAAACAGAACCAGTATGAAAACTACTCTGCTCGTTGTAGGACGAACTGTAGAACAACACTTTATAACAGCCATCAACGACTATGTGCAACGTACCAAGCGTTATCTCTCATTCGAGATGGAAGTCATCCCCGAACTGAAAAACACCAAGAGCCTCTCCATGGAAGTGCAGAAGGAAAAGGAAGGGGAACTGATATTGAAAGCTCTCCAGCCGGGAGATGTGGTCGTACTGCTGGACGAAGGTGGAAAAGAAATGCGCTCCATAGAGTTTGCAGACTATATGAAGCGCAAGATGAATACCGTGAACAAACGGCTGGTATTTATTATCGGAGGCCCTTACGGATTCTCCCCCAAAGTGTACGAAGCGGCACACGAGAAGATGTCCCTCTCACGCATGACCTTTTCCCATCAGATGGTGCGCCTCATCTTTGTGGAGCAACTCTACCGGGCGATGACCATACTGAACGGGGGGCCGTATCATCATGAATGATGAATTTCAGCTCCGCGACACCTGGAATCCCTTATCCGAGAGTGACATTTCTACGAACCTGGCTCTCGGATTCGGTACATTCAGCGTCAAGGTCTCACGGATGCGCAGGGCTGCCTGCGGATCCTTAGCCACCATATACAGATAACCTCCCCCACCGGCTCCCGGCAGTTTATATCCTAAGGTATAGTCTTTTATCTGACAGATGATGTCCTCTACGGCAGGAGGATTTGTTCCACTGTCCAGTGCCTTCTTCTGCATCCATGTCTTGCCTACCAGTGTTCCGAAACTCTTGAAGTCATTCCGTTGAATGGCTTCGGCCATATCCAAGGCATGTGCTTTCATCTCTTCTAATAACCCCAGGTGCAGGGAAGAGTTGAGGAACATGGAGCGTACTATTTCTGCAAGGATGCCCTTGGCTGTACGCGTAATGCCCGTATAATACAGCAGATGGCAATCGCGGTATTCCGGATGGGTAAACAAATGCTCGGGCAACCAGCGTACCAATGGCTGCTGGGCAAATCCAGCCTCCGTCTGCAACAGTTTGATGCCTTGCAATACCCCACCGTATTGGTCTTGCCAACCGCCACCGGTCGTCAGCAACTGTTCCAGGGCAAGCGTACGGCGGCATATTTCGTTCTTATCCCACATCAGTCCGCAAAAGTCACTCAATGAACCCAAGACAGTAGAAGCCAAAATGGAGCTTGTGCCCAGACCGGAACCTGCAGGTATGGCAGAAAGCAATGTAATCTCTATACCTGTGCCGAAGGCTTCCAGTTGTTTTTCCAGCGAAGGATAAGCCGTTTCTGAAAAAGCCGGAACAAACCCGGCCAGCGCCAATGCTGCTTTGGGAATGGAAAAGGGGGAACCTATCATGCAATAGGATTGCAATTCCTCAAAAGTATTCACCACCTCCATGGCTCCCATATCAATGGAGCGCAACACGATGCGATGCTCCGCGCAAGGTTTGATGTACACTTGTAAAGGCGGCTGCCCGTTCAGTTCAATGGCAATATTCACCACACTCCCACCGGCAAACAAGGAGTAAGGCGGAGTGTCCGTCCATCCTCCCGCCATATCTATGCGTACGGGGCTACGCCCCCATACAATCTGGTCACTATACACATTCAGGCGAGGACTGCTCTTGCGTTCATACAAATCAGTCAGCAATCCTTCGCGCAACAAGCTGAATGCGGCCTGCTCGTCTGCCTTGAAGTCCCTTCCGTCCAGCTTCTCAATCTGTGCACGCAGCATCCGGTTATGGATACGCTGCATCAGCGAGGCATCTGTCGGCAACACTTCCGGCTTGTCAATGCCGAATTTATGGAATTTACCGGCCACATCCATCAAGTCGAGTTGATAGAATACACTCTTTGCATGGTTGCGTGCCAGCACTTCCCAGTTTCCTTTGCAGAAGCTCTCCCGCTGTGCATACAGCAGACGCAAGTCGGCTTGTGCTGAAATTTCGTCGGCGGACAACCGACGACTTTCCAGCCAGACAGCCTTTCCTTCCGTCAAGCCCGGTTCGGAAACCATCCATCGAAGCACTGTCCCCATCTGCTCTTTATCTTCCACAACCGGGAAAATGGCAGCAGCCTGCAGGTCCTCTTTTCTGCCGGTGATGTCTTCCACCGACAATTCCCGTTCGACCAGCCATTCCGAAAACGACATTCCAAGGAACAGTGTCTTTTCATCCCGAATATCCCCCTTAAAAGTATCGTCAAAACCATAGGGGCGTACTGCCCAGCGCTGGTCGGCAAGCGGAACTATATCAATGCAGATACCGTCTGGAATGGTCAGCCTCCAGTCATTCTTGGGAACACCCGTGATAATCTGCCGTGCCCCCAGCCGCCAAGAAGCTCCAACAAAGCTATTTTCAATCCAAAGACTGTCGTTCTTCGGAGTAAGGGGGAGATGCACTTCTGCATTCTGCACAAAGATGGCCGGATTGGGCTTCAACTTCCGGTGCATAATCTGGCGCTGGTCGTAGACCTTATTCTGTAAGGTGACGGTTGAAGACAACAGTTCGCGGCTTGTTCCATAATGGTAGAATTCGCCTCCGGGCAAAGGCAATATGGCGACGGAGAGGCTATTCAGCTCTTCATCCTCAATACGGGGATGATTTCCTAAGGACAAGCCAAAGTCAGCATACAAGTCATAGTATTTCAAGTCGGAATATGGCGTATCCACGTCCAAAGCCCCATCTGCCTTCTGCGAACGTTTCATCAGCAAGTCAACGGCCCGGTCGCTCAATAGCCAGATGCCGATATCCATTAAAAAGAGATGTGTCTTGGAGAGGTTTTCCAATTCTTCCAGAGAGGGTTTCTGAAGCATGAAATCCAAGGATTCCGGTTGATTCCGGTCCGAGATAAACACACCATGATGTGTGGCGAGCAACGGGTCTACCCACAGTCCATAGCACACCACATCTGCATCGGGAATCTCTTGAAGCGGCTTTTCCGCACGGATATATACGTCACCACTGGCAATCAGCGTACGCAGTCTTTCGGGAGCCCGCTCCATTATCTTTTCGTAAAGTGGGAGTTGAAGGGATAATAAATTCTGTCCCAGTTTTTGTCCACGCGCCCAGCGAAACACCGGAATCGGGGTCAATATCTTGCCCGACGGTGCATATCCCGGTAAACGACGGCTTTGTCCTCCGGCATGCAGCAGAATACGCTTCTCTATTGGAATGCTTTTCTCTGTTGGAATGCACTTTTCTGTTGGAATACGCTCCTCCGCCCAATACTTCCTATCCCGTTCCTTCTGCCATTCTCTCAAGAGCCAGGTAGTTCCCCCACCCGAGCCAAGTTTCATTCCCACCGGGTCGGAAGTACAAAACCATTCCGTACGGTCTACATTTTCCAGTTCATAGAATGCCGACACCAGATTAGGCGGCAAAGACAATAATTTCTGCATATCAATCGCTGTATTGCTTACTATTTGACAGCAAAGTAAAATAATATTAGGCAATTGACATAGAAAGTTTCAATTTATTTCTTTGGTATCAAGCTTGTGTTCCTTTACGGAAATACGACTGAGTATATAGGCGATTCATAAAGAATGGCTTTTCCAATCAAGTTCATTTTTAAAACAGAGAAAAGAATTGATTAAGAGTTAAGAAATTGTCGAAAGAGACATTATTAAAGATTCTTAGTAAATTTCTCAGTAATAAAAGATAGAAATACACACGAACAGATACAAACAATTTATAGCATGCAATACACGATACTAACAACATGTCGTGCAAGAAGTTAATAACGTGTCCTACAAAAAACAAATATCGTGTCCGCAGGATATTAACTTCCTGCAAACACGATATTAATTCGCTTTTACACAAAACTATACGAGGCTAACTACCTGCTGCAACAACCCCGACAATTCGAAAGTAGCATTCTTAATATCCGAAATCCGGTTCTTGCCTTCTGTCGTAAGAGAAAAACGCATCTGACGCTTATCTTCCTTACCTATCAGACGGGTAATGAGCTTCTTTCCCTCGACAGAGCGAATGACCTTTGAAGTGTTGGAGGCAGACAAACCCAGTGCCTCGGCTATCTCACTGGAGGTAAGCTTAGGAGTATTGAGCAGCGTGCACAACAGCATTCCTTCATTCAGCGATAAATCATACATCTGCGTAAACTGCACCTCGAACTCGGCAATAGCCCGATAAACATCACGGATTTTACATAAAGTCTCCATATCTTGTCCTCCTATATAAATAAGTTCACATTTGCCTTGTCCGCACGTTCCATATAGGTAGCCACGCCGCCGATGGTTACTTCATCCAGAAGTTCTTCGTGCTGGATGCCCATCATATCCATAGACATCTGGCAAGCAATGAATTCCACTCCCTGCGCCAATGCCTGCGAGCGCAACGACTCCAAAGAATCCACTCCCTTGCGCTTCATCAAGAAGCGCATCATGCGGCTGCCCATGCCAAACATATTCATCTGCGACAACTTCAGTTTCAAAGAGCTGGACGGCAGCATCATGCCGAACATCTTGCCGAAGAAGTCCTTCTGCACACTGGGTTTCTGCACTTTCTTCAAGACGTTCAGTCCCCAGAAGGTGAAGAAAATGGTTACTTTCTGTCCCGTTGCCGCTGCTCCGTTTGCTAGTACGAAGGTTGCCAGCGCTTTGTCCAGGTCGTCACTGAACAGAATCAGCGTCTTTCCCCTACCCCTGGCTGCGGAAACATTGGAAGCAGATGTACAAGCCGGAGCACCTTTCTCGATGACTACCGTATAGCGTCCTTTCTCGTCATGCTTCTCTATCAATTTATTTCCCGTCGTATCACACCAGGCAGAAGCATCGCGTGCAAAACCGGCATCGGTTGCCACAATCTCCACACGCTCGCCCACAGCAATGCTATCCATCGCCTTTTTCACCTGCATGATAGGTCCCGGACATTGCAAACCGCAAGCATTTATCTTCAACGTTTCCTTCTTGGACACTGATGCATCCGCAGGAACATCATCAGTAGCAGCCTCTACCGAAGAAGAAGAGCCGCCGCCTGCCGGAGCAGATGGAAACGGCAGAGGTGCTGTTGCCGTGGAGTAGGTCTTATAACCACCTATCAGATTGCGCACATTGCGATAGCCGCGCCCCATCAGGATGCGCAGGGACAGATAACCGCGCAGACCCACAGCACAGAAAAGCACTACCGGCTTGTCTGTAGGTATCTCTGCCAAATGTTCGCGCATTTCGTCCAACGGAATATTGACGGCTCCCGGAATGGTGCCGAAAGAGAATTCCTCGGGCGTACGGGTATCTATCAGCATCACTTTATCCTTCTCTTCTACCAGCTCGCGCCAAGAGATGACAGGCATAGCACCGCTGATAATGTTCGATGCTACATAGCCGCCAATAGCGATGGGGTCTTTAGCCGAGGAGAAAGGAGGCGCATACGTGTGCTCCGTCTCCATCAAATCGTAGACTGTGCCACCCCGCTTGATGAGTCCGGCTATCTGGTCGATTCGCTTGTCCACTCCCTCGTAACCGATACATTGCGCACCATAGAGTTTACCGGTTTTGGGATGGAAAGTCAGTTTCAAGGTCAAAGGTAGGGCATCCGGATAGTAACCGGCATGAGATGCCGAGTGAGTCACCGAGCTTTGATATTCCATGCCCCACTGCTTCAAGCGTTTGGCTGCAAGGCCCGTAGAGGCTACCGTCATGTCGAATACTTTGGCAATGGAGGTGCCGATAGCTCCTTCGTAGGAAACAGTATTGCCAAACACCATATTATCAGCAACGATACGTCCCTGGCGGTTGGCAGGATTTGCCAGATAATTGAGCCAGGGCTTTCCGGTCAGCGGATGAGGATATTCGATGGCATCGCCCACAGCATAGATGTCTTTTTCGGAAGTCTCCAAGTGTTCGTCTACCCAGATACCGCCCATCTCGCCCAGTTTCAAGCCGGCTTGTTGCGCCAATGCAGTGGCAGGACGCACACCGATGGAGAGTAACACCATATCGGCAGGAATGGCCTTTCCGCTTTTCAGGAATACGGTGATTCCGTTGTCCGTACGCTTGAAATGGGTTACTCCTTCTTCCAGATAGAGAGAGACGCCTTTCTGCAACAGATGCTGATGAATAGGTGCCGCCATAGAGAAGTCGATAGGTGCCATCACCTGATTACCCATTTCGACTACAGACACATGAACACCGGCATGATGCAGGTTCTCCGCCATTTCCAATCCGATGAAACCGGCACCTACCACCACGGCGCGTTTCACCTGCTTGTCCGAGATATAAGCCTTGATATGGTCGGTATCTTCTACATTGCGCAACGTGAAGATGCCTTCGGAATTAATGCCTTCCAAGGGGGGCTTCACGGGGTTGGCACCGGGAGAAAGCAAAAGTTTGTCATAGCTTTCGTCGTACTCCTTGCCTTCCACATTGCGTATGGTAACGGTCTTGTTTTTGGGATGGATGGCGATTACTTCATTCTGCACACGCACATCAATGCGGAAGCGCTTGCCGAAAGATTCGGGTGTCTGCACCAGCAGCTTCTCGCGCTCTGCTATCACTCCACCTATATAATAAGGTAAACCACAATTAGCATACGAGATGTAAGGGCCTTTCTCCAATAAAAGGATTTCAGCCATTTCGTCCACTCTTCTCAGTCGGGCGGCTGCCGTGGCTCCACCTGCTACACCGCCAATGATTACATATTTCATAATTCTTCGTTTTTTAAGTTTGATGATGCAAAGAAAAGAGTTATTTTCAATAAAACATAATTTCCAAAGGAAAATATTATTAAAAGACTCATTTTTAATAAGAATAGGCATAAAAAAACGGATTATTACAAGTTTTTACACCTATAATAATCCGTTCAGTATGCAAGTTTTTATAAGCTTACCAACCAAGCCGAGCAAGACCGACAGCACTATACCATGAAGTAGAACGATAAGCGGCATTAGCAGCTTGAGCAGCAGCAGAAGTGGCAGTGGAAGGTATATAATGGCTAACCCCATTTGCCCGCTTCATGGAGAACATACCAACAGACATCGAATAAATCATTGGCGTTTTTTTCCAACAGACAGAAGCTGCATCATATGCTTGCTTCCATTCATCCAAGACAACTTCATCCACAACAAGTTTTTCCATCATTTCTACGAAATCATAATAGCCTACATAATAAGACGATCCTACTTTACGCTGATCATAATCAAAGACCGATGATCGAAGAACTTCCCTATCTGCTGTCACTCCCGACAAAGCATTTGCTGTAGCAGCAGCTAAGTTCTCAAGCTCAGAAGATTTCAGCACATCTATAGCAGTACCCATTGTCCAATTGCTATTACTCCCTATTTTTCCAGTATAAATTTCATCATAAGCAGCAAAAGTCCCAATAGCCATTTCTACCGCTGCACCTTTCTGAAATATAAATGGAAACATTCTATCATAGGCAGCACCTGGACCTGGATTCTCAGCAGGGAAACCAATATAGTAATCGCAACAATCACGCAACTCATACGCGACTTCCACCGACTGCATAAAGCAAGCATCAAACATAATAAAGTCAAAATGAGGGGCATTCTGTAATACCGATTTCAAGTCCTCAATATTCATATAATGCCCTCCTCCAGTCTTATCATTTCCTATCCAGCGAGTAGAAGGCAATGGAGTAGGTATCCATCCTTCCCCATGCGACCAATAAATCAAACCATAACTTTCCGCTTTATATAAAGAATTCCCAAACACATCATTGAATACCTCTTGTGTCTCAGCTACTCCACATGAATTTCTATCTTCGTATTCTTTGACTATTGTTTCAACAACAGTACCACCTTTATTTTCAATTTCAATCAAACGAGGAGATCCCGTATCTATATACACCAATAAATGCATATCAGATGTATTATCAATTGAAGCCATCCCAGCTTTCAATTCCTCCAAATCCCCATCCGTAAAGCTAGCCAATGGATTTATACTATTATCCGCTGCCATATATACCAGCACAGTACGTTTCCCATCAACCGGAGGATCAGGCATCGGATCATCACCACGACACGCCGACATGAACAAGGGGAAAACGAAGAAAAAAATAAGATATAGTTTTGTTTTCATACTTGAAATCTTATTCCTGCGGTTTTGCAAATGTGAAAGCTTCAGGCTTCACCACCTGCAAAACCATATTCTTACTCTTCTTATACTTGCCTTTTACCTTTACAGCCTCTTTTTCCAACTTTTTCCTGTTTTCAGAGAAATAAATCATACAAGTATAGTCCGGCTTCTTCAGATTGTACTCCAGATAGTTCTTGAGCTGGTAAGTGTATAAATCACGCTTGGGCAAGAATCCATTCTTATCCAGCTCTACGCTGTCCAATACCTGGATGTCTGTATAATATACGATGGAGTCATTGAAAGAAGCCGCCACACCAAAAGCATATACAGCCTTTTCCTTATCTTTCATTGTAAAAGCCGAGCACAACGCAAAAACCAAAGCTACGGCACAAAGTATACGAACGTATTTCATTGAGTTATGAGTTATAAGTTATGAATTATCAATGGGGGCAAAGATATAAAAAAAACCGCACGCCTACTAAAGACGTACGGTTTTTTAATTCCTTCTATTTGTCGGAAACTGATATTTCTTATTTATCCCAAATAAGATTTGAGCAATTTACTACGATTACTTTGTCTTAATCTTCTGATTGCTTTTTCCTTAATCTGACGCACACGCTCACGGGTCAAGCCGAATTTGTCGCCGATTTCCTCTAATGTCATTTCCTGCTGTCCGATACCGAAAAACATCTGTATGATTTCTTTTTCCCTATCGGTTAACGTAGAAAGAGCTCTATCAATTTCCCTCGCAAGAGACTCGTTCACCAAAGAGCGGTCGGCCATAGGGGAGTCGTCGTTGACCAGCACATCGAGCAAGCTGTTGTCCTCTCCTTCTACGAAAGGTGCGTCTACCGAGATATGACGGCCGGACACCTTCAGCGTATCAGAGATTTTGTCAACAGGGATTTCCAGTTCATCGGCAAGCTCTTCGGGAGACGGACGACGTTCGTTTTCCTGCTCGAACTTGGAGAAGGCCTTGCTGATTTTATTCAGCGAACCTACCTGGTTCAACGGAAGACGTACAATACGCGACTGCTCTGCCAAAGCCTGCAGAATGGACTGACGTATCCACCATACTGCATAACTGATGAACTTGAAACCACGTGTTTCATCGAACTTTTCGGCAGCCTTGATCAGTCCTAAATTACCCTCGTTAATCAAGTCGGGCAAACTCAAACCTTGGTTTTGGTACTGCTTGGCCACAGATACAACGAAACGCAGATTGGCACGTGTCAATTTCTCCAGTGCAACACGGTCACCCTTGCGGATGCGCTGAGCGAGCTCCACTTCCTCTTCAACAGTAATGAGGTCTTCGCGACCGATTTCCTGCAAATACTTGTCAAGAGAAGCGCTCTCTCTGTTAGTGATACTTTTTGTAATTTTAAGTTGTCTCATTCTTATAATACAGATTTGGGTTGCAAAGGTACGACAAATTATTTTGTTACAATAATTTCATCCCAACTTTTTCACCTTATTTATATCTTATCCTATATAACAAAAAGGATGCCGGTATGTATTGTACCGACACCCCCTTTTTCGCTATTGTTAGCTAATATTACAATCTTCTTACCTAACTATCCCTATTTTTTATTCTTGAGTCAAATCAACGGCATACATTGCACGTTTTCCTGACGGGAACATACCGGTGATGAACAAACCTTGCTCAGGAGACTTTCTTGCCTCTTTCATCGCCTTTTCCAAATCGTCCACCGTCTTCATCGGCACTCCGTTGGCTTTCAGAATGATGAAGCCCTTGCGAATACCTGCATCGGCCATCTTACCATTGGTAACCCCGGTAACTTCCAGACCGTACCCCAGGTTCAACTGCTTCTTCAGCTCGGAAGATACGGGCTTGAAGGCTGCACCCAAGATTTCCATTCCGGCATCCTTCACTACCTTCGTAGTGCCTTGCTCATTCTTCAGCGTGATTTCGAATTCCTTTTCCTTCTTGTCACGAACCACCGTTACCTTCACTTTGTCGCCCGGACGGTGTTTTGCCAGCATTTCCTGCAAATCCGAGAACTTGTGAATCTTCTTGCCGTTCAATGCTATGATTACATCGTTTTCCTTCAAGACGCCGGCAGCGGAACCACCTTCAACAACTTCGGCCACATAGATACCCTCTTTCACACCAAGTTCGTCGGCCTTCTTCTTCAGTTCTTCGGTCCAGCGTTCGTCCATCTGCAGGTCTGTGCTCAAATCACTACCCTTGATGCCAAGGAGCGCGCGCTGCACGGTACCAAACTGTTTCAAGTCGGCTACCACCTTTGTCATAATGCTGGTAGGGATGGCAAAACCATAACCGGAATAAGCACCCGTGGGTGAGTAAAGCATGGCATTGATACCAACCAGCTCGCCTTTGGCATTCACCAACGCACCACCACTGTTACCTTGGTTGATGGCAGCATCCGTCTGAATGAAAGACTGGATGTTTGCAGCTTGTCCGTTGGAGGCAGAAGAGCCAATGGAACGGGCTTTTGCACTGACGATACCAGCTGTTACGGTAGAGTTCAGGTTGAACGGATTACCTACTGCCAATACCCATTCTCCCACCTTCAACTGGTCGGAGTCACCAACCGGAATTGTCGGGAAGTCATCCCCTTCAATCTTAATCAATGCCAAGTCCGTGCTGGGGTCAGTACCGATGATGCGTCCTTTCAGCTCACGGTCGTCATTCAGTTTCACAGTGATTTCATCAGCACCTTCCACCACGTGATTGTTCGTCACAATATATCCGTCTTTGGAGATGATGACACCCGAACCGAAACCTACACGCGGCTGGGTCTGTATCTGGCGCTGGCGTCCACGACCGTCTCCAAAGAAGAAGTCAAAAATATCCGGCTGTTCTTGCACCGTCTGAGTCTTGCTCAACTGAGTGGCACGTATATGCACTACAGCATGGAGCGAACTCTCCGCTGCTTGTGTCAAATCCACAGGCTGGGCATCCGTTGCATGGAAAGCCGCCGGTAGCAGATTATTGGGGTTCTGTTGGAACAACTCGCTGAATGCGGCAGGCTTTTCCTTATTCAGCATCTTATAAGTGGTCAATCCAGCCACTCCAGAGCTCAGGAGCACGATAGCCGCAACTCCAAGGATGTTTTTTGTTGTCTGTTTCATACTATTCTTCCTATTCTTTAAATTGTTAATATTCAAGTTTCGTTTAACATTACGACGTTAAAATAACGACAAAAAACGTTCAGTTATTCCGCTTGTCACTCTTTTTTGTTCTCTTTTAACAGAGGATATTTAGGGCTTAACAGCGGTTAACGGCAAAGACTGACAAATTAGCATTTATGTACGATTGCTGACTGTTAAAGAACTGACAGATAGGGCATAAAAAGACGCATCACCCGTTGCGGCCGAAACGGATGATGCATTTGGGGTAAACAGATGATGCGTTTATACCAAACAGATGATGTGTTCGGGCTGAACGCATCATCTGTTTTTAGAGGGCAGATAGCACCTTAATAATTCAAGTAATCAATGTCCATGTGGTAGTCCCACTGCGGGAAGTAGAGGTTACCTCCCTCCCACTCCACCTCGCCACGCTGGAAGTCGACGGTCTCGCTGCGGGGATACTGCTTTTCGGGCTGTAGCGGCATGCCGTAATCAGTGTTCACAATCATGCGCCAAGAGTCTATACCACCCAGGAAGAAATATTCTTCGTCGGCATTGCGAGCAAAGGCAGGAATGCCGAATGACTGGTCGGCAGGCACCCAACCCACACCCTCAAAATAGACTTCTGCCCAATCGTGCAGATTCCATGCACGGGGATGCATCATGAAGCCGCTCTGGAAATGTGCGGGAATTCCACTGATGCGGCAAAGCGTAATGAACAGCAGGCTGACTTGGCCACAGTCTCCGTGACGGTTGTCCAACACATATTCCGGGATATTCTCAATGGTGGAATATTCGCGTGCAGAAGCCCACGGGAAGTTGTCATTCACCCAACGGAAGATACGTTTGGCTTTCAAGTAGGGGTTGGTTTCACCGGCTGTCAATTTGGCAGCAAGTTCGCGCAAGCGCGGGGAAAAGACGATATGCTTCTCACGCTCGGCTGTATATTCCTTATAAAGAGCGGTCGTCGTATCATAGGGCTGCACGTCTTCCGGCTTCAGATTATGCCATTCGCCGTTGGCGGTAAACTCAAAGGTTTCGGAGAATACGGTCGGTTCGCCTTCGACAGCACGTTTCTCCATGTACAATGTACTGTGACGGCACTCGGGCGACGAAAAGGTGTATTGCGGTTCACTGGCCGAAATGAACTCGACATCCTGCTGCCGAGCCTGGTCCTGACGGGGATAGGGCAACCAGCAACGGATGATTTTCCCGGCAGGCACGGCATTGGTATCCACGGTCAACGTGTAGGTGACGCGCATGCGCTTCGGCGCAACAATGGCCTTGCCCTCCTTCTTCACAGCAGAAATGATTTCGGGCAGGTTCTCCATATTCACTTTCTCGCTGCCACTCGGCGAAGAACCTTCCTTGGCTATCTTGATGTCATAGCAAGTGGAGTCCACACGAAACAGATTAGGTCCGGCATTACGGAAATAGCGTTTCTCTCCATCCAGCATCATGCACTCCAAAGCTTTGGAAGCTTCCCACTGGCGCATCTGCTCATCGGTCACGTCGGGAATATACTTGCGGATATAGTCCTTCACCTGGGATTCCGTCATACAGAAATCCGTAAGCAGACGTTGGTACAGGTCGTCCTCCCAATTATAGGGCTTGCTCTCGGACTTCGTGCTGCATGCAGAAGCTATCACAAACAGAGCGACGGTATACAATAGCTTTCTCATAACTTCACCACTCCAATACCCGGCAAATCGGGCAACGTTATCTTACCTTTCACAACCTCCATACCCTTGAAACGATCGTTCGCAATCAGCAGACTACCGTCCAAGTCGGCAAAGTCCACTGCCGGAGAGAATTGAGAGGCAGCGGTAATGGCACAAGAGGTCTCGGTCATACAGCCTACCATCACTTTCATGTCCAATGCACGTGCCAAAGTCACCATCTTCCAGGCTTCGCGCATACCGGTACACTTCATCAGCTTGATGTTGATGCCCGTAAAGGCGCCCTTCAAGCCTGCCACATCCTTCAGACGCTGAATGGACTCATCGGCAAATATGGGTAACGGGCTTTGCTGGGCGACCCATGCGATATCGTCCAATTGTTCCTTGGGCATCGGTTGCTCTATCATGACAATTCCTTTTTCGTGCAGCCAATGTATCATATCGAGCGCATGATGTTTGTCTTTCCAGCCCTGGTTGGCATCAATGGCAATCGGAAGGTCTGTCACCGAACGGATGGTCTCTATCATTTCTTTGTCGTTCTCCCGCCCCAGCTTCACTTTAAGGATATTGAACCGGTCGGCACACTCTTTCGTCTTTTCACGCACCACGTCGGCCGTATCAATGCCGATGGTGAAAGTTGTAGAGGGAGTCTTCTCCTTGTCCAAACCCCATATCTTATACCAAGGGGCTTGCAACAGTTTGCCCACAAGGTCGTGCAAGGCGATGTCCACAGCAGTTTTAGCAGCGGAATCCCCTGCCGAGAGGCTGTCTATATAAGCCAGTATATCTTCCAGCTGAAAGGGGTCTGAGAATTGGCCGATGACATCCTGCACCTTCTTCAGAAAAGCCAATACACTGTCCATCGTGCCCAGTTCGTGTTGCAGGTACGGGGGCATGGAGGCTTCACCATAACCGATAATGCCATCATATTCTATCTCGACCTGAACGTCGGGAGTGGTAGTACGCGAGTAGGTGGCCACTGTAAAGACATGGCGCAATTTCAGTTCATAGGGGAAGAAACGCAGTTTCATTTTGGGGGTTACACCTGCCCTACTGTTCACGTTGAACAAGGAAGGAGCGTCATTTCCTCCGGCAAATACATGATTGATTGCCATGCCTGAGCCGAGTGCGGCAAAAGCGGCGGTTTTCAGGAAATCTCTTCTGTTTGACATAATTGTGTGTGTATTAAATGTGCCAATATGCTAATGTGCCAATATGCCAATGGGCTGCGCTATATATATACTACGTCATGTTTGCACCGTCACGCCGAGGTCATTGGCATATTGGCACATTAGCACATTATTACATTGAATAAAATGGATTCGTTTTCGTTGTATTGAGCGACGCCTCCTTATTTATATAAGGTAACACGCGCGTAGCGAACAACAGTCTACCGAGGTTGTATTCATCGAACAGCTCGTCGTCGGGGCTGAAGCTATTGACGCGCACATCGCCTTGCGAATGGATGAAACGCTTGTTGCCGATATACATGCCGACATGTACCACACGTTCCTTGCGTTCCGGCGTCGCCTTGCGCCCGAAGAAAATCAAATCGCCCGGCTGGAGGTTACTGAAATCAGGAGCGATATCGATATGCTCGCCCACGTATGCCTGCTGGGAAGCATCCCGCGGAATGATGATGTCGTGCATGAAAAGAACGGTGCGCATGAAGCCGCTACAATCCACCCCTTTGGAGGAAGTGCCAGCCCAAAGATAAGGGATGCCCATCATGCTATGCGCCGTAGCTATAATGCTGGCTGCGTCCTGCTTCAAGGCTGCCCGCCATTTCTTCTCAGGCATAGAGATGGATTTGGAGATATATCCCTGGCGGCCGTCGGGATAAGCCACCTTATAAAAGGCACCTTTTGTCCCCTCCCACTTCAGGCGGTTTCCGGCAGCAACATCAGAGACGGTCTGCGATGCCTGGCTGGGCTGTGAGTAGACAAAGCCATAATGCGAAGTCACCACTATTTTCTCTGCATTGTTCCAAGCGGTCAGCTCTTCCCGCGTGACGGGATGTATGCCTACTCGGTGTACCCATGCAATGTAGTTGTCCGGTGTCTGGATACGGTACCAGCCGTCGCGCTGCAACACCCGCACCGGCATACCCATCAAGCCTTGCGTCATCATTTCTGAAGAGAAATCCGGGGCTACCCGAAGATTGCACACAGACACATTGACAATGCCATACGTCTTGCCTTCAAGTCCGGCCTCATCCGGAAGCACTTGCAGACAATCCATCACCGCATA
Source organism: Bacteroides sp. AF34-31BH (assembly GCF_003602795.1). Taxonomy (NCBI): domain Bacteria; kingdom Pseudomonadati; phylum Bacteroidota; class Bacteroidia; order Bacteroidales; family Bacteroidaceae; genus Bacteroides; species Bacteroides sp. AF34-31BH. The sequence goes on from NZ_QTLV01000014.1 coordinate 94,810, forward strand.
TCCTTTCTTTGCCAAACCATCCAGCAAAGCCGTCTTTGCCTCTGCCGAAGTGGTGACACCACGCAACATCACATTCTTTCCGGAGAAAGAGTAATCCACATCGAACAAAGCCACGCGCTTGTCCGGTGCAAACTTTTGTTTCAAACTGTCAGCGAGTTGCGCCACTTCTGCAGGTATTGTACGGTCACCCACTTCCGAAGCGACAGCAAAAAGCGGGATTAACAGAAATAAAGAAAAAAGAGAGGATAACTTTTTCATTGGCCAAAAGGATTTGGGGGTTATTACTAATAGCAAAGCTACGAATTTATTCCGAAATAGATACATGTTTTTAAGATAATTAAGAGTAAAGAATGAAGAATGAAGGATTCATCCGTACTGCATCCGCACACTGCACAACAAATTCTTCATCCTTCATTCTTCATTCTTCATTAATATTCCGTATCTTTGTACCCTATAAAGCAGTTGGTCGGTCTGTCGCTTGCGCCTCGTGCGTATGAGGAAAGTCCGGGCAACACAGAGCGTCCCACTTCCTAACAGAAAGCTGTCCGTGAGGGTAGAGTAACGTAGAAGAAAATAACCGCCGTCGCCCTTGGGCTACGGTAAGGGTGAGAAGGTGGGGTAAGAGCCTACCAGTCTTGTGGCGACACAAGGGCTGTGCGTCTTGGGAGTTGTAAGGTCATGTAAACCGACGTTATGAGAGTTGCTCGCTCCATGTCGGAGGGTAGACCGCTAAAGCTTGTATGGTGACATGCGGCTCAGATAAATGACAGACACTTCTTTAATGGAGAATGGATAATGAAGAATGGATAATTCCTAATTAGGCTTTTTCAGAAACAGAAGAACAGAACCCGGCTTACAGACTGACTGCTTTTTTATTGACAATGGATAATCGAGATAATAGCATGAACAAGCGTATTGCTGCCCTTTGGAAATTCCTCACCTACGACATCTGGCGTATTACGGAAGATGAAGTCACGCGAACGACCTTTTCCGTATACAATATCATCAAGACGATTTATCTTTGCATCAACCGCTTCACCAAAGACCGGATAGTAAACAAAGCCTCGGCGCTGACTTACAGTACGCTGCTTGCCATCGTGCCTATTCTTGCCATTTTGTTTGCCATAGCCCGCGGTTTCGGATTCGATAATCTGATGGAAAGCCAGATTGTCAACGGTTTCGGCGGTCCTACGGAAACCACGGAAGTCATCCTGCAATTCGTGAATTCGTATTTGTCTCAGACCAAGAGTGGAATATTCATCGGAGTGGGTCTGATTATGTTGCTGTGGACAGTCCTGAATCTAATCAACAATATGGAAATCACCTTCAACCGCATCTGGCAGGTGAAAAAGGCGCGCAGCATGTACCGCAAAATAACGGATTACTTCTCTATGCTTCTGCTGATGCCCATTCTGCTGGTGGTGTCCGGTGGTCTTTCCATCTTCATGAGTACGATGGTGAAGAACCTCGAAGACTTTACCCTGCTGGCTCCCGTCGGCAAGTTTATGGTGCGCCTCATCCCCTTCGTGCTGACCTGGTTCATGTTTACAGCACTGTACGTCTTTATGCCGAATACAAAGGTCAAGCTGAAACACGCACTCATATCCGGTATTCTGGCAGGTACGGCACACCAGGCATTCCAATTCCTTTACATCAGCAGCCAGTTGTGGGTTTCCCGTTACAATGCCATCTATGGTAGTTTTGCCGCCCTTCCGATGTTTCTGCTATGGTTGCAGGTATCCTGGACCATCTGCCTATTCGGTGCCGAACTGACCTACGCCGGACAGAATATCCGGAACTTCAGCTTCGACAAGGATGCGCGCAATATCAGCCGGCGCTACCGCGATTTTATCTCCATCCTGATAATGTCTCTCATAGCCAAGCGCTTTGAACAAGACGCCCAGCCCTATACAGCCGAAGAGATATCCGAAGAGTGCCAGATTCCCATCCGGCTGACACACGAAACCCTTTATGAATTGCAGGAAATCAACCTCCTACATGAAGTGGTGACCGATGAAAAGAGTGAAGACATCGCTTACCAGCCTTCCATGGATATCAACAAAATGAATGTGGCCCTCCTACTGGACAAACTGGACACGCACGGCTCAGAAGATTTCAAAATTGATAAGGAAAATGAATTCAACAACCAATGGGGAGCATTGCTGAAGGCACGGGAGGAATACTACAAGAATGCAAGCAAGGTGCTGCTGAAGGATTTGTAAGCACGCGGAAGTCTTTCCGGAAACTCCGTATCTGCTTTCTTTTTGATTATTTTTTAGACGCGGATGACGCGGATGGGAATATTAAAAAAATCCGCGTCATCTGCGTCATCTGTGTCTAAAAAGTAAATCACCGATATTTCTCAGGCTCCACGGCACGAGTCATATCATAGGCACGGTCACTCTGACGGGATGCCACTAATTGCAGGAAATCGTCCATAGTGCCGTTACCTTATTTATATTGTATCATGCGGCTGATGTACTTACCAATGATATCGAACTCCAGATTCACCACACTGCCCACTTTGAAAGCATGGAAATTGGTATGCTCAAAGGTGTAAGGAATAATGGCCACCTGGAAAGTATCGTCGGTGGGATTGCACACGGTCAGGCTGACACCATTGACCGTTACCGAGCCTTTGTCTACCGTGATGTAGCCGCGCTTTGCCATCTCCTTGTCAAAAGCATACCGGAAAGTAAAGTAATAGCTTCCTTCCGCATCCTTTATATCGATGCAAGTGGCAGTCTGGTCCACATGTCCTTGAACGATATGGCCATCCAGCCGGCCGTTCATCATCATACTACGCTCCACATTCACTTCATCTCCCACCTGCAACAAGCCAAGATTGGAACGGTCCAGCGTTTCCTTCATGGCCGTCACGGTATAGGTATCATCTGTCAGACTGACTACCGTCAGGCAAACACCGTTGTGAGACACACTCTGGTCTATTTTTAATTCACTGACGAATGAACACTTGAAAGTAAAATGTACATTCTCCTGGTCTTTGACCATCGCCACCAATGTGGCACATTCTTCTACTATTCCGGAAAACATGGTTCTATATACTTTTAGGTTATACGCGATTTATTATTAATATGCGCAAAGATACAAAAAGCCCTTCGTATAGGTACAAAAAAAAGGAAGCTTTTCACAAAGCCTCCTTTTTCAGTTTTCAATAGGTATTAGTTTTTTTTTAAGGTAAAAAGATTGTTTTCAGGATAACGATGCAAATATAGGCGCTTTTCGTGATACTAACCAAATTAAAAAACATGTCTTATAACATCTTTTTGAGAAATCATTTAAGTTTATTATCATTTCAAAGCATTTTTCTACACCTGCAATCGTTTTCAATGGACAAATATAAGGCTATTTTCCATGAAACACTGAAATTATCCTAAAATTTTGTTTATTTCTTATCATTTAAGTAGTGTTCGTCTGTCCGCCCACTATGTTTTAACACTTTTGCGTCGATAAAGAACACTATTTCTTCGGCAATATTCGTGATGTGGTCGCCGGAACGCTCCAACTTGCGGAACACGCTCACCAGGTTCAGACAAGAAAGTGCACTCTCCGGATGCCGGCTGATGTAGTCGGCAAGAATGGCAGTGGCCTCAGCATTGATTTCATCCAGCATATTGTCCTTGGCAAACACGGCGGTAGCCAGTTCCTGGCTCTCCTCCTGAAGCGCCTGTTTTGCCTGTTCGAGCATGGAGAGTACCTGGGCTATCATCTCTTCGAGACGGAGTTGCTTGACCAGCTCAGTATCCAAAGCAGGTTCATGGCAGTTGAGGGCAAAGCGGGCAATGCCCTCTGCAAAGTCGCCCAGACGCTCCAGGTTCGTATTGATTTTGAGCATGGCAAGCACAAAGCGCAGGTCGATGGCAACGGGGTTGTAAAGGGCAATGATGTCTTCCACGTCGCTGTCTATTTTCAGTTCGAAAGCATTGACACGACGTTCGCGCACCAATACCTGCTGGGCCAGTTCCCGGTCCAGCGTAAGCACGGCATCACCTGCACGGTCGAGCTGATTATATACCAGGGTCCACATTTCGTCTATTTCCTTTTTCAGCAAGACGAGTTCAGATTCGATAAACTTCACCATAATGTTTCTATTTTAAGATTACTTTTGTACAACTTATTTTGGCCTGCATGGAACAATCCGCTACCCGAAACGTCCCGTGATGTAGTTCTGCGTCTCCACCTTGTCGGGATTCGTAAATATCTTCCGGGTATCTCCAAACTCCACCATCTCACCCATATAGAAGAAAGCCGTATTATCACTGACACGCGCAGCCTGCTGCATGTTGTGGGTGACGATGACGATAGTGTACTGCTTCTTCAACTCGTGGATAAGCTCTTCCACTTTGGCGGTGGAGATGGGGTCGAGGGCGGATGCCGGCTCGTCCATCAGCAGGACCGAAGGAGACACCGCCATGGCACGGGCTATGCAGAGACGTTGCTGCTGACCGCCGGAGAGGGCGTAGGCAGAGACTTTCAGCTTGTCCTTCACCTCATCCCAAAGGGCGGCGCCTTTCAGGGTTTCTTCCACCCGCTGACGGATGAAGGAGTTATCGGTGATGCCATTCACACGGAGTCCGTAGGCAACGTTCTCGAAGATGCTTTTGGGGAAAGGATTGGGCCGCTGGAACACCATGCCTACGTTCTTGCGGAGTTCGTCCACTTGCACTCCTTTTCCATAGATGTCTTGTCCGTCAATGCGTATCTCGCCGGTCAGACGGGTGTCGGGAATCAAATCGTTCATGCGGTTCAGCAGGCGCAGGAAGGTAGACTTTCCACAGCCCGAGGGACCGATGAAGGCTATCACAGACTTCTCCTCAATTTCCATGCTGATGCCTTTCAGGGCATGGAAATCGCCATACCAGAAGTTCACGTCACGGGTTTCTATCTTGTTCTTCATACCTATTGTATATGTTTTCAATTCGTCTTAATCTTCTTCTCAAAGTATTTCCGCAGGGCGTTCGCCAGCAAGTTCACCAGGAGGATAATGAGTATCAGCACCAGTGCCGTGCCGTAGGCAATGGGAAGCTGCGCTTCCATATCGGTGCCGCTGGTAGAGATGACGTAGAGGTGATAAGGAAGCGCCATGCACTGGTCGAAGATACTTGCAGGCAGCTGTGGCAAGAAGTAGGCGGCACAGGTGAAAAGGATGGGTGCCGTCTCGCCCGAAACACGCCCCAGCGCCAGAATCAGTCCAGTAATGATATTGGGCATCCCCATCGGCAGGATGACATGCCAGATGGTCTGAAGCTTGGTAGCTCCCAACGCGCGGCTTCCTTCGCGCATGCTGTCGGGGATGGCTTTCAGTGCTTCTTCCGTGGTGCGGATAACCAAAGGCAGACTCAGCAAGCCCAGTGTCAACGAACCTGCCAGGATGCTGTCTCCAAAATCCATATAGTTGACGAACAGTGCCATGCCGAACAGACCGAACACGATGGAAGGGATGCCGCTCAGATTATTCGTCATCATCCGTATGAAGCGTACTACCCAGCCTTTCGGCACATACTCATTCATATAAATGCCGCTCATCACTCCCACCGGAAAAGCAAACAAGGCACTACCCGCCATCAAACAGAACGTACCTACAATGGCAGGAAGGATTCCGCCGGCAGTCATACCGTTGGTAGGAGCTGTAGTGAGGAACTCCCAATCGATGACTCCTATACCTTTATATATAATGAAACCGAGGATTGCAAAAAGAATCCCCACCACACTCAGGCTCAACAGACGGAACAAGCCAAATGCCACGTTTTGCGAAAGATGCTTTCTATTGACCATATCTACCTTCTTTTATTTTCGTCTTGGCGAAACTGCTTCCACCGTGAAGTTTATCAATAAACTGATGAAGAACAGCACGACACCCAGCAGGAACAATGCTTCGTAGTGAGCTCCGCCGGCAGGCGCTTCGCCTAGTTCGGCGGCAATCGTTGCCGGAATGGTGCGCAGCGGTTCCAGGATGGTATGGGGAATGACGGCGGCGTTGCCCGTCACCATCAGCACAGCCATCGTCTCGCCCACCGCACGGCCGATGCCCAACACCACTCCGGAGGTGATGCCCGAAATGGAGTAAGGAATCACCACCTTATATATAGTCTGCCATTGCGACGCTCCCAGCGCCAGACTGGCTTCGCGCATGGCACGAGGGCAATTTCTCATCGCATCTTCCGTCACCGTAATGATGGTGGGCAACGCCATAATGGCAAGCACAATACTGCCCGCCAGCCCGCTCTCGCCTACCGGCAAGTTGAACACCTGCTGCAAAAACGGCACAATGACAATTAAGCCGAAAAAGCCGTAGACCACCGACGGTATGCCACTCAGCAACTCAATGATGGGCTTCAGCAGATTCCTTACCCGGGAATTGGCTACCTCCGACATATAGATTGCCACCGACAGACCAAACGGCAATGCAAAGAGGATGGCAAACAGACTGACCCACAGCGTCCCCGTAATGAGCGGCAAAAAGCCGAACTGTGCAGCAGGTGTTGCCGTGGGAAACCATTCGGCATCGGCAAAGACGTCCTTCACCGAAATGGTGTTGTCTTTCAGCAGATGCACCGAGTCTGGACGGACGATGAACTGCTGCGGTACAAAGGCTATAATGCCAGGCGTACGCTCCACCAGCTCCGTAATGCAGGCACCTGCATTTTCGTAGGAAGCGCCCAACTGCTCTTCCGTATAATACAGTGTGATGTCCTCCAAACGGAAAAGGCGGATAGGAAGGTCCTCCCCTCCCACTTCGTTCCAGTTTGTCAGCTCTTCATCAAAGACATTCTTTATCTGTGCCGGAGTCAGTTCGCCCACCCGGTTCTCCTTATTCAAGGCCAATACATACCCTTCTTCTATCACCTTGCTGCTGAACAAGCCCAGCGCTTCGGAAAAGAGGAACACGACGATAAGTACGATGGTAAGACTCGTCACAAAGCCGCTACAAGCCAGTATACCTTCTACAATCTTCTCAAAAATCTTTTTCATGTTGCCTATTGATTTCTGTATGCAAAGGAACGAGCCGGATGTTAAGGCAGTGTGACTAACGTTTGAAAGAAATGTTTCAAAGGTGTTACAAAACTATTACAACGACTCAAAGCACATTCCATGTAACACATTTGTAATATCCATTACCTTAATTTGCATCATGTGTTTACCCTATTTGCACCATGTGTTTTATGAAGACAAGAAAATTACTCCTACTCCTCGCCCTGGCAGCTGCCACCACTGGCATGCAGGCGCAACGCATCAAAGGCAGCGATACCGTGCTCCCCATAGCGCAGCAGACCGCCGAACGCTTTATGACCCTGAACCCCTCTGCCCGTGTCACCGTGACCGGCGGCGGAACCGGTGTCGGTATTTCAGCCCTGCTGGACCAGACCACGGACATCGCCATGGCTTCCCGCGCCATCAAGTTCAGCGAAAAGATGAAAGCCAAAGCTGCCGGAGAAGACCTGGCGGAAGTACCCATCGCCTACGATGCCCTTGCCGTAGTGGTCCACCCCTCTAACCCGGTGACACAACTGACCCGCCAACAACTGGAAGATATCTTCCGGGGCAAAGTCACCAACTGGCAGCAAGTGGGCGGAGACGACCGCAAAATCGTAGTCTACTCCCGCGAGACTTCCTCCGGTACCTACGAGTTCTTCAAGGAAAGCGTACTGAAAAACAAGAACTACATGAGCAGCAGTCTCTCCATGCCTGCCACGGGAGCCATTATCCAATCCGTCAGCCAAACTCGCGGAGCCATCGGATATGTGGGCCTAGCCTATGTATCGCCGCGAATCAAGACACTCGCCGTTTCATACGACGGGCAACATTATGCCGCTCCCACGCTGGAGAATGCCATCAATAAGACTTATCCGATAGTACGCCCGCTATACTATTATTATAACCGGAAAAACGCTTTGGTCATAGCCCCTCTGCTCGATTTCATTTTGTCTGCCGCAGGACAGAAAATCATCAAAGAGAGCGGATATATCCCGGTACATAACGAATAAATCTTCATTCTTCATTCTTCATTCTTCATTTTTTTACCCTATCTTTGTCCCCACGATACGAAAATAGTAACATTATGGCAGAAATAAAGAGCGAAGAAACAAGCGAAAAAAAGAGCTTGAACTTCATTGAGCAAATAGTAGAAAACGATTTGAAAGAAGGTAAAAACGGGGGAAAAGTACAAACACGCTTCCCGCCCGAACCGAACGGTTACCTCCACATCGGACACGCCAAGGCCATCTGCCTTGATTTCGGTATTGCCGCCGCACACGGCGGTGTCTGCAACCTGCGTTTCGATGACACCAACCCCACCAAGGAAGATGTGGAATATGTAGAAGCCATCAAGGAAGACATCCAGTGGCTGGGCTACAAATGGGGTAACGAATATTACGCTTCCGACTATTTCCAGCAATTGTGGGACTTCGCTATCCGCCTCATCAAGGAGGGCAAGGCATACATCGACGAACAGACTTCCGAGCAGATTGCCGCCCAGAAAGGAACTCCCACCCAGCCCGGTGTGGAAAGTCCCTACCGCAACCGTCCTATCGAAGAAACACTGGATTTGTTCCAGAAGATGAACAGCGGCGAGATTGAGGAAGGTGCCATGGTGCTCCGCGCCAAGATAGACATGGCAAGCCCCAACATGCACTTCCGCGACCCTATCATCTACCGTGTAGTGAAGCATCCGCACCATCGCACGGGCACCACTTGGAAGGCTTATCCGATGTACGACTTTGCCCACGGGCAAAGCGACTTCTTCGAAGGCGTGACACACTCGCTCTGCACACTGGAGTTTGTGCCCCACCGTCCGCTCTACGACCTCTTCGTGGACTGGGTGAAGGAAGGCAAAGACCTCGATGATAACCGCCCCCATCAGTATGAGTTCAACAAACTGAACCTCAGCTATACGCTGATGAGCAAGCGCAACCTGCTGACGCTGGTCAAGGAAGGCTTGGTGAACGGTTGGGACGACCCCCGTATGCCGACTATCTGCGGTTTCCGCCGTCGCGGTTACTCTCCGGAGTCCATCCATAAGTTCATCGACAAAATAGGATATACAACCTACGATGCGCTCAATGAATTTGCCCTGCTGGAAAGCGCCGTGCGCGAGGACTTGAACGACCGCGCCACCCGCGTATCCGCCGTACTGAATCCGGTGAAGCTTATCATCACTAACTATCCCGAAGGGCAAGTGGAAGAGATGGAAGCCGTCAACAACCCCGAACATCCCGAAGAAGGCAACCACGTCATCGAGTTTAGCCGCGAACTCTGGATGGAGCGCGACGACTTCATGGAAGATGCTCCGAAAAAATACTTCCGCATGACACCGGGACAAGAGGTACGTCTGAAGAACGCGTACATCGTGAAATGCACCGACTGCAAGAAGAACGACGCCGGTGAAATCACCGAAGTATATTGCGAATACGCCCCCGATACCAAGAGCGGTCTGCCCGGAGCCAACCGTAAGGTGAAAGGCACCATCCACTGGGTAAGTTGTGCCCACTGCCTCGAAGCAGAAGTGCGTCTCTACGACCGTCTGTGGAAAGTGGAGAACCCGCGCGACGAGCTTGCCGCCATCCGCGAAGCGAAGAACTGCGACGCACTGACAGCCATGAAAGAAATGATCAACCCCGACTCCCTGAATGTGCTGCCCTGCTGCTACATCGAGAAGTACGCTGCCGGCATGCAGCCCCTCTCCTACCTGCAGTTCCAACGTATCGGTTATTTTAATGTTGACAAAGATTCTACGCCAGAAAAAATGGTATTCAACCGTACTGTAGGTCTGAAAGACGTTTGGGGTAAAATCAATAAATAAGAATATGAGTAAAAAAAACCTGCTGTCCGGAAGAGACAAAGAACTGCAAGAAATGGCAGAACAATATGAAGCTGCCAAAGCAGAGAACAGAACCATCTATCTGGACGCAGACGACTTAGCCGACCTCGCAGACTGGTATGCCGTGCATCATAAATATGCCATGGCTACCGAGGTCGTAGAGTATGGCTTGGGAATACATCCGGATAATACGGCTCTGCTGGTGGAACAGGCATACTTGTTCCTCGACACCCAGCATAAAGAGCAAGCCAAGGATATATTGGAACGGATTGCCGAAGAATCTTCCGAAGTGAAAGTGCTGAAAGCCAACCTACTGTTGGGCGAAGGCAAAGAAGAAGAAGCAGAAGCGATACTCGACAGCATAGACGATAAGGACGACCTGGCCAACATCATCGATGTATCCTATATGTACATTGACATGGGATTCCCGGAAAAAGCATTGACATGGCTGACGCGCGGACTCGAAAAATATGCCGAAGAAGAAGCCTACCTTGCCGTCACCGGCGATTGTTACTATGCCCAGGGACTGTTTGAAAAAGCCACCTTCTTCTTCAATAAGCTGATTGACAAGAATCCGTATTCGGCTCCTTACTGGTTTGGACTGGCCCGTTGCTACTTTGACCAGCAGATGTTCGACAAAGCAATCGAAGCATGCGACTATGCCACGGTGGCCGATGACGAGTTTGCCGATGCCTACCTGATGAAAGGACATTCCTTCTTCCAATTGGGAAATGAGGAAAGTGCCATGGAGAACTACCTGCAGGCCGAAAAATTCCATCTTGTCTCCCACGGTTTCATCAACACCTTCATCGGTCTGAACAAAGCCTCCAAAGGAGAATGGAAAGAAGGATACGACTATCTGGAAAAAGCCATAACGGCCGAAGACAGCCATGACTTCGCCTTGCCTTCTCTTTATGCCAATGCAGCCCTATGCCTGCACAAGATGGGAAAAAAGCGCAAAGCCCACCAGTATTGTAAAAAAGCATACGACCTGGCACCCGAAGAGATAGACCCGTACCTGATTGAGGGACGCATCTACATGGAAGAAGGTGAGTATGAGAAAGGTGTGAAGAGATGGGCCAAAGCCTTAGAGTATGCCCCCTATGCGGATACCTGGCACGAAATAGGCATGTGTAGCATGGAAATAGGACAACTGAGCTATGCCAAGCTGGCCTTTGAACATGTCAAAGAGATGGAGCCGGACTTTGAAGGTATCAACGAAAGGCTGACCTCTCTGTATATGCTGCTCAAAGACAAGGAGAACTTCATGAAGTACAACCAGCTGTGCGAACATCCGTTCAGGCTGGAAGAGTTGGACAAATTGCAACAGATACTACAAGAAGATAACCAGGAAGAGCTGGCCCTAGTGATGAAGAATATTTTCAATGCATTACAATAACAGTAATTATATACCACTAATCTAGCAAATGGAATCAGTAGCCTTTATCCAATGGTGTCTCGACCACCTCAATTACTGGACCATCACTTTATTGATGGCCATTGAAAGTTCGTTTATCCCCTTCCCTTCGGAAGTTGTAGTCCCTCCTGCCGCTTGGAAAGCCGCCAACAATGACAACATGAATATATATCTGGTGGTATTGTTTGCAACCATAGGGGCAAATATCGGAGCCTTGATAAACTACTATCTGGCAAAATGGCTGGGACGCCCCATCATTTACAAGTTTGCCAACAGCCGTTTCGGGCACATGTGCCTCATCGACGAAGCCAAAGTGCAGCATGCGGAAGAATATTTTGACAAGCATGGAGCCGTATCAACCTTTGTCGGCCGCCTGATACCTGCCGTACGCCAGTTGATATCCATCCCTGCCGGTCTGGCACGCATGAAACTGGGAACTTTCTTGCTGTACACTACCCTGGGTGCGGGCCTTTGGAATTCCATCCTGGCTTTCATCGGATATTACTTGTCCACAGTACCCGGCATCGAGAACGAGGAACAGCTGCTTGCCAAAGTAACGGAATACAGCCATGAGATAGGTTATGTATTTATCGGCATCGGTGTACTCATCGTGGCATTCTTCATCTATAAAGGAATGAAGAAGAAATAAAAAAGAAAACGGCATGATAATAAAAAAGCGGTGGACAGCATGATAAATTCTGTCCACCGCTTTTTATTGCTTATCCCAAATCCAAACTTTCTACTTTACAGCTGCAATAGCTTTATCATAATCTGGTTCTTGCGTAATTTCAGGTACCAATTCCGTATAGGCAATCTTACCATCCTTACCGATAACCACTACCGAACGCGCCAATAGACCTGCAAGCGGTCCGTCGGCCATGCGTACCCCGTAGTTTTCATCAAAATCGGAGAAACGGAAATCAGACAAAGGAATCACATTCTCAATACCCTCCGTTGTACAGAAACGTGCATGTGCAAAAGGTAAATCCTTGGAGATTGCCAACACTACCGTATCGGGCAGGCCGGCAGCCAGTTTGTTGAACTTACGTACAGAAGTAGCGCACACACCAGTGTCAAGGCTGGGGAAAATATTCAAAATAACATTCTTCCCGTTCAGTTCCTTCAAAGAGAAGGAAGACAAATCTGTTTTTACCAATTCGAAATCGGGGGCAACAGAGCCCACCTTTATAAATTCACCGATAACCTTTACCGGTTGTCCTTTAAATTTTGTTGTTGCCATAGTTTTATCAAATTATATGTATACATAACAAATTACATACAGAAAAAGTTCACCCGAAACTTTTTTCCCGATAAACTGTTATTCTACAGACGAATTAATGATAATCACTTAAAAAATTAAATTCACATGAAAACTATTTTTGACGAACTTCAGCAGGAAGTAAAGAATTGGTGGATTTCACTCATTCTTGGTATTCTTTATGTAATAGTGGCTATAAGCCTGATGTTCTCCCCCCTCAGCGGGTATGCGGTATTGAGCATTCTGTTCAGCGTCTCCATGTTGTTCAGCGGTCTGCTGGAAATATCCTTTGCAGTAAGTAACCGTAGAAGGGTATCCAGTTGGGGATGGTATCTGGCTGGAGGTATCATCGACATGATTCTGGGATTCTACCTGATAGCCTACCCGATGCTCAGCATGGAAGTCATTCCGTTCATCATCGCCTTCTGGCTGATGTTCCGCGGCTTCTCATCCGTAGGCTATGCCATGGACCTCAAAAGATACGGGACAAGAGACTGGGGATGGTATGTTGCTTTCGGTATTCTTGCCGTCATCTGCTCGCTCATCATCTTGTGGCAACCTGCAGTAGGCGCCCTTTACGCCGTGTACATGATTTCGTTTGCATTCCTGATTATAGGTTTCTTCCGTATCATGCTGTCATTCGAGCTGAAAAACCTGCACAAGCGCGGGAAAGAGTGGAAGGAAAAGAAAGAAGTATCAGCCGAATAAGTAGCCCACACGAAGCGTGTCAAAAGGAATCCCACCTTTGACACCTTCGTTTAGCTGAATTGCTCAATAGTGTCTCAGAAAACGGAACATCGTAGTCCGTGACACTCCCATCTGCCGGGCAAGCTCAGCACACGACTCTCCTCTTTGGTGCTCCCTCACAAGTTTCCTCTTGTTCGCATAGAGTATCTTCATTTTGGGTGTGTCCCCTTTCTTCCTGCCCAGATGTTTTCCTTCTTTCCTCCGTCGTTCCAAGGCTTCTTTGGTGCGCATGGAAATCAGATTACGCTCTATCTCGGCCATCAGTCCAAAAGCAAATCCCAGCACTTTGCTATTGATGTCATTCTGGAACACATACCCCTCTTTGGTACTGTACAGCACCACTCCCCTTTTGATGCAGGAGTTAAGAATGGTCATTATCTCCAGCAGTGTCCGGCTAAGCCGCGAAATCTCCGTTATAATCAAGGAGTCTCCCGGTTTCATCCGGTCCAACAAGCCCGCCAGTTTACGCTCTTTGCTACTCACTTTTCCGCTGACCGTCTCCATGTACCATCTGTCGATGCTCAACCCATTCTTTTCCGCGAAGCGTATAATTTCCTCGCGCTGATTCTCTAAAAACTGTTTTTCTGTACTTACTCTTAAATAAGCTACTACTGCCATAATTGATAAACGTTTATTGGTTATTATTCACCACCAAAGAACGGTTATTCAAGTAAGAGTGGCAACACACAACTATGACTCTCTATCACAGAGGATCACATTATGGACATCCCCGAAGTCAGGGAAGACTTCTCGGTAACTATCTCAAATATGCCTATAAACAAAGAAAACAGCCCCACTGAAGCTGTTTTCTGAAATTAGTTCATAAAAAATTGATACTATGTAGTTTCATAGTATACTCTTCTTCATTTCATTCACTATGTATCTCACATCCTCATCCGTCACATAAGGACCACTCGGCAAGCAAAGACCACGTTTGAACAAGCCCTCACTGACACCATTCACATAGGCAGGATTAGCCGAATAAACCGGCTGGAGGTGCATGGGCTTCCATAAGGGACGGCTCTCGATACCGGCTCTGTCCAAGCAAACACGCATGGCCTCTACATTACGGTTAGGCTCACAAGAAGTATGGGCACTCACTGACTCATGCGTAACACCGGCGGCACCACCTACGGCGCCTTTTACTGTCTCACGGTAGGCATCCTCCTCACCTCTCACATGCAGATTCCCGTCAAGCAGTACCGTGTTCAGCCAATAATTGCTGTCATAACGTCCGGAAGGATTCTCATGAAGCGTAATTCCCTCCACATCGGCCAACAACTTACGATACAGACCGCACAGATGCTTATGGTGCGCTATATGCTCATCCACCACCGTCATCTGACCGCGGCCGATTCCCGCACAAATGTTACTCATCCTATAATTATAGCCTATACGCTCATGCTGGTAGTAGGGATAGGACTCACGGGCCTGGGTAGCATAGAACATTATCTCACGCTTATACTCTTCATCAGGGCAAATCAAAGCACCGCCACCGCTGGTGGTTATCATCTTGTTGCCATTGAAAGAAAGCACACCATATTTGCCAAAAGTTCCAAGAACTTGCCCGTCAAACTTGCTTCCAAAGCCTTCGGCGGCATCCTCTATGACCGGAATATCATATTTATCTGCCACCGACATGATTTGGTCTATCTTGTAGGGCATCCCATACAAAGCCACCGGAACAATCGCTTTGGGCTTTCGGCCGGTCTTGTCGATACGGTCCCTGATAGCCTGCTCCAGAAGAACCGGGTCCATGTTCCATGTATCAGCCTCAGAATCCACGAATACCGGAGTGGCACCAAGGTAGGTCACCGGATGGGAAGAGGCACAAAAAGTGAAGCTCTGTACTATCACTTCATCACCTTGAGCAACTCCGCAAGCAAGCAGGGCCAGATGCACAGC
Source organism: Bacteroides sp. AF34-31BH (assembly GCF_003602795.1). Classification (NCBI taxonomy): domain Bacteria; kingdom Pseudomonadati; phylum Bacteroidota; class Bacteroidia; order Bacteroidales; family Bacteroidaceae; genus Bacteroides; species Bacteroides sp. AF34-31BH. The sequence goes on from NZ_QTLV01000014.1 coordinate 109,975, forward strand.
AGCAGTACCGGCACTTAAAGCCACCACCTTTTTATTCCGCCCAATGAAGCGTTCCAAATCCTGCTCGAAGGCATTCACGTTCGGTCCGAGAGGAACAACCCAGTTGGTATCAAAGGCTTCTTGTATGAAGCCCATCTCCTTGCCGCTCATGTGGGCGAGGCAAAGATATATTCTCTTATCCATTTCTTTGTAAAATAAATCAGGTTCATTCGACAGAAGAAGAACTCTTCCGCCTCACATAATAGGGGATAAATAACCAATAAAATAGTCTATAAATATACTTCCGGCTGAAAGTTCTCATAATTCTCACCATGACCGGGATATAAACGACACCCCTTCGATAAAGAAAGAATACGTTGTCGGGATAGTTCTGCGGATACTTTATTGCTGTTAGAAAATGAAGCGGGCACCTTTAGCCCTGGTATAAACGCATCACCTGTAAACAAACAATTGCCAAACTTGTAAGTCAGGCAACTTCTATCATGACCGGGAGTCTCATAAACTTCCACTCCAGCACTTCCATATAAATATACAGTATCCCCTTCTTTCAGTTCTTTCATGACACTATAATGTTGAAATACATAAGGGCACAAACTATAGCGCGATAAATTCAATTTATCGGAGTACAAGCCTTCCTTTCCCAAAGCAGAGATATAGATGGGAGTTTCCGGATATTCATCAATGATGGAATCCAAGCCATATATATGATCAAAATGGGAATGGGTAATGAAAATACCTTTCAAATGTAATCCCCGATTGTTTATGTTCTCAATTATAGGGGCAGGATCTCCACAATCAATCAAAAAACACAGGTCACAATTCCTGCTTATTGCCAAATAGGTATTTGATTCAAATACAGAATTGACAATCCGAACAATCTCAATCATTTCCACTTTGCCCGTCAACAAAGAGGGCCGCCCAAGGTATTCCATCTGACCAATCTGTCAATCAGAAACAGTCCATCCCACGGCATTTCAAAGTTCAACATCCTGCCTATCAAAGGGCATCGGGCAACACCTGCCATTGTAGCCTTATTTGCAAAATCAATGGCCTTATCTTCAGGAGCGGCAATGCCAATCGTCTGGATATAATCCTGAACATGTACCAATGCATCATTTATGTGATCCACCGGATGTACCATAAGCACACGTGAATACACTGGCTTACAAAGTTCATTGTCCTCTGAATAGAGTACTGTCCATGACATCGTATCACTTCCCCAAACTCTACCTTTAAAATCATACACTCCCCTGGACGAGTGAACAGCAGATATCTGTTCCGGAGATATGAATGGTTTAGGAATTTGGGCTTCCGTTTTGGGAAATGCCTCCGCTAAAATTTCACAGAAACGTTCAGGAGTAACTATTCCTCCTTTCTCAATATAAAGATTATGAGGTGATGCACAACCGGACTGGTCAAAAACAGATACATCTACCGACACCCGTCTTGCCAATTTCTTCGCAGCATGCTCCGATGACAGTTCCTCCCTAGCAATTACCGCATAAGACAATTTGGGGCCGAAAACAACTGTCTCACAGTCAATCATCGAAGGATACTTTGCCACCGTCTCAACCGCCTCTTTCCCTCCCCATGCAATTCTGACCTGGGCAGACCCGGACATCAACTCTCCCAATTTTTTGGCATCTCTCGAGAAATATACAACAGCCACAGTATCCATCAGAGCCGAACCTTCAAGTGTATAGCCATCCTCAGTTGTATAAGTAACTCCTTCAAACGCATTCAAAAGCGCACGGAACACACCGTCATCCTTGGCAGAGACCTTTAATAAGTTCACATTTTTAGTTATGATACATTGGACCAAGGCAAACACACCTAATATTTGTACATTGCCTGCCATCCAATGACAAGCCAGTCCTCGCGAATTTGCCTTCAAGAAATGTTTTGAAGAATTTGGAAAATGCAAGAAGGTATCGCAATACCTTATATTCCCCCTCAGACCCTCTTCGGCTATCTGCCTTAAATGAGACGCTTCACACCAATTCGACAAGAACAGCAAGCCTTTGTCCTTCAAAAAGGAAAAACGTTCATCGGACAGCCATTTCTTTGCGACTTCACCAATGATGCCAATCAGTGCCTCGACCGGTTGCTGCCGAAGCCAGTCCAGTTTATCATTCAGACAAGAAATAATACCCTGCAGCTGCTCCTCTCCCGTATTTCCTTTCAAAGTTCCCCTAAAATATTGAATGTCCAGATGAGAGTCCGACTTTATTTCCGTCCCTTCTTTCTGTTGAAACACCAACTTGGAGGAAAGAATATCCCCACATCCTCTGACCTCCGCTTTCTTCAACCGTCCGACAATACGGAACCTCTGTCCCGAACGTCCATAAGGACAAGGCGAATCTTCCAGAATGCCGATATCATCTGTCAATACTACATTGCCCGGATAAGAATGAGGAATAGGAGTTATAAATTCAAGCATCCCTTCCTTTCCCGCCGGAAGGACACTTCTTGTAACGGTATCGCGGGCCAGGACTTTCACATAAGAAGAGGCATGCTTACAGCCACAGGCACAATCCGGATAATTCAACCCCATCTGCTCTGTAAATCCATAAATGTCGATGACATCTTCCGGACAAATGCCAAAGCACCGCGCTAATTGCTCATTAAAAAGTTCTTTGCTTATTTTCTCACTTTCCAATTTTTTCCAACCGCCAATATGGATTATCTTGGAACCTTTAGGCAAATGCAGTCTCACATCTGATTCCAGTATTGACTTCAATACATGTTGATACAATATATAAGTGAATCCAAAAACCACAACAGGCTGTCCGGATGGCAATTCTTTTATAAATGCCTGAATGCCTTCCACATCAAAATATGAGAGACCATTCTCATCCGCTTTCAGAAAATAACCGACTTTACTCGCAAACTTAAGATACCCGGTCACCGCGGCAAATCTTGCTCCAAGCAATTTTCTGGAGGCAGAACGGGGATCAATATCCATAATCAGGAAAGGTTTCCTCTCTTTGCCAATGAATTCACTGACCACCTTTACCATTGCTTTACCTTGTCTTTTTGCTGTTATCTTATCAATGACTACGGTACTCGGTATTCCAGAAGTGGCAGAGGACTGTAATGCCAAAGTCAGTTCTTCCCGGGGAACTGAATTCAGGTTGAATCCCAATTCCTTGAACACACTGACGGCCACTGGCGGAAGTTCATCCACCGAATGAATCGGCTCATGAGGATTAAAGTTCTTCCTCTCACAAAAATGCCGATACATCTCATTGTGCTCATAGTGGAAAACAAGCTCATCACGCAGAGCTTCCATAAACAAATTATCACATTCTTCACTCCCATCATAAGGAGGTCTGTTCAACAGTTCTTCAACCATGCTTCGTTCATTCATAATCATTTCAATAATAACCGTTGTATCTTGCCCGATGTTGTTCGGGGAATACTATCAATATGTTCCAGATAGACCGGTATCTTATAATTCTCCACCAGAGCCGCCATCTCTTTCCGGACCCTTTCATCATCCTCTTCCGTCAGGCAGCCAACGATGAAAGCCTTCACGACTTCTCCCATCACATCATCATGCACACCGATGCATGCAGACTCCTCAATACCCGGAATGGAGTTCAAGGCCTCTTCGACCTCAATCGGACTGACTTTTTTCCCGCCGACATTGATAATCTCCTTTTTACGGCTTTTCAGGTATATATAGCCGGAGTGATCAATGTAGCCCCAATCTCCGGTTTTGAAATAGCCGTTATAAAAATCATTCCTGAAGATATCTTCTGATACTCCCCAATAGCCAGCACACACATGTCCGCCCTTTACGCACAACTCGCCCTCCTGCCCTGCCGCAAGTAAATTTCCTTGTTCATCACAAACGACAATTTCCGTACCGGGAGAAGACTTGCCCACTGAATCCAAATGTTCCATATCGGTATGGAAATCGATAAAAGCGCTTCTCGAAGCTTCGGTCAACCCATAGTGCATACATATCTTGGTATCAGGCAACAGACGCATCAATCTCTCTTTCTCAGTTTTCGGCATAAATGCACTGCCTATCTCTATATACCTCAATTGGGAGGCATATCGGGCAATCCTATCCGCACTCATCTTGGCAATATAGGCCCAGCTGGCAGGCACCATACCAAAACCAGTGACCCTGCATCTTTCTATCTCACCGAAGAATCTCTTCATGCTGGCAAAGCTGCCCAAGAGGATTAGAGTGGCGCCTTTAGCCAGTACACATCTCAGCCGGCCCAAGCCGAAAGAATGACTGATAGGCAAAGCCAGCAATTCAATATCCTCGGAAGTATTCCCTATGAAAGTATTTATATTATTTGCAGCGGACAATTGGTTGGAGTAGGACAAAACCACCCCTTTGGGCATACCGGTGGTACCGGTAGTAAACAGAAGGTCGGCAATATCCCTCTCTTGAGGAAAAACCACATCAAAATCCTTATCGAATCCTATCTCTGTGAACGGAAGCACCTCATGTCCCCCTTTATTGCGTAGCTCGCCGATAATCATGGAAGGTGCTGCACAATCAATGATCCTTTCCAGACGGGTTACATTGGTCTCCGGATCAATCGGGACACAAATACACCCTGCCAGATGCGCTCCAAAATAGGCATAAATGAAATCTATATTTTTACTTGCAGAGACAATGATCCGGTCGCCCTTTCCCACTCCCTTAGAAATGAAATAGGCAGCCGTATGCTTGATATTGTTCCACAAGACACGATAAGAGACAGTCACTTCCCCCGAAATGACGGCCGTCTTTTCGGGAGAAGTAATTGAATGCCGATATATGATTTCCTCTATCACCATAATTATTACAACTTTTCCTCCACAGCTGCTATGATATCATGGACATCTTCCAGATCCATCATCTCTTCCGGCTCAAAATTGATATCAAAGGCCTCTTCTACATTAGAAAGGATTGTCAAATGTCCCATAGAATCCCATTGGGGAAAATCACCGATTGTACTATTCTCATTAACATTGGATACTTCCGTTTCACAGACAGAAGCTACAATCTCAAATACTTTTTCTTTTACGTTCATAATCTATCTATTTATAAATGACATAATCCGTTCTACGACTTTATCAGTTGATAATCCGTTCTGTTCCATCATATAAGGATAGTCACCCACTATGGAAAAACTATCCGAAGCTCCTATTTTCAGCAATTTAGGATGTGAGTTATATTGTGATAAGTAATCTGCCAAGGAGTCGCCCATACCTCCAACCATACGGTGTTCTTCAAGAGAAACAATGAAAGGCGCATTAAAATCTATAACTTCAATATCCAGAGGTTTGACAGTATGCATATCGACAACAGAAGCAGAAACTCCTTTCCCTGCTAAAATTTCAGCTACCTGCATAGCCATATACACCATACTTCCGGTAGCTATGATCTGCAAATCCTTCCCCTTTCGCAGAGTGACAGACTTGCCCACTTTGAAATCAAAATCCTCGTGATAGACAATAGGAGTTGCAGTTCCCCCATACAAGCGAATATATACGGGGCTTTCCAACTGTACTGCAGCTTCAAGAGCCTTCATTGCCTCCAATGCATCACAAGGAGCTATCACCGTCATACCGGGAATTGTTTTCATCAATGAAATATCCTCCAACGCATAGTGGGTATTTCCCATTAGTGTCAACGAAAATCCGGAACCAATCCCCACAAGAACTTGTGCCGAATGCATATACCCCAAGAATTGACGGACTTGTTCAAAGCAACGCATTGAAACAAAACAAGCCTGGGCTACTGATATTGTTTTATATCCTTCATCCGTCAATCCAGCTGCCACTCCAATCATGTTTTGCTCAGCAATTCCTAAGTTGAAAAACTTGTCTGGATACAAGGATTTAAATTTATCAAGTCCGGCAGGTGTTGACATATCAGCCGAGAGAACAATCACATTATCCTTTTTCCGAGCCACATCGGGCAATGTAATACCAAACATACTTCCACCTTGTCCTAAAGCTGAATAAATCTTAGGATTAATCTTACTATTTCCCATCATACATTGCTTTTATATCTTCTACAGCTTTTTCATATTTCTTCAATGACAACACGCAATGATGCGCCATCTTATTATTCATCAGAAATGAAATGCCATTCGCTTTTACTGTATCTGCGATAATCACCCTTGATACATCAGATGGCTTATTCAAAACGCATAGCAACTCCTCTATAGAATGCCCATTTACGACCTCCACTTCCAAACCAAACGACTTGAACTTTTCCTCCAAAGAGTATTGGTTCATGATTTCTTTGGTAGGACCATCTAGTTGATAGCCATTTCTATCTACAATGATTATAAGATTATTCAGTTTGAAATTTGCAATAGACATCAATGACTCCCATACGATTCCCTCGTCACACTCTCCATCACCCAATAGCACATAGACTTTATTACTCTGGTGCTTTTTCTGCATAGCCAAAGCTACTCCTACAGCATAAGATAGCCCCAAGCCAAGACTACCTCCCGAAAATTCTATTCCATAAGTTAAATTCCGATGTGGGTGTCCATGAAAAGAGGTACCATTCTTATCAAATGTGGATAAATCTTTCTCACACAGCAGGCCTTTCTTCCACAAAGCCGTATAGTAGGCTAAAACGCAATGTGCCTTACTGACGATTATCCGGTCCCTTTTCTCGTCAAATGTATCATCTACATGGGCTACCGAATAGAGCGTTGCAAATATCTCCATAGCAGAGAAAGCTCCACCTATATGAGAACCGTTACTGCCCGTACTTAAAGCCATTTCAAGAGCCTTAAGTTTCATATCATAACAATCTTTTTCCAGGCTAATTATTTTATTTTCAATCATATTCTATATCCCCCCGTAATTTCTATAACTTCACCGTCAATATATGACGAATCATCACTGGCAAGAAATGAAACGACTTTAGCCACTTCCTCCACAGTACCCAATCTTTTCAATGATGTATCATTAACCAGTTGCCCCATCACCTTGCTATCAACAGAGGTGCTCATATCCGTATCAAGATACCCCGGTGCTACAGCATTCACTCGAATCTTGGCTGAAGCAAGTTCTTTTGCCCAACAAGTAGTCATACTTATAAGGGCTGCTTTACTGGCTCCATATACAGTGTTACCCACAGTCGGTTTCAAGGCTGCAATAGATGCCACATTGATTATAGATGCCGATTTTGAGCGCAACATCAATTTCACAATTCCTTGTGTAATCTGCAGGGGAGCAAAATAATTCACTTGCATCACCCTATGAGCATCTTCCATCTTCAATCGGAGTAACCCATCCGTATTCAATATACCGGCATTATTCACAAGTATATCTATGACAATTTTTAAAGAGTATATTTCTTTTAAAGCAATCCGTATGGCATCCTCATCAGACAGGTCAAAATAGATAGGATATATCTGTATTCCATATTCTGATTGGCATTGCCTATAAAAAGCATCCTGCTCAGCTGTCTGTTTACGAGTGCAAGCTACAATATTGGCTCCATCGGCAACCAGTTCTTGCATTATTGCCTTGCCTATACCTCGATTACAACCCGTAATGAGGGCAGTCTTTCCTTTTAATTCTCCCATTCTACTTTTTTATTATCGTTTTTGCTGGATTCCCAAAATAAGTATATTCACTTTTAGCATCGGTCATCAGTACACTATGACAACCTATTGTTACTTTATGACCTACGTTTAATCCTTGTAACACAATAGAACTTATACCGAAGAAATTAATATCACCAGCTGAAACGCAGCCACAAATTTGAGTTGAAGGCATTATCACATTATAACTACCTATTTGAGTATCATGACCTATTGTAGAAAAAGCACCAAAATTATTAAAATCCCCTATCCGCACATGACAACTCAACAGACACCCAACATTAATAAAATTGCCTTTTCCAATAGAATAGTTATTCTCATCCATATATTTTACATCAGGGGAAATTATATTGGGATATTCTATCCGTTCCAGCATGATATTACTCACAATCTTCTGGATAGCAACAGGATTAGCAATCCCTATCACTAGGGCTAACGAACCTATATACGAATTCAGCACATTCATTCCACCTAGCACTTCACCGTATTCATTCTTTGTTCCAACTTCTAAACCATCATCAAAAAAACCAAGTAAGTTCCAAGTTGGCGTAACCATATTAATCTTTTTCAATACACAAGCAATCTCTCTTCCAAGACCACCCGCACCATAAATAGCAATATCCCGCATTATTCTACATTATCTATTAAACTATATCATTTTAATCACCTCTTTCCAATCGTACTCTTGTTCTTTAAAAGTTTGTGCAAACACTCGAGAAGCGCATCTTAATATATACGCTACCCCAAATACGATAAAGAACATTATGAGAATATTCAACGGAAAGACAGCGTTCATCTTATCCGTAAAAAGTGGAGACTGTACTAAATAGATTTCTAAACAGAGCCCACCTATAAACTTGATACCCCATCCCCAAATTCTATGTTCAAAACAAGATTTTAAAATTAGACTATTACATACTTTATAAAAATAATATGTAATAAACAATAAAGGAATCAGAGATATTATTTGCCATTCCCGCACCAAAGTCATTTTTGTAGTCAAAAACATAATGCCATAATACAGCGCCACATTCAACATCAGTTTTATAAAATCAAATTTAAAACAAAAATGAAAGTCTTTTTTAGAAATGCCAATTATTGCCCCCAACAACATGGGCAAAAACGAAAAACCATATCTCAAAACAGAACCACCATACATATTAAATCCCAAACCTCTGTCAAATGTGAAAAACCAGCACACACAAACTAATACAAATATCAAAAAGACATCTATCAATTTATGAAGAAAATATCGTTGAATAAAGTAAAGGAAAACATAATATATCATTATGCAACTAATGAACCATCCCCCCCCCCTTAAAAGCACATCTTTCATGTCATTATGATTATGAAAGAAAAAAGAGGTCAAAATAGCCCAAGCAAAAATAGTAGGATATATCCGATTGATTCTACGTTTATACCAATTATCAAATCTGCCCATCCTTCCAAGGAAAAGAGTAAAACCACTACAGAAAAAGAATAAAGAATCACCTATAGCTCCCCCCGTAGCCAATACACTATAATTACCATACAAGATTCCCATATGAGAATTTGTAATCAATATCGCAGCAAAGCATTTTAGTATATCTATACTAATATTTCTTTCCTTCATATACACTTAATTGTCACCGGTAAAAGAGGGCATTGTAACTTCCATTCCCCGGTTTATACCTTCTTTTGTAAACACTTTTTTTACTGTCAGAAGCATTATCTTCAAATCAAGTAAAAATGAACAATGCTCCACATACCACACATCCAATTCAAACTTCCGTGTCCAGCTGATGGCATTACGCCCATTCACCTGCGCCCACCCCGTAATACCAGGACGTACCTCATGTCGTCGGGCTTGTTCCTTACTATATAAAGGAAGATATTGGGGGAGTAAGGGACGAGGACCTATCAAAGCCATATCCCCTTTCAAGACATTAATCAACTGTGGTAACTCATCAATACTTGTAGAACGAATGAACCTACCCACTTTAGTCAAACGCTGTACGTCCGGTAACAGATTCCCTTCCGCATCCCACTCATCCGTCATGGTCTTAAACTTTATAATACGGAATATTTTGCCATGTTTTCCTGGGCGTTCCTGAGTAAAAAAGACTCCAGCACCTTTATTGGCAAAATGCAACCAAAGGGCAACAAGAAACAATATCGGCCAAATCAAAGCCAACACACAAAACACAAGGATGAAGTCAATCACCCTCTTAAAAAAATGAGAATACATGATTTAATGGTTATACACTAAGAAGAAATCGTATCTATATATTTTAAAGAATTATTCTCTGACAACAAGATGATAATAATCTTCAAAATCTTCATGTACAAAAAAGGAATAGCCCGATGAAGAAGCCAATACATCAAACTCCATTACGGTTATTATTTGAAACAACAAGTTCAACCTTTTCATCAGACAAGAAATCCAAAAAACCAGCCAATTTTTTGCCAATCAAAAAACTAATCCAAAGATTTGTATCAATAATGATTCTCGTTTTGCAGTCGCTTTTCATAATTTTCTTGTCTTACCGTTTCTACTTCAGAATCAATATCTTCTTGCAAAATCTCATTTGTTTTCAAGACATCCAACAACCGCTTCAATTTGCTGCCTCTCACCTCAGCAGCAAGTGCACGATTCAATTCCAATTTGTCTTCATCAGATATTAGTTATTGGAATATTAAAACAAAATCAGACATTATTGTCCAAAGAGCGGTACTCTTCCAATAGTGCTTCCCAAACTTTATGCTGCTCATAACGCTCTATAATCATCGGACGGGCGCGTTTTGCCATTTCTTTTACTTCTGCATTCCGATGCTCATACATCCATTTCATAGCCTCATACAAGGCTTCTTCATCACGTGGCGGAATTATCCTTCCATTCACACCGTCTTGGATTATTTCGTTGCAACCATTTATATCCGTGGTTATACATGGAACACCTAATGCACCGGCCTCCATGAGCACCATTCCAAATCCTTCCCTATACGATGGCAAAACAAACACATCAGAAGCACACATAAATGGTCTGACATCCTTTTGAATTCCCCAAAAATGAATTTTAGAATTCAAATGTATGTCTTCCTTAGTAGTTTTATCTACCGGGTTATCATTATCCTCAAACTGGCCAATCAACATCAAATTTATATCATTGTATATAGCAGACAATCTATTAAAAGCTGATACCAGTTCGTTTATCCCTTTATCTTTCACAATGCGCCCAACAAAACAGAAAACAAATCTATCAACAGAATTTGCAATAGAAGAAAGTGCCTCCAAAGAAACCATCTTCCTGTCAAACCTATCAGTATCAATACCATTGGCACTCCCATTCCAAATAACTTTCAATTTTGATGCTTTAGAAATGCCGTCTTCCATTAATGTTGCTTTTACCCCATTACTCACACAAAGAACCTCTGTGGCACAATAGCATGAGACACGCTCCATTGTTTTCAACAAAGTTCTCATCAAACCGCCATATCCCTGATACCTGAGTCCATGACACATGTAAATTCTTACAGGCACACTTGTCAGTTTAGCTGCTATCATCGACAAAAAACTTCCTTTAGGGGTATTTCCATGTACAATATCAGGCTTCTTTTTGCTGAAGAAAAACAAGAACCTTATGAGACTTTTAAAGTCATTCAAAAGTGAAATCGGCCTCTCCATTGGGATATGATAAGTATCAATTCCCTCTCCCTCACCAAAGTGCTCAAGATTTTTTTTATCAGACGAGATAGCAACTACCTCAAAATCATTGCTCAAATATGCCAATTGCCCTTTAAAGAAGTTTAATGATGCAGGTACAGTAGTCACTATATAAAACTTCTTTCTATTATTCTTTTTCATCTGAACTATCTTTCCATTCCAATGCTCCATCATTTCAAAATGATTCTCGGTTTCGGCAATACCACAGTTGCATTATCGGGTACATCTTCCACCACTACCGCATTCGCACCCACTTTAACATTATTACCTATTGAAACACCGGGCAATATCTTCGCACCAGCTCCTATCAATACATTGTTTAGTATTTTTACCCCCCCCCTGTGCAATTGTAACTTGTTGATATATAATACTATTTGCTCCTATGCGAACATCGTGTCCCACTATAATCCCCTTTGGTCCATGAGGAAGGTGGGGAGGAGTTGCAAAATAAGCTCCGGAATTTAAGTTAGTTCCAAAAGAACAATTGTGATAAGCATCTGTACGTTTGATGTAATATAAATAATATAGTTTTAGTAAAAGGTAAGTTTTATCATTGGGATTAATTACGATATCTCGCCGTTTCCAATATTTTTCGTGATTATAGTGTTGAATCCATGACAAAAGCACACGTCCAAGTTTATGTTGAAAAGAAAAAGGCTTCATTTTACGATAGAAATAAGGTATTGATAAAACGATTCTCTCTTTTGTTGAAGAATAGAATCATAATATTTTTTGGCAAATTCATAGTTTCTACTTGCTTGCTTGTCTATCGCCTCTATATGGTTCAACAAGAACTCAATTTTATCGGTTAAAGCCTGCGAATCATCAACCGGAATCAACACTTGTTCATCCAACAATTCAGGAATCCCCCCCACTTGGGTACCAATACAAGGCAATCCCATAGCCATTGCTTCAATTAAGGCACGTGGCAATCCCTCAGTACGTGAAACTAACAGAAAAAGATCAGTATTCCTCAATGTTTCATCCACCTCATCCCGGCTTACATTTCCCTTAAAAATCACATCATTGGAAATATGTAATGTTGATGCCAATTTCCGCATTGCCTCTTTATGCTTACCTTCCCCCAACCATGTCAACTTACAATCCACCCCTCTGGTCTTTAACAATGCCAACGCCTGCAAAACCACATCAGGCGCCTTATACATTTGTTCCAAAGAACCTACCGACAACAGATTGTACTCCTTCTTTTTATACAATTTTTTTCCTGAAGACGGTAAATTACAAGAGCAAATCTGTACATTTGATGCTGAAATGCTAAAGACTGAATTACTTATCGGATAACGCTTTTGCAACTGATATTCTGTAACATAAAGAGCAGCATTTGCTTGAGCAACAGTCTGTTTCAAATCATGCGTCCCCCTATAACGAAAATACACACGAAGTGGATGTCTAACAGCCCCAGGAGCAAATACGTCCCATGGGTCTCCTACCACTTCCACCCCATAAGGCATCCCATTTTTTTTCAAATGCCTTGCCATAAGTGTCCCTATTTCCCCTGGAACCCGACAAATATAAACACATCCAGACATTAAATTCGCTGCAACTATCTTATTTAGCTTTCTACGTACTTTCAAATATTGTATAGGTCCGACATAATACGGCAAATCTATAAACGAAACTCGTTCATTCGATGCCAAATACTTATCGTTTATCGGATAATCATCATCAAGAAGCACACGCGCCATTACGTACACATGGCCGAACTTACGCAAATAACGTTCCCATAAACTATTAGTAAGCCCCCCATCAATACTGTACACTACCCCTGAAGACCTACGCACAAAACGTGCTTCTGTACAAAAAACCAAGTCCATAGATAATTAAGATTATAACTCTCTTCTAAATTTAGCGAACAATTCATCCGCATCAAAATGCTGTTGCGCCCACTCTTTACACATATACTCCGCTCCGTCACTCTCCCCTTTATAGATTCGTTCTATCACTTTCACAGCCCTTTCACTGTCACAAGGAGGAAGAAGCAATGAACGAATTGCAGGAGGAACCGATTCTTTTATCGGAGCTATATCAGAAGCAACAAAAGGCAACCCTGTAGCCATAGCTTCAATCAGAGCATTGGGCTGCCCTTCTGTCAGCGACGGGAAATAATATAAATCAAATAATGGAAGAATCCGAAGAACATCATCCCTATAACCAAGCAGATGAATTTGTTTATTCAACCCCATCTGCTGAACCATCATTTCGTATTTCTCTTTCACTCCTTTACCCACCAATACAAAATGAATATCTTTATACTTATGGCAAAGTTCAGAAGCAACCTTCAAAATGGTATCATGATTTTTTGCCTCATTACAGCGTCCTGTATGCCCTACAACAAAAGCATCAGAAGGCAAACCAAATTCTTGGCGTAACCGTTTCTTTTCCAGTTTTGACAACTTTTTCATGTCCATTCCATTATAGATAACATCAAATCTATCTGACGTCCTGTCACGTTTAGGAAAGAAAAAATCAAGTGCTGCTACTGAATTTGAAAGTATCTTGGTAGCAAAGACTGATACCAGTTTTCTCATACAAGCATTATAGAGTAACCGAATACGTGTCTCCCTAAAATGATTTGTAGAACCACGATAAAATGCGATTCTCTTTTTTACCCTCGCGAACCAAGCTACAAAAAGAGGTAGTCCTGCAAAATTCCCGGTAAAATCGCAAACCGTATCGACCTGCTCCCTTTTCAGCAATTTATAATATCTATAATACCGAACACCACCAAAATATGAAAAATACATAGGGATAACTCTTACCATCTGAGTATATTGGGGATAAAGTTCTCCCAAACCACCCGATTTGCAAATCACAATAGCTTCATGTTCTTGAAAATATTCCAAATATCTAAGTAGATATGTTTCAATACCACCTTGCTCTAAAGAGGTTATAAGAAAGAGAGTTTTCATCTTAATTATTAAATGGAATATCCTTCAGGATTAGTTTTTATACTTAGCAATTCTATTATATTTGATGTAAACAAAGAAAAATTCAATGTTCTATACTCCCTCCCAAGAATGAAAGAGAAAGGTCCTGATATGCAGACTATAAGACACAAACAAATCAACAACCTTTTTAAATACCACTTGAAGGCAAATGTATAAAGCGCATAAACAACATACAGTACGATTAATAGTTTGAACATCATCAAATTGCGAGAGAGAATATATGAAGATGATGAAAAAAAAAGATAAGAGAAAAACAAGATGAAAAAATTATGAAATCTTTCAAAAAAACTCCCTTTTTCAATCTTTCTATTCACAGAATAAGCAATTATCGGATAGAAGAAAAGCAATCCTAAAATAATAAAAAAACGAAGAACAGAACCAGAATACAATGCTGAATCCACTTCACCCTGAAATAGATAAGCATCTATTTTTTCGGCAATCCCGGCACCCATTCCTCCCATAGAAGAACAGATATTCATCAACCAAGCCATCAATGGAGTAAAATAAAAGAAAGCAGACATCATACATAATGCTATAATCCAAAGTATCTTCTTCTTCACCATACAAGCACAAATGTATAATGCAACGATGGGATATAATGAAAAATGCAACAAGCAAGGTATTATCAACAATAATCCACGTTTTAGCATAGACATTTCAGATTTTGTTATGATATATAAGAATATCATAATCGCATTCCCTTGTCTCATACCCGAAAACTCATATATAGGAATTAAAGCCAAAAACATAATCAGTAAAAGCAGAAATATCTTCGATGATTGTATGGACAAAACACTACACCAATTTCGTATAATCCCTACCATAAAACCATAATAAATAGATGCTCCCAGAAATCCTACAATTTGATGCGTATTAACATATTTTCCTAATGTCCAATATAACAAATCTAAAAAAAAATCAGGTTTCTCCGATAGGGACTCATAAAAGACAAAATCCGAAAAAGAAACAGCTTGTTTCATTTTATCAAACATCACATAATGACGAGTGATGTCCATTGTTGAAAAAGGTAAGCAGGTATAACCCAAAAGTCCAAAGAACAGAACAATGACAACGGTTGTAAATGCTTCTTTTTGTTTGGATAGCAGATAAACAGCTAAACAAAATGCAAGAAATGGATTTATCAAAAAAAGAAATGCCAAAAACATTCTTTTTCCAAACACATCTTTATTTACCATGAATTACATAGTCAGAAATTTCGTAAAATCCACATTCGTAGTTCATATTTCAAATTAGCCAAATACGGAAAAAAGAAACAATTAATTTTTAAATATAAAATGAAAGCCTGAAAAAGAGGGAATATATTCAATAAATTATGTAAGGAAATATACTTTCGTAAATCTTCTTCCGGAAAGAGTATATGACTACTTACGTTATACTTCATTAAATCGACTCTTTTCAAAATAGTTGATTTAATAAGATATTCCGATAAATCATTTTTCGACTTCAAAAAATTAAATTGCCAATGTTGAAAAAACAAAATTTGTGGAAGTTTACTTCGAGTATCTCTCATAATAGATGATGTGGAGTTGAATACATAACAATAAGTAGGCTCCTGAATGACAACTACTTTTTTTACATGCTCCACTACTTGATAAAAAAGAAGCGCATCTTCACTATTCGTTTGATGAACTTTCGTCTCATATAAATAATCTCGGAATAGTTTTGCCGAAAATATTTTTGCCCATAAAGAATGAGACATTTCTCCGGATAACAATGATTTATAAACAGAAGTGCGATCCTCACCGTACGATAGCTTATTGTACTGAACTACATTTTTCCCTCTAAAGGTATGTCTAACGTATGATGATACTACAATATCTGCCTGAGTAGAACAGATCGCTTCATATAACAATCCCAAAGAATCAGGTAACAGATAATCATCACTGTCACAAAAAACAAAATATTCTCCCCGCGCGTTTAAATAACCTTCCCGACGTGTCCACATTAATCCCATATTTTGCTTATTGTGACGTACAACAAAACGATCATCTTTTGATGCATATTGCTCAACAATCATCATAGAGTTATCAGTACCACAATCATCCACTATCACAACTTCAAAGTCCTGAAAACTTTGAGCTAAAATCGAGTCAAGACAACGAGCAATATATCGCTCTACATTATAGACTGGTATAATTACAGATATTTTCATGATATTATTTAATCAATTCAGCAAGAGCTTTTTTTTGCACTTTATTAAAGAAAAAAAGATAAACTAAAGACAATAATAAAATTCCCGAAATCAAAAATAATCCAACTAATTCAAGCATATTAGAGGTTATACAAAAATAAGCTATAGATTTAGAAAAAGTATAAGCCATAATCAGCACTAAGCAAATTTTCAAAAATATGATTACCACTTGATGCTTACTATCCGGATATGTTTTTAAAAAAAAGATAGAATTAAGTGTAAAACTTTGAATTATTACAATAAATGAAGAGAAACATAACATTAATGAAATTATATCAATAGTATTCATTTCTTTTTTTGACACAAAATGAGAAATAAACCATAGAATCCCCACATTCAATATTCCCATCATTACGGTTATAATAGCTGGATATCGAACGATATTACACGCTCTATTTGAAAATGCATAAATACCCGCAGCAGCAAAAAAAGGTAACGGTAATAATTTCAATGTAAGCCACCTATCATATTCAGAAAAGGAAGAACCAAGCCAACAGGTCAGCACATTCGACGCCATTCCCATCATGATGCCACACATAATTGCAGACAGCGACCCTACAATAAGCGAATTATTGAGTACTATATTCTGCACTTTATCATGTTCTCCCTTAGCATAAGCTTTTAAAATAATAGGACCATACAATGAGCCTATCACAGAGACCACTAAACCTACATAAACTCCAAATTCAGAAACAGCACCCAAAGTTCCAGAATCACTTATACCAAAACTATTATTTACTATAATATTATCAATCCGATATATCCCTACATCTCCCATTTGATGTATTATAGTCCACAAAGCCATTCCCCAAATGGATACCAATAATGTCTTATCAAATAAACTAATTTTTATAGTGATATGATTATTTCTTGATTGCCTGAACAAGATATAACTGAACAAGAGAACCAGTATTTCAGTTATTAAATTAGCCACGCCTATATATACCACATTCTTATCTAAAAAACTGAAAAAGAGAATAGCTAAAACAAACTTTAGACAAGTCCGTCCTATCTTCAGCCAATTCATCAAATCTAGTTTATTTTCCGCATACAGCGTTACATTCAGCGATGAAGAAAACAAAGAAGTAAAAAGACTGCAAATAGTAAACAAAAACAAAAATTTCGCACTCCTAAACTGATCAATTGGAAGATTAAATAAGTCCTCCAAATGATCTATAAATACAAATAGTACGGGAAACAATATGATAATGGATATAATAAAAACCCCCATTATCGTACTTAAACATTTAGAAGCTCTTTCAGTGTCATTCCGCTGCAATGCAATGGAATAAAATCGTGTCAGAGCACCACTCAATGAGCCAGTTAATACACTGATATATTGATTAATAACCAATGTTAATGGCAGTATTCCATAAGCTGCTACACCTAATGAACGAATCAGATATGGTGTATACAATATTCCTACAACCACATTAGCAATCAGTGCAAGAATGTTGGATATAAAATTCTTATGCAACTGGGTTACTTTCATAAAATTTTTTGTATTCAGACACCTACCAAAGATAGAACATTAATCTATACTGAATATCATTACTGTCCCATTAAAATCTAAAAGAGTTCTTTGAAATATTTGAAATTTAGTTAGTT
>NZ_QTLV01000015.1:0-127227 GCF_003602795.1 Bacteroides sp. AF34-31BH
GGGGCACTTTTTAAATGTTGTTCCGGGTCCCTTTTCAAGTGTTAGCTACACCTTGTCTTTGAACACCTGTTTGTCAAACTCTGTAGCGAAATCCTGCCAAAGTTTTTGCCAGTCTTCAATGGTGAAGTCCTTGGTATGTTCGGGTGACGGACTAAGTTCAATCCTGATGACTGAATTCTTCACCGGACGGAAGCGGGAAAGAGTAAATTGCATGGAATTCCAGACACCCATTGCATCTGGTTCAGATGGCATCATATTGTCCAATACCCGATAGATTTTTTCCGGATGTTTTTTATTATGTGATTCGCCGGTTATATAACGGATGTCGTTTATGCCATGCGATATTGCTTTAGCCTTTGCGATCATGATTCTTCAGTTTTATTATTGGTTGGAATACTGTTTGGCTCTTTTACGGAATTTAGGAACTGGCAGACATTTTCTGCCACATTGCCAAGCTCCTTCAGCCAGTTCACCATAAATGGAATCTGGTTGAACATCGTGTGCCGTTGGCTTGTACTCATTCCATGAAGGGCTGATGTGTATTTCACCAGGTCAGCACGGCAGTTGTCCAGATTCTGCAGCAGTGCAGCTTCTTCTTTGGAGAGTCTTGCCTTTGGCTTATAATTATATGCCCGTGCAAGCAGATAATCGCTTACGGTCATTCCGCATTGTTCGGCCAGTGACTTGATATGTTCTTTCTGTCGGGGGCTGACTTTGGCCCCGATAAATACGGTTCTCCTGTTGTCCGGAGTCTCGTTCTGTTCTGTTTGTTTTATTATTTCTTTTTCCATGAAAATCTAATATTATAACGGGTTAAGGTGCGAGCCTGCGAGTACCGCACCGGCGAAGTGACTGAGCCGGCGAGAGCGCCAATGTACAACCATAACGGAGTGGAGGTTATACCTTGGCATATCTCGCAACAGATACCTGTTGAAACTGCATGGCAAGCCGTGTCGTATATACAAATGAAATTGGCATTTCGACTACTACCATAAGCGATATAAGTATTCTGGTTATCCAATAAAAGGGGAGAAGATGAATATTCCCTATAATGTCTTTATGACTTTGCTTTATTCTAATATGTACACCCTGCCAATAAAGTAAAGCCGGATTCAATAATGGCTGTCTGGGTTGATTTTATATTCCTTTCCCTCTTTTATGACCATCCTTTTGTTACTGAGGAAGGTGGCAACTTTAACTGCTTTGTTATGTCCCAGCTTAATGTCCTGCAGGGCATATCCTTCCTTCAGTCGTTCCAGATAATCGTCATAACTGGTAATACAGACGTTTGTAAAAGCTGCGTCCAGAGCTGCCCGATGCACGGTCTCGGAAATTTCCTTGTACGGATCAAACGGTTCTTTTACAGGTCTTCCGATTTTCTTTTCCTGGGGCTGATAGGAATCCAGCAGTTCAGGTAAGACTTCATCGTTTATACGGAAAGCAAACGGTTCAAATTCCCGGTCACGGATATGAATGACTTCTACTACGCTCACTGTTCTGTCCATTTTGTCCACTTCTACCTGCATGACTGTTTCTGCCTTGTTATTCAGTTCCGTGCCGATGTGACCACGGGCATTCTCGTCATTCTTGTTCTGATGGAGAATGGTATGAATGTGAATCTGGCGGTCATCCGTCCATTGCATGAATCTGGAAATAATATCGGTCGCTTCACTGGGGGAATTGATATCATAAAGAAAGTCTCGGATGCCATCTATAATCACCAGTCCGAGATCGGGGATTGTGCCGATAGCTTGTTCGACTATAGCCAGACGTATCGGAGGGGCGTACTTGCGCAAAGCCAGCATAATCAGATTATCTGGATTCTTTTCCTCCGGGAGTCCGGCAAGGTGCAGGATTCTTTTCAATACCTTCTGGCAATGATGGCGTCCCTGTTCTGTATCAATGTACAGAACAGTTCGCTTATCCTCTGGAAATGATGAACGGTATTTCAGCACTGTTCCGTTTTTCAATGCCGATGCTGCAATGGCTGTAACATTAAAAGTTTTCTTACTTTTGGCCTTGCCTATAGAGGCACTGAAGTTCCCCAGTGTACCGATTGCGGCATCATCTACCATCAATACAACCGGTGACTGTTCATAAGCTCCGTTTGCACTTACAGCAGATTCCTTCATATAAGCGGTCAATTCCTCGTCAGTAGGAATTCTAATGTCTGTCTTGTCCATAGGCTTTACACGTTTTTAGGGTTAGCCTTACGACGGGTGGCAGCAAGCAACTGTGTCTGTTCTTCTTCAAAAGTCAGTGGAACCTGTACCTTTCTTCCGGTCTCAAGCCATTTGTCCAGTTCATCACGATAGACAAAAAGATGTTTACCTTGTTTGATTACAGGAATGCCCCCATGCTTGACCTTATAATAAAATGAGGATTTGGATATACCAAGGTAGGTACATACTTCATCCACCGTCATAGGAACGTGATGGTTCTCTTTGACCTTGTTTTGGACTGCCAGACTGTTTTTCAATACAGTTTCCAGACTTTCAATTCTCTTACATAATTCACCTACAACTGTAGGTAAATCGTTAAAGGTTAAATTTTTAAAATGCATGATGTCTTTATTTGTTGTGTTTGAATATGCCACAAACTAAATCAATGACATTATGCAGAAAAATAGGAGACGAGAATCATTTTCCGGTCTGTATTAATTCATTTTTTTCTCACATTGCGCTTTGTTTATAAGAGTATAATCAAATTTAAAATCATCATATTTTGGACTGTCAATAGGAATCTGACTGTGTATGGTATCTTTGAGATTCTTGACAAGGTATCCCAAAGTTGCATTTTTTAATTCATTAGGAAATATGGTTTTTATAAAATTGGCTCTTTCTGATAATGATATGCCTAACCGTTCGCCTATATTCCAGACAAAATGTCGTAATGAAGGTGATGTAAGAGGAGTTTCCATTTTTGAACGAATGGGTTTATACAAATCTGATTGCCCACTTGCCAAATGGTCTATGTTTTCATGTAGTATAAGCAGATTCTCTTTGGTAAGAAATTTTGCGGTAGAATAGGTGACATATTCATGAATAGCCTTTATAATCATTATTTTTCTCTCCAGTTCTTCCTTCTGAATTTCTTCCATACGGCTTTCGAATCCCTGGAGATATGAAAAAGCTTCGGACTTAACTTCTGAGGTAGGTTGTTGCTCCAAAACTTTGATTTCTTTCGAATCATCATGCTGCTCTGATATTGTAATGGATGTAACGATTTCAGAGCTGACAGCTTTATTTTCTGTCGTATCAGTATTCTTTGTCTTTTCCGGTAACTCAATCATTGAAATAACTTCTGTTGCATTGCTAACTTCAATCATTTCTATATCTGAAACTTCTACAGTTGGTTCACTGCATTCTTCAATTATCATATCTGGTTTGGGAATAATCTTGTCAGGTATAGAATTTCTTTGATTATCAAAAAAGATCTGCGGACATTCATCTGTAAGGAATATATAGAATACACGTTGTAATCCTCCGCACGTTATGATTATTACAACAGTTCCTAATATTATAGGTGTTGTATATCTGGTCAGATCTATCTGGTGATTAATGTACAGATATGTTGCAATTACTGAAAAAAGGATACAACTTACTGCAAGTATGAAACTTGTCTTTCGTGCCGATAATTTAATATTGTTTGTCATGTTCTGTAATTATATGTATTAGTTTTTATGGCAAATATATTTTCTATTTCCAAATAGTTGTAATTAGTGACAGATAATCGTTGAGATTTTAAGAAAAATAAGCCTAAAGTACGAAAATCATACTCCAAATCATACTATAATCATACTTTAGGCCTATTATTTATATAGAATACAGACTGCTATCCTTTCCTTTTTAGGGTAATCTTGTTGCTCGCTTCACGCTTGTTGCTGTCCACTACTTTCATGTATCTTTGGGTCGTGGTTATGCTCTTGTGAGCCATCATACTTTGTATGGTACGGATGTCGGTCCCTGCAGCTCCTTGCAGGGTTGCGAATGTTCTACGATACGAATGGAATGTTATATTCTTGGTGATTCCGGCAGAACGAATCCATTCCTTCATGGGAACCTGGGTCCAGCACCTTTTCAGACCTTTGAATACCAAACCCTTCTTCTCAGGTGAGTATTCTATCAGCTTCAGGGCTTCATCACTAATGGGGATGATGTCTTCCGTCTTTGTTTTCTGTGTGATGGTGTGTACACATTTTCCTCCTGCTGCAAAATCAACGATTTCTTCCCAGCAGAGAGTAAGTATGTCACTGAGTCTCAAACTGGTCAGGCACGAAAAGAGGGAAGCGGTTTTTAGAACTGGTATCTTGCATGGTGTTTCAGCCAGACAGTACAATTCCTCAACACTCAGATAGTCCTTTACCACATCTTCCGGTTCAATCTTTTCCAGAAAATCATTTATGTTTGCCTTGATCAGCCGATTGCGATAGAGAATTTTCAGGAATCCTCTGAATGTGGACCAGTAGCCGGACGCAGAGTTTCGTGTAATATATCCATCTCGTTTTAGCTGTCTGGCATTGAGCAGATATTCACGAAACTTGTTGCATAGCTCCACATCAATTTCTTCGAAAGTACATTTGCCATGTACGAAGTTATAGAAGTGCTGATAAACGAATTCCCATTTCTGGTCGTGCTTGGGAAGTTGCTTACGGTAGTATTCTAGAAAATCTGCCTTATATTTCCTCTTGTCAAAGAAATCATAGCGTTCGTTTACGATAGCTTCAAAGCGACGGCATCGGATGGCTTCTGCTTTCTCTGACATAGTTGCATTGAAGTCACGTTCCCGCTGATTCTTCGGATTTGCATAGATATAAATGTTCAAACCTTCGTGACGGATAGTCTTCATCGTTTCCTGGTCACGGTAGCCCGGATAATAGTCCAGATAGAAGGAAAGCATACCATTTTTTAACTGGCGGGTTCTCAAAGTTACAGTTTTACATTCTGACATAGTTACAAATGTTATTAGTTGACTTAATTTTTGCGGTGAAGATTCACAATGACTTTATGCAGACCGCATTCAGCATAAAATCATTTTCCAGTCTGTATATCTGTCTGTACAGATTCATTATCTGGCGCCCATAATGTGGTCAAATTCCACTTTCAGGAATCTCACAAAGCGCCCTTTCTTCTCCCGTTTTATTTCGTGGAATTGCAGAATGCCGTAAACTGAATCCCGTGTGAGACTATATTTCTTCATGGCTTCCTGCACGGTATAATATTCTGAAGAATCATCTTCGGTTGTCTTCTTGGACAGATCGAAGTGAAGTTTTGAGTAGAATATCTGGCCGTGCTCTTTCTTTGAAGGGATGTTGTTGCGGTAAACATGTGAACGAATGGCTACACGTGTCATCCCATAGTTTTTCTCGATTTCTTCCGGAGTGTACCATTCGGTCAAGGCGTCATCCGTCTTATATTTGGCAAATGCCGCATCTATGTGCTTTTTACTGTAATAATTGAACTGGCGAATTCTGACTTTGGGAACATTGTTTTGCCGGGTATAGGTCCACACCCATTTGGCGTTGACTTTGTACTTTTTCGCAATCTGTTCAGCTGTATAATACTCGGTAACGTCAAATTCATCTTTTGGTCTGAGAGCCTCATAAGGTTTTGTTTTCAGCATAAGTTCGATGTCGGTTCTTCTGATGAGCGACATTCTTGAACTCAGCCTTGATGCACGAAGTTTGTCCTCCTTTACCAGTTTATAGACATACTGGCGAGAAACGCCCATTAGTCTGGCTGCTTGAGAAAAGGTAAAGTATTCCTGGCTCTCCAGTTTGTTCTTTACCTCCATCATTTCCTGAAATTCGCGCATTTCCATTCTACGTTCCTTCATCCGGTGTTTATAACCTCTTTTGGAACATTGCGGACTACAATAATTGGTAGTGGTCTTTTTTGTCATGAAAGGCTTGCCGCACCACTGGCAGATTCTTTTTACTTCCATTTTTGTTATTCTCCATATTTTAGTGAAACATGAGCTTTTTACGGCTCGGATTATTTCCCTTTTTGTCTACTCACGTAAACCATTGTCAACACACGTCAACAAATGCGTCAGTGTGACATCGGGCAAAAGCCCTCAATTGTTCCGCGGTAGAAATACGGTAGAAAAATATGGTGAACAACAGTATCCAACTGTTTATAACTGGATTTTTGGCAAATAAAAAAGCCGCTGAAAATCAGCGACTTCATTATAGTTGGTTCTAATTCGTTGCAGTTGATTACAATATCCTACTTGCCGATGCAAAAATGTTCGAAAATATTCCCAAGTACCATATCGTTCGTAACTTCCCCCGCAATATCGCTTAGATGGAAAATACATTCGCGGATATCTTGTGAAACAAAATCTCCGGATAGATTTTCTGCTATCCCTTGTTGGACCCGGTGGATGGCTTCCAAGGCATGGGTCAAAGCCTCGTAGTGGCGTATATTCGTGACAATGACATCGTTTTGGGTAACCGTGGGCAGGTTAGCGGCAGAGATTAGCATTTGCTGAAGCTTGTCGAGGTTGGTACGCCCTTTGGCAGAGATGGAGATGCATTGCACATTAGTAGCGGCCAGGGTGAAACTGGAGTTGGGGATGGTTGAGGCATCCTGCACCAGATCGGCCTTGTTGAATACGAGAATGAGCCGTTTCCCTTCGCAACGGGGAAGTATCTGGGCAGTTAGTTGTGGTATCCGTGAGACGGCATTCGTGGCATCAACTACCCAGAGCACGATTTCCGCCTGCTCCAATTT
Organism: Bacteroides sp. AF34-31BH; assembly: GCF_003602795.1. Lineage (NCBI taxonomy): Bacteria > Pseudomonadati > Bacteroidota > Bacteroidia > Bacteroidales > Bacteroidaceae > Bacteroides > Bacteroides sp. AF34-31BH. The sequence continues at coordinate 6,735 of NZ_QTLV01000015.1, forward strand.
CTGGAAGGTTCGCTCAATTCCTAGGCTCTCGATGGTGTCGCTCGTTTCGCGTATGCCTGCCGTATCAATAAACCGGAAAGTTATCCCGCCAAGATTGACTGTGTCTTCTATCACATCTCGGGTTGTCCCGTGTATGTCGCTTACAATGGCTCGTTCCTCGTTTAGTAGTGCATTCAGCAGGGTGGATTTACCAGCATTCGTTTCGCCGATGATGGCTACGGGCACACCGTTCTTGATGGCATTGCCTACACTGAAGGATTGTACTAAACGGGAAATTACCTGCTCTATGCCGTCTGCTAGGAGACATAGCTCGGAGCGGTCTGCAAATTCCAGTTCTTCGTGGTCGCTGAAGTCCAGCTCCAGTTCTATGAGTGATGTGAAGTGCAGCAATTGGTCGCGTAGTGAGGCCAGCTCTTTACTGAACCCACCGCGCATTTGGCTCATGGCGAGGCGGTGAGTGGCGGCAGAGGTGGAGGCGATGAGGTCGGCCACGGCTTCGGCCTGGCTTAGGTCCATTTTGCCGCCCAAGAAGGCCCGTTGCGTGTACTCACCGGGAGCGGCCAGGCGGCAACCATTACCGATGAGCAGTTGCAACACCTTCTGAAGAATATAGCTCGAACCGTGGCACATGATTTCCGTGCTATCCTCGCCCGTGTACGAGTGGGGGGCACGGAATAAGCTTACAAGTACTTCGTCTATGATGTTTTCTTCTTCATGGATATGACCGAAGGTAAGTGTGTATGGCTTGGCATCCTTCAGCTTCTTCCCCTTCCGGGCAGGGGTAAATATGCGGGATGTTATCTCTATGGCATCCGGTCCGGAGACACGGATGCATCCTATGGCTCCCCCTTGGGCGGTGGCTATGGCACAAATGGTATCTTGGTTCATTTTATCCGGCTTATTTTTATTCAGCAAAGATAATGGTTTCTTTACAAAAAAGAGAGATGGTGATTCAACTTATGGGCTTTTATCGTAACTTTGTGCAAATCGATAATGGATAGATGCTTATAAAGCCTAATCCGCCTCTGTGCCCATTGTGGGTATAGCAGGACATTGCTACACTATACAGACCAGCAACGGGCACGTCAGGCAGGATGTGATGAAGTCATTACTAAACCTTACTCCTAGGATTGGCTGAAGGAAAGGGAGGAGCATTTCTTGAAGGATACTTAGATACGGTCGAGTACTGTTTTGATAAGAGTATCTATCGTATTTTTGTATCCCGTGTTCGCTTCTTTTATCAGGCGGTTGGCAATGACCATGCATACCGTCATGGCCTTGTGTCCCATCAGACGGCTCAAGCCTGCCAAGGCAGAACTTTCCATCTCGAAGTTGGTGATATGGTAGCCGTTGTATTCAAATTTTTCAATCTTCTCGTTCTGATGCGGGTCGGCAAGCGGCACGCGTAACTCGCGTCCTTGAGGTCCGAAGAAGCCCCCGGCGGCAATCGTTACGCCACGTACCATGTCGTCTTGTGCGATGCGGTCTATCAGTTCAGCACTTGCATCAATGACGTAGGGGGCAGGGGCACACATGTTGCCGGACCATCCCATATGGTTGAGGAAGGCACGCTCCATGGGTAGGTCGCACACGGAGTTGCGTCCGGCATAGAAGTTGAGCAGACCGTCGAAACCGATGGATTTTTCAGAACATACAAATGTACCCACCGGAGTGTAGGGTTGCAAGCCGCCGCAGGTGCCGATACGTACCAGCTCAAGGCTACGTAGGCGGGGCTTTTCTTCGCGCGTCTCGAAGTCGATGTTTGCCAGGGCATCCAGTTCATTCATCACGATATCGATGTTGTCACATCCGATACCGGTGGAAACCACCGTAATACGTTTCCCTTGGTAAGTACCGGTGATAGTCTTGAACTCGCGGCTTTCCACTCCACATTCCTTGTTCTCGAAATGGGAGGCAACCAGTGCCACCCGTCCGGGGTCACCTACCAAGATGACTTTGTCTGCCAGCCATTCGGGCTTTACGTGAAGATGAAATACAGAACCGTCTTCATTGATGATCAGTTCGGAAGAGGCGAAATATTTTTTCATTTGATTGAGCTTTTAATCTTTTGTTTATAAATAGAAACGCCGGGAACCGATTCTTGTTCACCGGTTCCGGCGTTTCTGTCAGTTACTTTTCGAGTTATTTGCTCAACGGCTGGCTGGTATTGCCCGTCGTCGGTTTGGCAATGTTTTCGCGCATGGAAGTGTCGGCTTCTATATTCTTCATCCGGTAATAGTCCATGATACCCAGATTGCCGTTGCGGAATGCTTCGGCCATGGCCTTGGGTACTTCCGCTTCTGCCTCGATAACTTTGGCACGGGCTTCCTGGGCCTTTGCCTTCATTTCCTGCTCTGTGGCTACGGCCATGGCGCGGCGTTCCTCTGCCTTGGCTTGAGCAATGTTCTTGTCGGCATTGGCTTGGTCTATCTGCAGGGCGGCACCGATATTCTTACCTATGTCAATATCAGCAATGTCAATGGACAGAATTTCGAATGCTGTTCCGGCATCCAACCCCTTGCGCAATACCAGTTTGGAGATAGAATCCGGATTCTCCAATACAGACTTATGATTCTCTGACGAACCGATGGAAGACACAATACCCTCGCCTACACGGGCCAGAATCGTGTCTTCTCCGGCACCGCCCACCAATTGGCGGATATTGGCGCGCACCGTTACACGGGCCTTGGCAATCAGCTGGATACCGTCTTTGGCAACAGCCGTCACGGGAGGGGTATCGATTACTTTGGGGTTAACGGACATCTGTACGGCTTCGAACACGTCACGGCCGGCAAGGTCGATGGCGGTTGCCATCTGGAACGGCAGCTCGATATTGGCTTTAGAGGCGGATACCAGTGCGTGTACCACTCGCTCTACATGACCTCCGGCAAGGTAGTGCGCTTCCAGTTCGTCGCGCGTGATGTTTTGCAATCCTGCTTTATGAGCTTCAATCATGCCGGGCACAATGATATAAGGAGGAACATTACGGATGCGCATCAGGAAAAGTTGTACCAGCGAGATGTTTACTCCCGATACTTTGGCGGACAGCCACAAGAAGAACGGTACATAATGGAAGAAAAGTACCAGGAAAATAATGCCTCCTATAATGAGGAAGGCGGTTAAATACATTGTGCTTGGATCCATGAGATTAAATATTAATTGTTAGTTATAAATAATAGGTTGATTTCAGAAATTTCACTGCTTGAGCCGTTCCACTAAGAGGACTCCGTCGGCAATACGGTCTACGATAATCGGAGTCTTTTCGTTCAGGAAGCCGTCTGATGACTTTACTTCCACGATGTCTCCGTTGATTTCGGCATAGCCGATAAGAGCCAGGCGGGTAGTGGTTACGCCTATATCGCCTACCTTGACTTTTTCCTCGGCACTACGGTCTACTTTGGAGGTGATGTTTTTTTTCAATGCAATTTTGTCGAGTGTCTTGGAGCGCATGAACCATACCAACGAGCCGATACAAGCCAGGGCAGATATGATAAGCGTAATGACACCTGCCGTGGTGCCCATATAGGCAAAGGCATAGTAGTTGGCAAAGATGATGCAACCTCCTGCCAGAAAACCGGCAACGCTGATGCCCGGAATTACGAATAATTCCACTAAGAACAAGATTACTGCTCCTATAATCAATGAGGCGATAATGAGTATATCCATAGTTGTCTTTATTTGGTGGCTTGTTTTTCCAGGTTGCGCACTTGAATGGCAGTTTGCTCCATCTCAGTGGACAATTGCCGTACACGTTGCTCCAGGTCGAGGATGGCGGCGGACATCTTGTCCTTTTCCTGCTTGTTGGCTCGGGAGTATTCCGAACGCATATCTTCCAGTTTCTCCTGCAGTTGTTTGTAGCTCTGCTCCAGCTGATTGTATTTGCCATACGAGGCTTTGGCCTGCGGGGAGCGGAAATCGTCCAGCTGGTAGTAGGTGGAGTGGTCATCAATGACGAATTGGAAATCGTGCTTCTTGGTGGTCCGCGGCTTTGCGTTGGCAGCGGTCCGAAGCCTTTCTCGGGCGGCCTTTACCGCATCGGTGTCCGTCCATGTGTCCTTGATAGAGTGAAGTTGCGCCAATGATATCATCTTGTCCGGGTCCATCCCTTCGTAGTTGTACACTTGCTTGGATGAGTTGGGAATGAATACATAGATGCACACTTTGCCTTCGGGCTGGTAGCGGTCGGAGGCAAACCATCCCAAGTCGTTGAATTCGTCGATGACGTACATATAGTCGTTGTAGGGCGAATTGAACGGCATGCCCACATTTTCCGGCATCAGATAGGAGTCGGTATTCGTATTGTAACGGGTGACGAAAATATCATATCCTCCCATCGAGCCAGGGCCATCCGAAGCATAGTAGATAGTGATACCGTCCGTAAGTACATAGGGATAGTCTGCATTCATGGCCTCGTTGATGCTTCCGGGCAACAAGCTGCCATCACTCCATTTGTCCAGCAACTTGTTGCGCGAAAGGATACTGAGGGTGCTGTCCGGTTGCATTTCGCTATAATATAGCTTATTGCCCAGCTCCGTTTCGTATACCGTTCCGCCTTCCTTACCGGAATCATTGAAGTAGGTGTCGTACATGAACAGCTTGCCCGATTCGGGGCTGATTTTGTATGCATCCAGGAATTTTTCCTTGTCTACCACAAAGCTGTCGATGAAGCAGACCTCTTCCACGCCTTTCAGCATGCGCAAGTTGGATTTGCTTTTTTCCAATAATTGTTCGGCCTCTTCGGTGGAGCGTTTTCTCTTTCTCAGGTCGGAAATGTAGGTCTCATAAGTCTCGATGGCATCTTCGAACCGATATAGATCATTGTATGCCCGGGCCAAATAGAGTTGCCCGCTGGGGACGCGTCTCTTGACGGCGCTTTCCAGGTGTTTCAAGGCTTCTGCGGGTTCGCCGGTTTCCAGGCAACATACACCGTACCATAGGTTGTAATTTCCATTGCCAGGTTGTGTCTTGACGAGTTTTTTGAAGGCGGGCTTGGCTTCTTCGTATTCTCCCTTCTCGTACAAGGCTTTGGCTTCTGCCAGGCTTTGTGCGGAAATTGTTATGCTCAAAAGGCCGAATAGAAAGAAAAGGATATATTTTTTATTCATATTGATACATGCTGATTTGTTCAGAAGGTCAAAAATACAAATTTATCGTGAATAAAGCTGGTTTCCGTAATTCTATTTTGTTAATTCTTCTTTAAATCGTTCTTTTGCCTTACTTTTGCAACCGGAAGAGCTATAATTCATAACTTATAACTCATAACTCGTATCAATGGCACAATTTACTGAAGAAGAAAAGATGTTGCGCCGCATAGACAAGCGGTTTAGCAAAGGTGTGGTGGAATATGGGCTGATAGAGGACGGCGATAAGATTCTCATCGGGCTTTCGGGAGGCAAGGACTCTTTGGCGCTGGTGGAATTGTTGGCACGGCGTGCCCGTGTCTATAAACCCCGTTTTTCCGTTGTCGCCGTACATGTAGTGATGAAGAATATACCTTATCAAAGCGATGTGGACTATCTGAGGGAGTACGTAGAGTCGTGGGGAGTGCCTTTTGTTCTCTTTGAAACGGAGTTTGATGCCACGACAGATACCCGCAAGTCTCCTTGTTTTCTTTGCTCTTGGAATAGACGGAAGGCATTGTTTACCGTAGCCAAGGAGCAGGGATGCAATAAAATCGCGTTAGGCCATCACATGGATGATGTTCTGGAAACTTTGCTGATGAATATCACCTATCAGGGAGCGTTCAGCTCCATGCCTCCTCGGCTGGTAATGAAGAAGTTTGATATGACGATTATCCGTCCGATGTGTCTGGTACATGAGGCGGATTTGATGGAGTTGGCGCAAGTGAGGGGGTATCGTAAGCAGGTGAAGAATTGTCCGTATGAGTCACAATCCAGCCGTAGTGCAATGAAAGGCATTCTGAAACAGTTGGAGGAAATGAATCCTGAGGCACGCTATAGTCTATGGGGGAGTATGACGAATGTGCAAGAGGAATTGCTGCCTGCAATCATTAATCATTAATCACTAATCACTAATCATTAATCACTATATGAAAGCATTTTATACCATTTTGCTATTGATTGTATCTAATATTTTCATGACGTTTGCCTGGTATGGGCATCTGAAGCTACAAGAGACAAAAGTCATCTCCAACTGGCCGTTGTATGCCGTGGTGCTGTTTTCTTGGGTAATAGCTCTGGCTGAGTATTCTTGTCAGGTTCCGGCCAATCGGATAGGCTTTTTAGGCAATGGAGGCCCGTTCTCATTGATGCAACTCAAAGTGATTCAGGAAGTAATCACTTTGATAATCTTTACGGTGTTTACAACGGTTCTTTTCAAGGGGGAAACGCTGCATTGGAATCATTTTGCCGCTTTTGTATGTCTGGTACTGGCGGTATATTTTGTATTTTATAAATGATGGGTTAATCGCATTTGCACATTATTTCATATACTTCTCCATTCCTTTTGTTAAGAACGTTTGAAGCTTTCCTTTTTCATCCGTATAAATGAAACAGGCGTCGATATCCGGATGTGCATCCGCCACGCGTTCTGCTTCTTCCAGCCCCATCACCATGAATGCCGTGGCATAGGCGTCTGCACTCATGCAATCTTTGGCGATGACGGTGGCGGACAAGATGCTGTGCTGTACCGGATAGCCGGTACGCGGGTCGATGGTATGCGCATATTTCTTTCCGTCTTTATAGTAGTAGTTGCGATAATTGCCCGATGTAGCCATGCCTAAATCCGTAACTTGCAGCACTGCTTGCAGTTCCTGGTTCACTGCCAGTGAGTCGTCTATCGGCTTGTTCAAACCGATGCGCCAAGGTCCATTTTGAGGGTTTTGCCCGTGAACAACCACTTCTCCGCCTATATCGACCATAAAGTTGCGGATACCCTTTTTCTTCAGAAGTTGGGCTATGACATCTACTGCATATCCTTTTGCCACAGCGCTACACGAGAGCATTATACGTGGGTCTGTTTTCACCACTTTCCCTTCATCGGACAATTTTACTTTTTCGTATCCTGTCATCTCCAGCAGGCTGTCTATCATGGCAGAGTCGGGGAAATTATCCTTCTTGAACCCAAATCCCCAGGCATTGGCAAGAGGGGCAACGGTGATATCGAAGGCACCATCGGTCTCCCGGGAGATTTCCATGCTACGTCGGAAGACGTTGGTAAAGAATGTGTCGGGCACAATGTCCTCGTTGCGGTTGATGCGCGTAATGGTCGCCGTGTCATTGAAAGGGGACAAGGAACCGTCGAAACGTTTGAGTTCCGCTTCTATCTCCGCCTTCAGATTTTGGTCACATTGATAAGTCACTTTATATACCGTACCGAATATCAGTCCGTTATCCGTCTGATAAGGAGTGACTTGGTTGTGGCGGGCAAGTATCCAGATGGTTCCCAGTACCAGTAGGGCAATCCATAAAAAATTCCGTTGTACTTTCTTTTCCATATCCTATCTGAGTTTTTACTTTTTAATTAAAAGAAGAGATGCTCTACCAATATCTTGGTACCGATGATGACGAGGATAATCCCTCCCCAAAGTTCGGCGCGCAGTCTGCGGGCTATGCCACATCCGAAACGGATGCCGAACATCAGGCCGACCATCGACAAGGCGAATGATACAAAACCGATAATGCCGATGGGGGAAAGAATAGCCGAGAATTGCTTGATACCGAGGAATGCAAACGAAACACCTACCGCCAATGCATCGATGCTGGTTGCCACGGCCAGAGCGAGCACCACCTTCAGGCTGGTAGGGTCATACTCGTGCTTGCAATCTTCGTCCTTGAAGGATTCCATTATCATGCGTCCGCCCAGGAAGGCAAGGATACCGAATGCAATCCAATGGTCAATACTTTCTATCAGGTGGCTGAAAAAACTGGCGCCTATCCATCCCAGCAGAGGCATCAAAGCCTGGAAAAAGCCGAAGCTGATGGCCATCACCAGCATAGGGCGCAGCCGGGCGCGTTTCAATATAATTCCGCTGGCTATAGAAACGGCGAAACAATCCATCGCAAGTCCTACGGCCAGTAGCCAAATCTCTAACCCTGTCATAAGTCGCTTAAAGAGGTAGTTTATAAGTTATCGTATAGGTTACTCCCATCGTGTTGGAGCCATATTTCCCGAAACCGGGCACATACCACGGGTCACCGTATTCATCGGCCGAGGCAGACAATTTGAACTTGAAGCGTAGTGACCAGCCCATGTACAATGCCTTCCAGACGTGCGCCCGGATACCGACACAAAATTCCGCCCATTGCATGGAGCCTTTCATTCCTTTATGGTTATAGGGCAGGCTGCCTCCCCATATCTCGTCGTCCAGATTCGGATTGCCTACGATGCCACCATATATCGGGTCGTCCAGTCCCAAGGCGTCTACATCATACTTGAAGCTACTTACACCGTAACGCAAGCCTACGAGTAGCATGTGTCCGTGCTGCTTCTTGTATAGCGTGTTATAGTCCATTCCTATGCGGAAGTAGGGGGCGTTGCTTTTGTAGTGTATGCCTTTGTCACTCCAGGTGTCCGTGGAGCCATATCCCAGTTCGGCAATAGGGAAGAAGCGGTTCTTGAGGTTTACGTCCACGGCCACTTCGGAACTCAGGAAATCTCCTCCAAATACGGAGCTTCCGATTCCCCACAAGTCCAAGCCGACGGACATGCCGTTGTATAACGGATAGTGCACTTCTTCTTTCGCGTCCTTCTTCTCCTTCTTGGGAGGTGCTCCCTGGGGGGGAGCGGTAGGATTCCCGTTCTGCGCCCGTAGGGGGAGGAACATCAGCAGGCAGAGTGCCAGACTAATAGAATAACTTAAGATTTTCCTTTCCATAGATGCCTGCTTCATTGTCTTTGATGTATATCGAGTCCAGAGAGATGCGGGTGCACGTTACGTCTGTGATGGCCTGCTTCATCTGATAGCCGCAATCCATTGATAGGAAATAGGGGGTGTTGGTGTGGCGTATCACCATCGTGTCACTCTTGGTCCGGCTGTACTTGAATATCAGCTTGGTGGAATCCTCCGTATAGCGCAGTGGCAGGGAGATGTCGTGTACCTTCTTCTGGTTGTTGATGATGATGGAGTCGGTGCCGTATGCTGTCACGGTGAGCGAGTCGAGCGTGTCGTTCTCCACGTATTGGGTTTCGGGGTCTACTCTATAAAGAATGCAATTCACCATGGAGCGTGCTGTCATGGAACAGTCGGCCTCTTCCGAGCAGGAGATAGCTATGCTTACTATCGGACAAAGGATAGCTCCGAGTATGACAAGTCTGACTAATTTTTTCATCGTTAAATGGTTTTCTCTATTTGATATTTGTTTCGTTCCGGGGCATTACGTGAAATCAGCTCTCCGAGGAATCCTGCCACGAATAGTTGTGTGCCGATAATCATGGAGGTCAACGAGAGGTAGAAGTAGGGAGAGTCCGTTACAAGACGGTAGGGCATGCCATGGTGCATGTAGTACAACTTGCTGACACCTACTATGACCACGGCTATGAAGCCGAAGATGAACATCAATGAACCCAGCAATCCGAAAAAATGCATGGGCTTGATGCCGAACCGGGAAAGGAACCAAAGGGAAAGCAAGTCCAGATACCCGTTTACAAATCGGTTCAGCCCGAACTTGGTCTTTCCGTATTTGCGTGCCTGGTGGTGCACCACTTTCTCGCCGATTTTCTTGAAGCCGGCGTTCTTGGCCAGGTAGGGGATGTAGCGGTGCATTTCGCCGTATACCTCTATATTCTTGACAACCTCTTTGCGATATGCCTTCAGTCCGCAATTAAAGTCGTGCAGGTTTTTGATGCCCGATACTTTGCGGGCGGTGGCATTGAACAATTTGGTGGGGAGGGTCTTCGACAACGGGTCGTAACGTTTCTGCTTCCAGCCCGATACGAGGTCGTAGCCCTCCTGGGTAATCATGCGGTAGAGTTCGGGTATTTCGTCGGGACTGTCCTGCAGGTCGGCGTCCATGGTTATCACGACGTCGCCTTGTGCTTGTTCGAAACCACAGAACAATGCCGGCGACTTCCCGTAGTTGCGGCGGAACTTAATGCCCCGTACCTTGTCCGGAGCTTGTGCCTGCAATTGCTCGATAACCTGCCACGAACGGTCGGTACTTCCGTCGTTAACGAAAATCACTTCGTATGAAAAGCCGTTGGCATTCATCACCCGCTCAATCCATGCGAACAATTCGGGGAGTGATTCTTCTTCATTATATAGTGGTACGACAACTGAAATATCCATTGATGTATGATTTTTCTATTTTACAATTGAAATAACATTTCTTTTTGCTGTTCCGTCACTCTGCCGGAGCGTCGTCTTTCTTGCGTCTCATCACGAACAAGGCGGTGGGGAAAGCCAGTATCGAACCCCAAAATACATTGGACGATATCATCTGTAGCGTAATGTCGATAGGGCTGAGCAGTCGGGCTGTCTCCAGAGCTTCCTGATAGGTGGCGATGTACGAATCCATTCCCGGCATGTTGCTTTGGGCAAGCGTGTCTACCATCGTTTCGCACGTGTTTATCACATATCCGTGGTCTATGAACCTGAAGTAGATGTAGTGTGCCACGGCGGCAAGCAGCGCAGCAAACATATACATGAAAACGGTGAATATCCATGCATGCAGGAAGCTGATGCCGCCTCCGCATACCTGATTACGATACATCCGTGCATAATAATATCCCATAAAAGGTACGCATAGCGTGAGTCCCATGAAAAGGAAAAGTAAAAAAGGAACCGACAGCCCCACAGGAAAGAGTATGAACTTCAATATCCAGAAACCTCCCATATAGGTACCGAACAGCATTGCGTATCGTTGCATGTAACCTCTATTTTCTGTCATCTTTCTTAGAAATAATGTGCAAAGGTACAAATATAGTTGGATTCAAGGGCAAGCCGATGTGTAGATTTTAAATAAATTAGAGGATTCTTTGCGGGGCAAAAAGAAAAAAGCAGGTAACACTTTCGTATCATCTGCTTTTCTTTCGAGCCTCTTGTCGGATTCGAACCAACGACCCCGAGATTACAAATCACGTGCTCTGGCCAACTGAGCTAAAGAGGCGGGTGGGTAAGCTTGCTATATCGCGCCGCTACAACCAACTACCTTTGCTGCGATCAAGCCCTGGAGGATTCGAAGGGAGCTGGCCGTATAGGACTTACCCGTTTTCGTTTTGCGGTTGCAAAGGTAGGCATTATTTTGAAATCTGCAATAGCTTGCGGCGATTTTTTTATTTGTTTTTTTAGATTCTCTATTCTATCCCTCTTCACGGCTCCTTATACAGATACTTTGGAGGGGAGGTACGGATTCTTTCCGGCATTACGATGGACAAATATTCCTTTTACTAAAAAGTATTCGTCCGATATGTGTAACCTTATCGTCCGACAGTTGTTGAATTATCGTCCGACAGCTGTCGGACGATAATTCAACAACTGTCGGACGAATACTTCTTAGTATACCGGAATCTAAAGTATAGTAATGCAAAAGATTGCCATTCGAGAAGAAAATAATAATCGGGGACGAAAAAACTGATAGGCTATTGTGCGCTACCTTGAAAATAAGCATTATTTTTGTGCAACTAACTATATAGTCATTATACGCATGAACAAACACATATTGTCATTCTACCTTTTTTTCTGCCTTTTTCTTTTTCTCCCTTTGGTCGAAGCAATTGCCGGCTGGAATAGCTTTATCGTCAATTTTGATAAAAGTGTTTATGGCAAGGGGACCCAGACTTGGCAGATAGCACCCTATGATGACAAGTGGGTATATTTCGCCAACAAGAACGGTATGGTGCAATTTGATGGCAATGTCTGGAATGTGTTTCCATTGAACAATGCTTCCGATGTGCGTTCCGTTCTGGCTTCTGCCACCCAAAAAAGAATTTATGTGGGGGGCATCAATGAGTTCGGCTATTATGAACCGGATGCGGACGGTTCTTTGGCCTATCATTGCATGTCCGATACTTTGGAGAGTTCCGTTCGTTTTCTTGGAAACGTGTGGGGCATTCATGAGACTGACAATATCTTGTATTTCCAAGGGGACGGGTGCGTGGTGAAGTTCCTGAACGGAAAATATACCGCCATTGAAATGAATGCCAAGATAGACTGTTCCAATATGGTCAATGGTATTCTTTATATCGGTACGGACAGGGGCGTATGGCTTTTGGTTGGAAACACTTTTTTTCCTCTTCAGGGTGCTGATGCGTTGGCTTCCAAACGTATTCGTGGCATTATACCTTATAAGAAAGGTGTTCTGGTGGTGACTGCATACAACGGACTTTACTATTGTGACGGGCGTACGATGGAACCGTTTATCACCGGTGCCGAAGAGTTTATGCGTGAGAATGAAGTCTTTTGCGTGGCCAAAAAGGATGATAAGATTGCCTTGGGAACCATTCATAAAGGATTGGTACTGGTGGATTGCAGCACCATGCAACTGAAATATTTCAATGAGAACAACGGCTTGCGTAACAATACGGTGCTTTCTGTCTCCTTCGATACAACCGGAAACCTCTGGGCCGGTCTGGATAGCGGCATTGACTACGTCTGTCTGAGTTCTCCTTTTACGAATCTCTATTCCTATCCTTATTCCTACGGCACGGGATATACGGCGGCCGTAGAAGGCGGCTATCTTTATTTAGGTACCAATCGGGGTTTGTATTACACCTCTTATCCGGTACAGATGAACGGCGATTTGCCGGATATCCGTCCGATGCCCCAATCCAGCGGACAGGTCTGGAACCTTTGCCGTATAGGTGATGAACTCTTCTGTCTGCACGACCGTGGTATTTTCCTTATCAATGGCACTTCCGTAAAACGCGTGACGGATATTGCCGGCGCCTGGTGTTGCCAGCTTGTGGCAGGACGTACGGACCTTATGTATGTCGGGGTATATAACGGTATTTATTTGGTTGGGAAAAAGAATGGAGAATGGCAGGTGGTTGGCAAGATTGAGGGTGTGAACGATTCTTGCCGTCTTTTTGAGCAGGAAAGTGATAAGGTGATTTGGGTGTATAATACAGACCACGTTACCCGTGTGGATTTGGATAATGATTTGACAAAAGCTGTCCGTATAAAGGAATATAGCGCGAAGGATGGTTTCCCGGTAGGACGTGATATGTATATAGCGAAGATAGAAGACCGGGTGTATTTTGCCACTCCCCGGGGAATCTATAAGCATAATCCTCATAAAGATGTCATGGAGCCTTGTCCGGATATGAACAACCTTTTGAATGGCACCACGGCCTATTCGCATATCTTGGAGTATCACGATAAGTTGATAAGTTTGAGCCCTCACGAAATCTGTATTGCCAATCTGGGTACCTATAAGCGGGGGGCGAATACAAGCATTAATCCCATCCAGCAATCGCTGATTGAACTGGTACCCGGTTTTGAAACGATTATTCCTCTTTCAGATTCGCTGATGGTGGTTCCTAATGAAGGAGGTTTCGCTTTGTTCAGTATCCCGGCCGTAAGGGAGCGTCAGGATCGTAGCCATTCCTTATATATAAGGAACATGTATCTGTCTTATCCCAAGGATTCATTGGTATATACCGCAAACTTTTTAGGAGAGAAGCCGGTTCCGGTGATAGCTTATTCCATGAATTCCGTTCGTTTTGACTATGCCCTTTCTTTCTTTGCGGTAGGAGATGATGTCCGTTTTCAATATCGTCTGAATAAGGGGAGCTGGTCCGATTTTACAACGGTACGCACCAAAGAGTATAGTAATCTGTCGGAAGGTGAATATACGTTTGAAGTTAAGGCGGTCTTTCCTGACGGTACGACATCATCGGATACAATTGCTTTCCGTATACTTCCGCCGTGGTATCGTAGTGCTGCTGCATACGTTTGTTATATCATCTTGGCTTTGCTTGCCTTATGGTATGTCTATCGTTGGGATGATGTCCGTGTGAAACGGAAGAAACAGCAGGCGGTAATCGAGAAAGATAAAGAGTTGCACGATATGGAAAGGGAGTACGAAGAGGAGAAAGCCCGTCAGGAAAAGCAGATTATGCAGCTGGAGAAAGAAAAATTGGAATACGATTTGCAACATAAGAGTCAGGAAATGGCCAATCTGATGATAAACTTTGTCCGTAAGAATGAAATGCTGACTGAAATCAAGTCAGAGATACTTAAAGTATCCGCCTTGCTGAAGGGTGAGGGGGCTCGGGAAGGAAAACAGCAACTCATACTTATTAATAATAAAATAGACGGTAATATACAGAGTGATGAGGTTTTGAAGCGTATTGAAGACCAGTTCGATTTGATACATAACAATTTTATGAAACGTCTTCATGCCAAGCATCCTGAACTTTCCCACAACGAACGCATGATGTGCGCTTATCTAAAGATGAATCTTTCCACGAAAGAAATAGCGCCTCTATTGAACATTTCGGTTCGTGGAGTTGAAACAATCCGTTATCGTCTTCGTAAGAAGTTCGCTTTAGAGAGAGAGGATAGTTTGACGGATTATTTAAGCAATAAACTGTAGTCTTTAGATATTAACTTCCTTTAAAAGAAGGAAGTGCATGGAAGGGAGGAATTTAATATTCCTCCCTTTTGTGTTCTATAACATGTTGTGACGTAATACTTAAAAGTATATATTAATTATTGATTATTAGTAAGTTATTTGCTGATGACGTATTGATAACGTATTTGAGTTTTGTATTTGACGTATTTAAGAATGATTGTTTCTTATTTGTTTTATTACCTTATTCTGTATGTTTGCATCGTTCGATTGAGAACAAAACCGAGAAACGTTAATCTTAATTTAGTAAAACTTATGAAAAAGTTATTATCAGTTTTATTTCTGTTAAGCTTTACCTTGGCTTCTGTATATGCCCAAGATATACAGGTAAAAGGTACAGTGGTAAGCGGTTCGGATAATGAACCGTTGCCTGGAGTAAATGTGGTAGTTAAAGGTACTACCAATGGTGGAATTACTGATTTGGACGGTAATTTTACATTGTCGGTTCCTGCCGACGCAACACTTTCTATTACCTATATTGGTTTTAAGTCACAAGAAGTAGCGGTAAATGGAAAAAATTCCTTGAAAATAGTTCTTCAAGAAGATTCAGAAACGCTGGACGAAGTAGTAGTGGTGGGGTATGGTGTTCAGAAAAAAAGTGTGGTAACAGCATCTATTGCCAAAGTTAGTAGTGAGGATTTGGAAAACAAATCTCCGGTGCGTATGGATAATGCATTGAAAGGTTTGGCTGCAGGTGTGGATGTAACTTCAGCTTCTGGTCAGCCGGGTGATTCTCCTCGTGTACGTGTACGTGGTATTGGTACTATCAACAATAGTGATCCGCTCTACATTGTAGACGGTATGCCTATTGGGGGTGGTCTTGATTTTGTAAATCCTAATGATATCGAGTCTATCGAAGTGTTGAAAGATGCTGCTTCTGGTGCTATCTATGGTGCGCGTGCTGCTAATGGCGTTATTCTAGTAACTACCAAAAAAGGTAAGATGGGTAAGGCACAAATTAATTACAATTTTTCTTATGGCTGGCAGAGTGCATGGAAGAGACGTGATGTGACTAGTGCGACAGACTATGCTATCCTTCAGAATGAAGCCAATGTGAATGGTGGTCAGGCTCCAATTTATGCAGATCCTTATAATTTGATTGATGCTAATGGAAATTCTATCAAAGGATTTGGCACTGATTGGCAAGATCTTGTTTTCTATGACAATGCTCCGGTAGTGAATCATGATGTGACAGTTAGTGGTGCATCGGAAAAAGTAAATTATTATTTGTCTTTGGGGTATTATTCACAAGATGGTATTGTTGGTGGTAATCACGGACATTCTAATTATGACCGTTTGACTATTCGTTCCAATACTCAATATAATCTAATTGATGCATCTAAAGAACGCGGTTTCCTTAATAAATTGGATTTAGGTGTAAATTTGGCTTATATGCGTACGCATTCAACAGGTGTTGGTACTAACTCTGAATTCGGTTCAATTTTGGGATCGGCTCTTTATCTGTCTCCTATTTTGACCCCTACATTGACTGGTGATGCAGCTGAAAAGATGATTGAAACTTATAAAGATTTTGATTTGCCTCGTGATGCAAATGGTGATCCTTATACAGTACCTGGCTATGGAGGAGCTTATCAGGAAATGAATAATCCGCTGGCTATGATGACATTGACTCCTACAAAGAATTGGTCGCATAAGTTTGTTCCAAAGTTTTCTATTGATCTTCAATTGTGGGATAATTTGAAGTATCACTTCAATTATAGTGCTGATATGGGATTTTGGGGTAATGAAGGGGCTACTAAGAGCAAGTATTATCTCTCAGCTAATAATAAGGCAACACATACTAATGCATCTTCATTCAAGGCACAGAATGTGACATGGCAGATTGAAAACACATTAACTTATGACAAAACTATCGGCAAACATACATTTGGTGTTGTATTAGGACAGTCTGCTCTTAAATATAAGGGAGATCAACTTGGTGGTAACCGTTGGAATCTGGTGAATCCTAATAAACCTTCTATTGATTATGCTACAGGGAATGTTGAATATACAAAGGATGCAGATGGTAATATTACTGGTGCTACAGTTCAGTATGGCGTTTATGGAGGTCCTTATACAGAACATAGAATGTCGTCTATGTTTGCTCGTTTGAGTTATAACTATAATGAACGCTATATGATTCAGGCTACAATCCGTCGTGATGGTTCAAGTCGTTTTGGTATTAATAATAAATATGGTACGTTCCCTTCAGTATCTGTGGGATGGAATGTGACAAATGAAGAGTTTATGGCTGATACGCGAGAATGGTTGTCTAACTTAAAGGTTCGTGCCAGTTGGGGTAAGAATGGTAATGATAACATAGCCGAATTTGGTTATACTTCATTGACGGCCATGGGTAACAATGTCCTTTTGGGTAAAGATGCCATCAAATGGAACGGTTCTAAAGCACAACGTTTGGCAAATCCTGATTTGAAATGGGAAGAGAGTGAGCAAACTGACTTAGGTATTGATTTGGGATTCTTTAATAATGCTTTAACATTCAGTGCTGACTATTACATAAAGAAAACCAATGGCATGATTATTACGATGCCTATCCCGAGTTATGTAGGTGAAACTAAACCTCTTGGTAACGTAGGTGATATGGAAAATAGTGGTTTTGAGTTTGAACTTGGCTATAAATGGAATATTGCTGATGCTAAATTTGCAGTAAAGGGAAATGCTACTTATCTTAAAAATGAATTGAAGAATTTGGGAAATGATACTGGCTATATGGATTTAGATGGTATTCAAGGATTCTCTGGTGGTGGTACACGCGGTTCTAACGGACAACCTTTCCCCTATTTCTATGGTTACAAGACTGACGGTGTTTTCCAGAATATGGATGAAGTTCGTGCTTATGTCAATAAAGATGGTAAAATGATTATGCCGGATGCGGTTCCTGGTGATACACGTTTTGTGGATGTAAATGGTGATGGTAGCATCTCGGCAGATGACCGTACTAACATTGGTAATGGTACTCCGGATTGGACTTATGGTTTGAATCTTAATGCTGATTGGAAAGGCTTTGATTTTAATATTTTCTTCCAAGGTGTAGCTGGTGCTGATGTGTTTGATGGCACTTATCGTACAGATGTTGCTTCTGGTAACTATCCTTCTTGGATGTTGGGACGTTGGACTGGTGAAGGTACTTCTAATAAGTATCCTCGTCTGGCTGTCGGTAATGCAACGAACTGGATGGTATCTGATCTTTATGTTTGTGATGGTTCATATCTTCGTCTTAAGAATATTACTTTGGGATATACATTGCCTAAGACTCTTACTCGCAAACTTACTATTGAACGTCTGCGTGTGTATGTGCAAGCTGAAAATCTTGTGACTTGGACCAAATATTGGGGATTTGATCCTGAAATTTCTTCAGGTGCAACTTCTCTTGGTGTTGACCGTGGTATTTATCCGCAGGCTCGCACATATACAGTAGGTGTAAATGTTTCTTTCTAATCTAAAAATAAGAACTATATGAAAACAAATAAAATATTAGCAATAGGCTTACTTGCTGCCGCTACAGTGTTGACTACCGGTTGCAGTGACAGTTTTCTTGAGGTGGAAAATCCGACAGGTGAACCATTGGAAGATTATTATACTACGGATGAGCATATTCAGGAAGCTCTGATTGCCGCCTATGACCCTCTCCATTGGCCAGATTGGGGATTGGGACAGTACAATGCCTTGAATATTGACGGTGAAATTATGGGCGATAATTTTTGGGTAGGTGGTGCAACCAAGACCGATATGCAGAATTGGCATATGTTATTTAATTATGAAGCTAATGAAAATAATACACTTGGCTCTCTTTGGACTGTGGATTATTCTGGCATCAAACGTTGTAATGACTTACTGAAATATCTTGATTGGGGTACTGATGTTACTGAGGCCAATCGTAAACTCTATGAGATGCAAGCCCGTTTACTACGTGTTTTCTATTATAATATGTTGTGGCATTATTTTGGTAATGTACCTTTCTATTTGGAGAATCTTTCCGAACCTCCTTATACGGCTCCGCAATATACTGCCGATCAGGTTTATGCTGAGTTGATCGCAGAACTTGAAGCTGTAATTGACTCTAAGGTGTTACCTTTGAAATATTATAAAACAATCAAAGAAGGTAAAGAAGTTGACGACGAAGGTCAGTTGGGACGTGTCACTCAAGCTATGGCTTATATGGTATATGCTGAAATGGTAATGTATCAGAATGATGAAAGTCGTTTCTCAAAAGCTTTAGGTTATATGAAGGAGCTTATTGATAGTCCTAGCTTTAGATTGAATCCTAGTTTTGCCAACATCTGGGAAACGGAAGGTGAATGGTGTGACGAATCTATCTGGGAAATTAATTATGAGCAAACTAATAACGAACGTGGCTGGGGAAGTCCGTTAGCTGTTGGTGGTACAGTGCTTCCTACTCTGATTTCTCCTAACTCTTTCCCAGGTGATGATGGTTGGTCAAAGGGTAATGATGGCTGGGGATTTATGCCCATGCGTCTTGAAACTTATCAAATGTTTAGTGAACAAGACAAACGTCGTGATGCAACTTGCTGGGTGATTGCCGAAGATGTAGAATATACGAAACGTTATCAAGATACTCATATTTGGTTACAAAAATATCGTCCGTATGATAAGAACTTCAAGCAGTCTTCCGGTGACCAGAATTTGAACTATAATAACAATTATCGTTATTATCGTTATGCTGAGACATTACTAAATGCTGCAGAACTTTCTCTTCGTACAGGTGGAAGTGGTACAGGTGAGGCTAAGACATGGTTGAACGAAGTTCGCACCCGTGCCGGTTTGGCTGGACTTGCAAACGTTACGGTTGACGATGTACTTACAGAACGTCGTTTGGAATTTGTAGGTGAAGGCAAGCGTTATTTTGATTTGGTACGTGCTGAAGGAATCAGTGGAGCATCAGCCAGCAATAAGGCTACTACTGCACTGATCCCCGATCAATATGGTTACCGTACTAATTCTTGGACTGCAAAGAAGAAATATATTCCTATTGCACAGGGAGAGTTGGATTCCGATCCGGCTTTGGTTCAAAATGCTTATAAATAGTTTACCATAACTCCATTAATAAATAATTGATATGAAAAATATATTTAAATATATGGCAGGCGTGTTGGTTGCTGGTTTTGCAATGACTTCATGTTCGCCTGAAGATTTTACGGGAGCCAATGGCAATATCCCACAAGCATCGGATTATACTGATAACTTTAAAGTTACTGTAGATCAGACAACCAATTATGCAAACTTTGAATTTACTTCTGCTCCTGGAGTGTCTCCAATTTGGATAATTGACGGCGCTTATCAAGCCTCATATGGCTTTTCCAAATATTATCGTAAAAAAGGTTCATATACAGTAGAATGTAAAGTAAAGAACGCAAATGGCATTAGTGATGGTTCGATAACCAAAACCTTTGAAATAGAGAAGACTATTATGAACGGTTTTGGTGGTTTTGTGGAAGATAGTGAATTTAACATGTTTAAGGGAGTAACTTTCAATGTGGCATCTTTCTACTATGCTCCAGGATGGGGGCAGATTGCAGATCCAAAATATACTTATCAGAATGGTGCATTTGTTGTTTCCTTACCGGAAGCTACTACCGATCAGTGGCAAGCTCAGATGCATGTGGAATTGGATAAGGTAATTGCTTTGTCAGTGGATAAAACCTATGATTTTTCGGTGATAATCACTTCTACTACCAAACATCCGGGCGTGACGGTTAAAGTACAGCAGAAAGGTGATGACAATACGTTTATCAATATGCAGCGTGTGGCTTTAGATGCTAATGAGCCTAAGTGTATATGGTTCAGTAACGTACCCGGTGTGAATATTACCGACTTGAAGTTTGCACTTGATTTTGGTGGTAATGAAGCTAATACGGATATTACTTTGGAAAGCTTTGTCTTGAAAGACCATGCTAATGATGACGGTACGGAAATTCCAGAAGTACAAGAGCCTGAACCTTCTTGGGTGAAGGTGGATAGTGAAGACAATCTTTGGAACGGGGCAACCTTTACCAATACTTTCTTCTATGCAAACCCGGATTGGAGTGCTAGACCTAATCCAGATTTAGTGGTGGATGGAAATGCTTATACACTCACTTTCCCTGATGCTACTGAAGCACAATGGCAGAACCAGTTCTCGTTTGTTACAGATTTGTCAGCCGATACAGAAACTGCCTATGATTTCTGTGTCACTCTAAATCCTAGTACTGATTTGAAGGGGGTAACAGTAAAACTGGTTCAGACTGATGAACCTGATGTCAAACATGATGATAACTTCTTCTTTGCAGAACAGACGGATTTGTTGGGTAATGAAGATAATAAATTTTGGGTTGCAAATAAAAAGGCGCCTAAAGATATGCATGCTATATCTTTAGTCTTGGATTTTGGTGGAAATCCTGCTGACACAAAAGTGACTATTAAAGATATTATTTTCCAGACTCATAGAGATTGATGGCTAGTATTAGATAGAATATTGGTCTGCTAAAAGCAGTGAATAATAAAAAGGGGGAAGGATGTGTGTTATCTTGGCAATTGCTGGAGTTTCATCCTTTCCCTTTTTCTCTACTTATGTTGTAAAATATATATATATATGAAATACTATTGTCTATTATCTATTCTTTTGTTTTCGTTGATTGCTTGTGGCAGTAGCGATGACAAGGAACCGCAATCCGAGGATGTTACCATTAAATGTTCTCCTGAAAAGATAGAGGCTGTTGCACAAGCTAGCCAATATGTGGTGAATGTGGTTTGTTCTGGTAAAGAGTGGACAGCTTTTGCCTCTGATGATTGCAGTTCATGGGTCAAAGTAAATGTAATGGGTTCTTCTTCTAGCCAAGGCACAGCGACAGTTATAGTCAGTGCTCATACGGGTACTACTTCTCGTACTGGTACGGTGGTGGTTAAATCTGGTGCTACTCGTGTATCTATTCCTCTTACGCAAGCGGCTCCTTTATCAGTGTCACAGACTGAGTTGTATTCTAATTCTATAGGAGAATCTTTTGTCTTATCTGTTATTGCTTCTGGCGAATGGAATGTGAAATCCAATGATAGTTGGATTAGCGCAGAAAAAAATAGTGGGGAAATTGTTGTGACCACTTTAGCTAATGATGCAAAGATTTCCCGTACGGGTACAGTTGAGGTTGTGGCTGGTGCAGAGAAAGTAACGGTAACAGTTATTCAAGAATCGGCTGAAGATCTGGATATCAATACTCCTGAGGGGTATCGGTTGGTTTGGCATGATGAATTTAATGAGGGCACATCTCTTGGCAATGATTGGACACACGAGGTTCAAGGAGCAGGGTGGGTAAATAATGAACTTCAAAATTACGTCAATGGTTCTGCTGACGGAAAGCGTGTGACAGAACTTGTGGACGGTAAGTTGAATATTAATTGTTTCAAAGGCTCCGATGGTAAAATTTACTCTGGTCGTGTGTATGCTAAAGTGAATACTGGTTGGGAATATGGCTATTTTGAAGCACGTATCATGTTGCCTGAAGGCAAGGGGACGTGGCCGGCTTTTTGGATGATGCCAGTTGGTAATGACTGGAATACTAACCCATGGCCCATGTGTGGTGAAATAGACATTATGGAGGAAGTGGGAGTCGTACCCAACGAAGTCTCTTCGTCTATCCATACGCAAGATTATAATCATACTATAGGTACGCAGAAAACACATGCCATGACTATAGAACAGGCAGAAGGAGAATTTCATCTCTATGCTTTAGAGTGGACAGAAGATGCCATCACTACATACGTAGATGGCAAGGTACAGTTGGCTGTTACCAAGCAACAATTGGGAGCTGGTCATAATCAATGGCCTTTCCATTATGCTTTCTATCCCATTCTGAATCTGGCTTGGGGCGGTGATTGGGGTGGAATGAACGGTGTGGATGAGTCTGCTCTTCCTGTAACGATGAAGGTGGATTATGTACGTGTATTTCAGAAGAAGTAGAACTGTTTTATTTAAATGAGATTTGAATATGAAGACTAAATATCTTTTTTTAATATTAATAGTTCTATCTTTCTTCTTTTCTTGTAGTCAAGAAGATGGAATTGTGATAGTGGAGGAACCTTTTAAAGATTCAGCTCTGGAGTTAGAACAAGCTAAATTGGCTATTTATGCTATGGGGCTTGACACTACATTTATGGTGGAATGGAATAATTATTACATTGTAGAAGAAGATATTTTGCTTTGCAAAGATAGTATTAATCTTACTTCTACTAGGCAATATCATGCAACTTATTATGTGGATAATTATCAAACAATTACAGTTGGAGTTGATAATACTATTGCTCAAAGTACCAATTGGAGAGAAGCTACTAAAGAGGCTATAGATGTATATAATAAATATACGGGGCTCCGTTTTGTATATAATGAGTATAATCCTCAAATAAAGATTTCTAAGAGCAATTTATATAATGCTATAGCATGTGCACAAGGGGAGTTCCCTTTATCAGGCAAACCTGGTAGTAAAATAATTATCAATGATAGTTTTTATAAAAATATAGATACCTTTTTGAGTTTAAGTCAAAAGAAGTTTTTATTAGTGCATGAGCTTGGGCATAATTTGGGATTACGTCATACTAATGGGCTTGGAGAGGGAGATGGTGGCGTTGGATTAGTTCAAATTCCTGGAACTCCTACATCAGATTCTCAATCTTTTATGAATTCAACTACGTGTGGTAATTCTTGGAATGGAGCTTCAACTTATGATGTTGTGGCACTTAAAACTTTATGGCCAAAATGTATAATATCTTTTGCCGATGGAAGTAGCCTTCCTCAAATGGAAGTAGATTATGGTAGTTATCTGAGTAGAAATTTAATTCCTACATCTGCTAAGGGCATATTTGCCGGATGGTTTAAAAATGCAGCTTTAACAATTCCATTTAGCTACGGAGAAACGATAATAGGTGATATTACTTTATACCCCAAATGGCGGGATAAGACTAATGTCATAAGATTAATGGCTATTTCTGATACTAGTGCTAGTACCGTAAGATTTACGCTTTCTCAGGTTACTCCTGTAACTTTTTTAGATATTGAGGTGGAGCGTGGATTTAATGAATGGTCGGAAATATCTCGATTTACGGAAGAAACTGGAGTTACTTTAACAAAGATTCCTGCATCATTCTCAATTCGTACTTTTATAGAGCCATATATTTGGAATGCTAATCCAAATAGTTATGCAATCTATAATTGGCAAGATGCTACTGTTCTTGACCCAGGCGAATATGTATTGGAGGCACGCTTTACAAAGAGTCTTGGATTACAAAATGGAGCAGATGGAAAACACGGAGTAATAAGGGCGGTAATAGAATATTAACTTTTTATGCTTTAGAACAATTGATAATGAAAAAAGAAAAAATATTTATTTTTATCTGTTTAGTTTTGTTGTCTGCCTGTTCTCCTTCTTCTTTAGACGGTATTGTGATAGAGAAAGCGGCAGACGGTTATAAACTTTCCATTGACGGAAGAGAAACCTATATTAAAGGCGTAGGCGGCACATATCGGTTGGACATTGCCGCCCAGAGTGGTGCCAATGCCTTCAGAACCTGGGGAGGTAATGTGGAGGAGATAAAGAAGAGCCTGGCATTGGCTTCGGAGCACAACATGTACGTAATGCAGGGAATAGGCATGACCAAAGACTCTATACGCTATTACGATGATGAATATAAGAACAAGATGCGCGAAGAAGTCCGCTTGTTGGCAGAAACGTTCAAGAATGATACGAGTTTGCTGGCTTGGGGTATTGGCAATGAAATTGAGTTGGGAAATGCCAATATAGCTGCCGCATGGAATTTTGTGGAAGAACTGGCACAGCTGATTAAGTCGATAGACAAGCGTCATCTGGTTTCGACAGTGATTTCCTACAATCCGTCGGCATTGGACTCTGTGGCAAAGTATGCTCCGTCTCTCGATTATGTGGGCATCAATGTATATGGTCCGATGGGAGAGGTGCAGGCTGTTGTTGACCGGTCGGACTACAAGGGTGCATTTATGATTACCGAGTGGGGACCGACCGGTTGGTGGGAAACAGCGTCAACCGAGTGGAAGGCACCCATAGAGCAGACCAGTGAAGAAAAACGGCAGGTATACGAAGAGCGTTATACGCAATATATTTCTGCCAATCCCCGTTGCTTGGGCTCTTTTGTATTCTTGTGGGGACAAAAAGAAGAACGTACGCCTACCTGGTTCAGTATGTTTGTAGAAGACACGGTGGATATGCTGCCTCTGAAAGGAGAAAAGACTCCTATGGTAGAGGCTATGCAAAGAGTGTGGACTGGTAAGGAACTGGATGAAACGGCTCCGGTAATTCTGGGTATGATGACTGGCAATGGGAAGAGTGCTATTGATAATGTCCGCATCAAGGCAGGTGCTTCATTGAAAGCAGAGGTTGCGGCCATAGACAAGGAAAATGATTCTCTGACTTATGTTTGGGAAGTGCTTAAAGAAGCTACAGTGCTGGGCTTTGGAGGTTCTTATGAACCGCGTCCGGAAAGAGTCGGTGAGGTGGCTATGTCAGATAAAAATGTGTATGAGACTGCAATTAAAGTTCCCGGAGAATATCGTTTGTACGTATATGTACTTGATAATACGGGCTTTGTCTCCACAGCAAATATTCCATTTCAAGTAATAGATTAAAGATGAAAACAATGAAAATGCTCTCTGCTTGTTTGTTGCTGCTTCCTTTTATATCTTGTACTCAAGTGCAGGATATAAAAAATGATGCAGTCATCGAGCAGAAAATAGAAACGCTGTTGTCCAGTATGACATTGGAGGAAAAAATTGGGCAGATGAACCAGATTTCTTCTTATGGCAACATAGAGGATATGAGCGGATTGATAAAGAAAGGTGAAGTCGGGTCTATCTTGAATGAAGTAGATCCGGTGCGTGTCAATGCCTTGCAGCGTGTGGCAATGGAGGAGTCCCGCTTGGGCATCCCCTTGCTGATGGCGCGTGATGTGATCCACGGTTTCAAGACCATATTCCCTATTCCCTTGGGACAAGCGGCATCTTTCAACCCGCAGGTGGCTAAGGATGGTGCACGGGTAGCGGCTGTGGAGGCTTCTGCTGTGGGTATCCGCTGGACATTTGCACCGATGATAGATGTGGCTCGCGATCCCCGTTGGGGGCGTATGGCCGAAGGATGTGGCGAAGATACTTATTTGACTTCGGTGATGGGTGTTGCTATGGTCGAAGGTTTCCAGGGAGATTCGCTGAACAGTCCGACTTCCATAGCCGCATGTCCTAAACATTTTGTAGGTTATGGTGCTGCCGAGGGCGGGCGTGATTATAATTCCACTTTCATTCCGGAGCGTCGTTTGAGGGATGTATACCTTCCTCCTTTTGAAGCTGTAGCCAAGGCAGGAGCAGCTACTTTCATGACTTCGTTCAATGACAATGACGGAGCACCGTCTACCGGAAACACTTTTATTTTGAAAGATGTGCTTCGTGGTGAATGGGGATTTGATGGAATAGTAGTGTCAGACTGGGCTTCGGTAGCCGAAATGATGGCACATGGCTTTGCTGCCGATTCTAAAGAGGCAGCAATGAAGGCGGTGAATGCTGGTGTGGATATGGAGATGGTCAGCTATACGTTTGTCAAGGAATTGCCGGAATTGATAAAAGAAGGTAAGGTCAAGAAGTCTGCTATAGACGATGCCGTGCGGAATATTCTGCGTATCAAATTCCGGTTGGGACTGTTTGATAATCCTTATGTGGATGAGAAACGGATAGAGGAACTTTATGCTCCTTCTCATCTGGAGGCTGCCAAGCAAGCTGCTGTGGAATCGGCCATCTTGTTGAAGAACGAAAAGGAGACATTGCCTTTGCAATCTTCGGTAAAGACGGTTGCTGTGGTAGGTCCGATGGCAAATGCACCTTATGACCAATTGGGTACCTGGATATTTGATGGTGACAAGACAAAAACCGTGACACCGTTGAAGGCTATCAAGGAACTGGTGGGGGACAAAGTGCAGGTGATATACGAGCCGGGTCTGACTTATAGCCGTGACAAGAATATGGCAGGTGTTGCCAAAGCCGCTGCTGCCGCTGCACGTGCTGATGTTATTTTGGCGTTTGTAGGCGAAGAGGCTATTCTTTCAGGAGAGGCGCATTGCCTGGCCGACCTGAACCTGCAAGGTGCGCAAAGCGAACTGATTGCCGCTTTGGCGAAAACAGGAAAACCGGTGGTTACTGTCGTAATGGCAGGGCGTCCGTTGACCATAGGAAAGGAAGTCGAACTCTCGTCAGCTGTACTTTATTCGTTCCATCCCGGAACCATGGGAGGACCGGCATTGGCCGACTTGTTGTGGGGCAAGGCTGTGCCAAGTGGCAAGACTCCGGTGACTTTCCCGAAGATGGTAGGACAGATACCGGTTTATTATGCTCATAACAGTTCCGGACGTCCGGCTACGCGGAATGAGGTTTTGCTGAATGACATTCCGTTAGAAGCGGGGCAGACTTCGTTGGGATGTACTTCTTTCTATATGGATGCAGGTTTCGATCCGCTGTATCCGTTTGGCTACGGTCTGTCGTATACGACGTTCAAATATGATAATGTGAAACTCTCGTCTGCCAATCTGAAGAAGGAAGATGTGCTGACTGTGACTTTCGATCTTGAGAATACCGGAAAGTATGAAGGTACCGAGGTAGCCCAGCTTTACGTGCAGGACAAGTTTGCTTCGGTGACCCGTCCGGTGAAAGAGCTGAAACGCTTTGCTCGCGTCACATTGAAGCCGGGTGAGAAGAAAAATGTATCGTTTGAACTTCCGATAAGTGAACTTGCTTTCTGGAATATAGATATGGTGAAGACGGTGGAAGCCGGAGACTTTGCTCTTTGGGTGGCACCGGATAGCCAAAGTGGAGAAGAAGTTTTCTTTAAGGTAGTAGATTGATTGTTGATTTAAGGTTAAAAAGAGAAGGGGCGGACCGTGACGGTTCGCCCCTTCTGCTTTCTTCTTTATAAGCCCCGCCTTCCGGCAAATAACTCATCACTTATTACTTATAACTTTCTTATATCCATACACCGCATTGCTTCCCAGTTCTTCTTCGATGCGAAGCAGTTGGTTGTACTTTGCCATACGGTCTGAGCGGCTCAGCGAACCGGTCTTGATTTGTCCACTGTTGGTAGCTACGGCTATGTCTGCGATAGTCGCATCTTCCGTTTCACCGGAACGATGGGAAGTTACGGTAGTATATCCGTGGCGGTGTGCCATTTCGATGGCGTTCAGTGTTTCGGTCAGCGAACCTATCTGGTTTACTTTAATCAATATGGAATTGGCACAGCCTTTTTCGATGCCCATTGCAAGGAAGTCCACATTGGTGACGAACAAATCGTCTCCTACCAACTGGCAACGGTTACCGATACGGTCGGTCAGTTTTTTCCAGCCGTCCCAGTCGTTCTCGCTCATGCCGTCTTCGATAGAGTCGATGGGATACTTGTTGATTAACTCTTCCAGATAGTCAATCTGTTCGTCGGCAGTACGTTTCTTGCCTTTTTCACCTTCGAATTTGGTGTAATCGTAGATGCCGTCATGGTAGAACTCGGAAGAAGCGCAGTCCATGGCAATCATTACGTCTTTGCCCGGTTCGTATCCGGCAGCCTTGATGGCGGCAATGATGGAGTTCAAGGCATCTTCTGTACCCTCTAGATTAGGAGCAAAACCTCCTTCATCGCCTACTGCTGTGCTGAGGCCACGGTCTTTTAGGACTTTCTTCAGTGCGTGGAACACTTCGGCACCCATACGCAGACCTTCGCGGAAGGAAGTGGCACCTACGGGGCGTATCATGAATTCCTGGAAAGCAATGGGAGCGTCACTATGTGAACCGCCGTTGATGATGTTCATCATCGGTACAGGCATCACATAGGTATTTGTACCACCGATATATCGGTAGAGTGGGATGTCAAGGTAAGCGGCGGCAGCCTTGGCTACAGCAAGAGATACGCCGAGGATGGCATTGGCACCCAGATTGGCTTTCGTTTTGGTTCCGTCCAGTGCAAGCATGGCATGGTCGATACCCATCTGGTTGAGGGCGGACATACCGATGAGCTTGGGAGCAATGATATTATTGATATTGTCCACGGCTTTCAGGACACCTTTGCCTCCGTAACGTTTTTTGTCACCGTCACGCAGTTCCAATGCTTCGTGTTCTCCCGTGGATGCTCCTGACGGGACAGATGCACGGCCTATGAAGCCGGATTCCAAGGTTACGTCTACTTCTACAGTTGGGTTACCTCTTGAATCGAGGATTTCACGTCCGATAATCTTCTCTATTTTCATATTCAGTCAATTTTAATTATAAACTATCTTACTAACAAATGAAAACAAGGAATTGTTTTTCGTTTTTAATCCTTTATTGTAATGCCTAAAAGAGCAGTCAACTCCATGGCTTGGGAAGTATTGACGATGGCTCCCCGTATGTCGGGCAGGTTGAGGCGTATACCTCCTATGTGCGAGTCGCTCAAGTCGATACCTCTTAGAGGGGTGTGCGAAAACTCGGATTCTACCAGCTCACAGTTTTCAAAGGCGATGGAGGCAAGTTTGCAGTCGTTGACGTCGCTGTTGCGCAAGTCACAAGAGGTGAAGCGGGCTTGATTGATTTTACTCATGGAAAGATTGAGGTATCTGGCATTGCAGTCCTTCATTGTCAGATGGTTCAATATTGTTTCCGGCAGATTGGTTCCCACCAGTTTGCAGGATATGAATTCCACTCTGAACAGAGAACTTTCGGCAAATGAGATGTTGGAAAGGTCGCAATGTTCAAAACGTACATCAGTGAAATGGCAGGATTTCAGTTTGCAGGCGCTGAATTGGATATGACTGAAAGTACAGTTGGTGATGCTTTTGTAGGAATACTCCATGTGTTCCTCTGTCCGTTTACCGAAGTGAAGGTCTCTGACAGTTTCTTCCGTATTCAGCCATTCTTCCAATGATTTGGAACTTTCACTTTGTCCCTCTAAGGTAGGAGGGATGATGCGTACGGGAGGCATGACAAAAGGCTTGCTGGGTTTCATAGGGGTGTTTGGGTTATATACAGCGTCCGAAGGCGCCGCCGGCGAAGGCTGCCAGGACTCCTAATGTGATACTTAATAAGGTATATAAGGCAAACATTCCGTAGAATTCTTGCTTTATCAGAATCAGTCCGTCATTGCTGAAAGTGGAGAAGGTGGTGAATCCTCCGCACAGACCGGTAGTCAGCAACAGCCGTACCTCAGTAGAAAGGTTGAAACGGGCGGATAAGGTATAGAATAGCCCGATGAGGAAAC
Organism: Bacteroides sp. AF34-31BH; assembly: GCF_003602795.1. Lineage (NCBI taxonomy): Bacteria > Pseudomonadati > Bacteroidota > Bacteroidia > Bacteroidales > Bacteroidaceae > Bacteroides > Bacteroides sp. AF34-31BH. Next base: position 36,556 of record NZ_QTLV01000015.1, read on the forward strand.
TTCCGAGGATATTGACTGTGAATGTAGCCCATGGGAAAGAGTAGGGGACTATGCGCTCGTGGAGCATCATCTGCACGCAGTAGCGCAGTACGCTGCCGGTACCGCCGCCAAGGAATATAGCTATCAGTAATCTAGTCATAGGTTGTCTGGGGTTGGTTTTGGCTGCAAAGGTAGTGAAGACAAAGGAATTTCAGTAAATCATAGCCCGAAATTTCATAAAGCGATTCTGTACTGGGGGAAGTAGTTATTGGTGGGATGTATATAATTTTGATATTTGATATGAGTGATTGCCAATCTTGGTTCCGGATAGTTCGTGATGGGGCAGAAGCGATTTACTAAATCTTGGAGGAAGATTTAGTAAATCGTTGCCGGAGATTTAGTAAAATGTCCGGGAGATTTTAGTAAACGAGTAGAAGGGGCTTTGGAAGGATGACTGGTTTGTCTGTATTTTTGGATACGGTAATAACTTGTGAAACTTGAGCCACTCTTGAAATTGAGGTCTTAACCGTTCAAATGCCATATTGTAGAGACCTCTCTAGAACCTTGTCTTGATAATCAGCGATTTATTTTCATTGGCTGTAGAGATTGTATCCATTCCTTCTCATTCTCTTCCTGCCTTTCTTTCTTCACTTGTAGAGAAGGGTTGTTTTTAATTTGTTGTTTTTTAGAGTTTTAACGAAATTGGTTGTAGATGTCATTTCCTTGTATTCCCGTCATTCACACCCTAACTTTGCAACATCGAATTCAAGAGAATGAAAGTTTATCGTTGAGGCCTCACGATGGATCTCCACTTCTTGAAAGAGAGGAAAAGGCTTCGGCCTATTTATTACATTATTATATTAACTTTCTAAAACATTAAAAATTATGGGACTTCAGTATGTAGTGGCAAAGAGAATCTTTGGTTTTGACAAGGACAAAAATGTAAAGTATGTAGCTAAATCCGTAGGAGCGGGTGAATTGGATTTTGATAAGTTGTGTGCCAAAGTGAGCCGTATTCTTGGTATTCACAGAAAGACGGTGGACTTAGTGGCTGCAGGACTGGTGGACATCATGTCGGAAGAAATAGACGATGGAAAGACTGTTCGTTTAGGTGATTTCGGATTGTTCCGCCCTTCTTTTGTAGGGAAGAGTGCTGATACGGAGGCTGGCGTTTCGGCCAGTAACATTGTCCGTAAACGTATTCTGTTTTTTCCGGGGAAAGCTTTTAGTCAAATGTTGGGCAATATGAGCGTCATCAAGATGGTGGTTCCCGATACGGACTATACGGATGGAAGTAGCAATGGTGGAGGGGATAACTCCAATCCTTCGGGAGGCAATGACGGGGACCAAGGTGAAAATCCTTTGGGATAATTCCAGTGCACGATTAAAGTTGTAAAAATATGGAGGGCGAAGTTTTCGTAGCGATACTTCTCCTTCTATTTTGTTTGTAGGCAGGATATTGTTCAAGGGAAGTTGGTTTTCATGCAAACGTTTGCCGACAAATCATCTATCATTTTAGTTTAATTGCGTCAGAGTGTATTTCTTTCCTGCCTATATTTGCATCTGGAACATAATTTTATAAATATAGCATGAGAAACATGAAAGCAATCTGTACAAAATTAGCCTGCTTCCTGCTCGTTTTGTTGGTGAGCGGTGTAGCAATGGCAGAGAGTATTACCTCTCCCAACGGACAACTTCAATTGAATTTTTCGGTAAATGCGCAAGGCGAACCCGTTTACGAACTTTCTTATAAAGGAAAGCCGGTGATTAACCCTTCCAAATTAGGACTCGAACTGAAGAACGACCCCGGTCTGATGAATGGCTTCACGATGGAGGATGCAAAGACTTCCACTTTCGACGAGACTTGGGAACCGGTATGGGGTGAAGTAAAGCAAATCCGTAACCACTATAATGAGCTGGCTGTGACGCTCAACCAAAAGGCGCAGGATAGGAACATCATTATCCGCTTCCGTTTGTTCGACGATGGTATGGGCTTCCGTTATGAGTTCCCTTTGCAGAAGAACTTGAACTATTTCGTGATTAAGGAGGAGCGTACTCAGTTTGCCATGACTGGCGACCATACAGCCTTCTGGATTCCGGGCGACTACGATACGCAGGAATATGATTACACAGAATCCAAACTTTCTGAAATTCGCGGGTTGATGAAAGGGGCCATTACGCCTAACTCTTCACAAACCCCGTTTTCGCCCACCGGTGTTCAGACTTCTTTGCAGATGAAGACTGCTGATGGTTTGTACATCAACTTGCACGAGGCTGCTTTGGTGGATTACTCTTGCATGCACTTGAATCTGGATGATAAGAATTTTGTTTTTGAATCTTGGCTTACTCCCGATGCAGTAGGCGATAAAGGTTATCTGCAAGCTCCCTGCACGTCACCGTGGCGTACGGTTATCGTAAGCGACGATGCTCGTGACATCCTTGCCTCTAAAATCACGCTGAACTTGAACGAACCTTGTGCTTACGAGGACGTTTCCTGGATTAAGCCCGTGAAATACGTAGGTGTATGGTGGGAAATGATTGCAGGTAAGAGCACCTGGGCATATACAGACGACCTTCCCTCCATCAAACTGGGTGAAGTGGACTACTCCAAAATGAAGCCCAACGGCCGTCACGGTGCCACTAACGAAAATGTAAAAAAGTACATCGACTTCGCAGCTGAGCACGGTCTGGACCAAGTATTGGTAGAAGGCTGGAATGAAGGCTGGGAAGACTGGTTTGGCAAATCCAAGGATTATGTATTCGATTTTGTGACCCCTTATCCCGATTTCGACGTGAAGATGCTGAATGAATATGCCAAGAGCAAAGGCGTGAAGCTGATGATGCATCATGAGACATCCGGTTCGGTGCGCAACTACGAACGTCACATGGACAAGGCCTATCAGTTTATGGTGGATAATGGCTACAATGCCGTGAAGAGCGGATATGTAGGTAATATGATTCCCCGTGGTGAACATCATTATGGGCAATGGCTGAACAACCACTACCTCTATGCCGTGAAGAAGGCAGCCGACTACAAAATTTGTGTAAATGCGCACGAAGCTGTACGCCCTACCGGTTTGTGCCGTACTTATCCTAACTTGATTGGCAACGAATCTGCACGAGGAACTGAATATGAGGCATTCGGCGGTAGCAAACCGTTCCATACCACATTGCTTCCATTCAACCGCTTGATTGGCGGTCCGATGGATTATACACCGGGTATCTTCGATACCAAACTTGACTTTATGGGCGATTTGCCCCACGGACAAGTGCAGACTACACTTGCTAAGCAACTCGCTCTGTATGTAACTTTATACAGCCCGTTGCAGATGGCTGCCGACTTGGTTGAGAACTACGAAAAGCACATGGATGCTTTCCAATTCATCAAGGATGTGGCAGTAGACTGGGACGACAGCAAGTACATTGAAGCAGAACCGGGTGATTACATTACCGTGGCCCGTAAGGCAAAAGGAACCGGCAACTGGTTTGTAGGAGGTATTACAGACGAGAATGCACGTACAGCCAACTTTACGCTCGACTTCCTTGAACCGGGCAAGCAATACGTAGCCACTCTCTATGCCGACGGTAAAGATGCTGATTACAAGGAGAACCCTACTTCTTATCAGATAAAGAAGGGTATCGTAACCAGCAAGACCAAAATGTCCGTGAAGGAAGCGCGTAGCGGTGGTTTTGCATTGAGCTTGATTGAAGCGACTCCGGCTGACAAGAAAGCTGTGAAGAAGTGGAGATAATTTAGGGTAGAAAGAGTTTTTATTAGGCATTAGTGAGGCCCCGCAGAAGTCCAATCTTTGCGGGGCTTTTTTTGTGTTAGGGTAAGCTCATTCTTATACCGTAAAAATAGCATCAAGACCCGAGTTTTTGGTAAGTCCGTTCTTTGGGGAAACCTTTATTTTTGCACTCAGATAACAGATTGCATAATCATTAAAAATCAGAGATATGAATACGGATAAGAAAATCAGTCGTCGGGAGGCTTTAAAGCGTATGGGATTTGCCGTGATGAGCGGTGCTATCGCATCTTCCGGCCTACTCTCGTTGGCATCCTGCGAAACAAAAAGGAGTAAGCGTATCATCTTTTATTTTACCGGAACGGGTAACAGTCTTTACATCGCCCGTCAGTTGGCTGGAGAGAACGCAGAATTGTTGAGTATCCCTCAGATGGTGAAACGGGGGAAGTATGAATTTGAGGCAGATGAAATCGGCATCGTTTATCCCATCTACGGTCATATGCCTCCCTATATGGTACGGCAGTTCATTCAGAAAGCAAAACTGAAGGCAGAATACAAGTTTGCTGTCCTCACCTATGGTGCAAGGAAGTGCGATGCGGTAGAGATTTGGGACCGTATATCCCGTAAAGCCGACAATGCGTTCGACTATATCAGCACTATCATCATGGTGGATAACTGGCTACCCAACTTCGACATGAACGAGCAACTCAAGATAGACAAGCACATCCCCGAGAACTTGCAGAAGATAACGGCAGATATCAACAGTCGGCAGCATTGGCACGAACCGGTGACGGAGGAGGAACGGCAACAGCACCAAGGTTTTATGCAGCGGAGTGGACTCAACCCCGAGGTGGGCTTCCTGATGAAAAGCGAGAAGTTCTTTACCGTGACCGATGTTTGTATTGACTGTGGCATCTGTACCTACGTTTGTCCGCGCGGCAACTATGAGTTGACGTCGAGAGGAGTGAAGACGTCCGGTGACTGCGAGTTCTGTTTTGCCTGCATACAGAATTGTCCGCAGAAGGCTATTCAGTTCATAAAGCAGGAAGATGGCTCTTTTCCTGACGGAACGGAGAAGAACCCCAATGCCCGCCATCGTAATGAGCATATTTCGCTAATAGATCTGAAACGGGCAAACAATCAAAAACTATAATCATTAACCTCTGTATTTTGTCGGATTTACACCCAGATGTTGTTGTACGTAACGGCTAAAATAAGCAGGAGAGGAAAAACCGAACATATCGGAAATACGGACGAACGTTAGTGATTTGTCGCGCAGCAAACGCGAGATGTCGAGTGTGGTATAACGGTTTATCCAGTAGTTTGCTGTATAACCGCTTACTTTCTTGGAAACTTCCGAAAGATATTTGGAGGTGACACATAGGCAGTCGGCATAATAGGTCACTTCACGATGCTCGCGGAAAGTTCCGTTCTCCAGCATGTTGAGGAAACGGCTCATGATGGAAGCATTTTGTACAGAGATATTGTCCTCGCCATATAGATGGGAGTGGAAATCGAAGAAGTCGAGTATCAACATCTGTGTGGAGGCGATAAGCATATCGCGATGGAAATGATGGTCTGTATTCCGGAGTCTGTATTCCACTTGTTCAAAATCCCGGAGACATAGCTCTTGCTGTTCGGTAGTCAGGGACATGATAGGATTGAGAAATAGGGAAAGTTGCCCTTTCATGCCGTAGTTGTTCTGTGGTGTACTCAGCACCACAAAGCCCGATGCGATATAGATGACCTTTACGCGAAAATCTTCTGAAGGTTGAATTTTCTCTACCAGTTTTCCTTTGCGGACAATCATCAGGTCGCCGGCACGTAGCTCGCGCTCCTCTCCATTGTACTTCAATCGGCAGATTCCTGACAGACAGAGGGCGTGTGCAAGATAGCCACTGTATGCGTCCGTCCCCAGACCTTGAAGAGTATCGGCTATTATAATATTTGCGGTTTCTCCCATTATACAGTTGTTTGGTTTCGATCACAAAAGTATATGTTTCCAATAATATAACTTCTATTGTGGGCAAGAAATATATTGCCTTTTTTATTCATTTCAAATCTGCCCGAATTTCGCAAATTCTTCATACCTTTGCATCCGTTAATTTTAGAAACCAATAACAAAACAGAACTTATGGGAGGTTTTTTCGGAACAGTCGCCAAGGCAACAAGCTGTGTGGCGGATTTGTTTTACGGCACAGATTATAATTCACATTTAGGGACAAAACGTGGTGGGTTGGCTACATACGATGCAGAAACGGAGCAGTTTACCCGTTCCATTCACAATCTGGAAAGCACTTATTTCCGCACGAAGTTTGAGGATGAACTGGACAAGTTCAAAGGAAATTCCGGAATAGGAATCATCAGCGATACAGACCCTCAACCCCTTATCCTCAACTCCCACCTTGGTCGCTTTGCCATTGTAACGGTAGCCAAAATAGTAAATCTGCAAGAACTGGAAACAAAACTGTTGGCCCAAAACATGCACTTCGCCGAACTCAGTTCGGGCAAAACCAATCAGACGGAACTTATCGCCCTCCTTATTATACAAGGAAAGACATTTGTCGAAGGAATTGAAAATGTGTATAAGCATATCAAAGGTTCTTGCTCCATGCTGTTATTGACGGAAGACGGCATCATTGCCGCTCGCGACCGCTGGGGACGTACTCCGATTGTGATTGGCAAGAAAGACGGAGCGTATGCCGCCACAAGTGAGTCGAGCAGCTTTCCGAATCTTGGTTATGAGATAGACCGTTATTTGGGACCCGGAGAGATTGTTCGCCTGCGTGCCGATGGTGTGGAACAGATGCGCAAGCCTGATGAAGGAATGCAGATTTGTTCCTTCCTATGGGTATATTACGGTTTCCCCACTTCCTGCTACGAAGGTAAGAATGTGGAGGAAGTGCGTTTTGCCTCCGGTTTCAAGATGGCACAGACAGATAAGTCAGAGGTGGATTGTGCCTGCGGCATTCCTGATTCGGGTGTAGGTATGGCGCTTGGGTATGCCGAAGGTAAAGGAGTTCCTTATCATCGTGCCATTTCCAAATATACTCCGACTTGGCCTCGTAGCTTTACTCCCAGCAAGCAGGAGTTGCGTTCGCTGGTGGCAAAGATGAAGCTGATTCCCAATCGTGCCATGCTCGAGGGCAAGCGGTTGCTGTTCTGTGATGACTCTATTGTCCGGGGTACCCAGTTGCACGACAATGTGAAGGTGCTGTATGAGTATGGCGCCAAGGAGGTGCATATCCGGATTGCTTGTCCTCCATTGATATATAGCTGCCCGTTTGTAGGATTCACGGCTTCCAAAAGCGACATGGAACTGATTACCCGTCGTGTCATCAAGGAACTGGAGGGTGACGAGAATAAGAATCTCGATAAGTATGCCACTACCGGCTCACCCGAATACGAAAAGATGGTGGACGTTATCCGCGAGCGTTTCGGACTTTCATCCTTGAAGTTCAATACGTTGGAAACTCTGGTTGAGGCTATCGGATTGCCTAAGTGTAAGATATGTACGCATTGTTTTGATGGTAGCAGCCATTTTTGATTGACATTTTGTCCTTAAGAAATAAAAAAGGGGCGTGAATTGCTTGGCAGTTCACGCCCCTTTTTTTATCTTTACAGCACAAAATAGTGGTTAATGATTAGTGATTAATGATTAATGCCATTTGGATAATGCTTTTCGCCAATTACTAATCACTGACCATTAATCACTGACCATTAATCACTAACCATTAATCACTAATCATTATTCATCATGACTTTAGTAGAACGTTTTTTAAAGTACGTAAGCTTCGATACTCAGTCCAGTGAAGAGACTGAGATTACTCCGAGTACTCCGGGGCAAATGGTGTTTGCCCGGTATCTGAAAGAAGAATTGGAAACTTTGGGTCTGGAAGAAATCACGTTGGACGAAAATGGTTATCTGTTCGCCACTCTTCCTGCCAATACAGACAAGCCGTTGCCCGTCATCGGCTTTATTGCCCACATGGATACAAGCCCCGATATGAGTGGCAAGAATGTTTCTCCGCGTATCGTGCAGAATTATGACGGTAAGGACATTGTTCTTTGCGCCGAAGAGAATGTGGTTCTTTCTCCTGCCCAGTTCCCCGAACTGCTCGACCATCAAGGGAAAGATTTGATTGTGACCGACGGCAAGACCTTGCTTGGTGCCGATGATAAAGCCGGTATTGCCGAAATTGTATCGGCGGTGGTATATCTGAAGGAGCACCCCGAAATCAAGCACGGTAAAATTCGTATCGGCTTTAATCCGGATGAGGAAATCGGTTTGGGCGCCCATAAGTTCAATGTAGCGCAGTTCGGTTGCGAATGGGCCTATACCATGGATGGCGGAGAAGTGGGTGAACTTGAATTCGAGAACTTCAATGCGGCCTCTGCCAAGATAAGCTTCAAGGGACGGAATGTGCATCCGGGCTATGCCAAGAATAAGATGATTAACTCTATCCGCGTTGCCAACCGTTTCATGTCCATGCTTCCGGCTGACGAGGCTCCGGAGCATACCGAAGGTTACGAAGGTTTCTATCATCTGATAGGCATTACCGGCGAGGTGGAGCAGACAACAGTCTCTTACATTATCCGTGACCACGACCGCACCCGCTTTGAAGAGCGCAAGAAGGAGATGGAACGTCTTGTGGCAAAAATCAATGAAGAATACGGTCCGGGTACCGCTACTCTGGAACTTCGCGACCAATACTATAATATGCGCGAGCAGATTGAACCGGTGATGCATATCATCGACACCGCTTTTGCCGCCATGAAGGCGGTAGGTGTAGAGCCTCGTGTAAAAGCCATTCGCGGAGGTACGGACGGTGCCCAGCTCTCTTTCAAGGGCCTGCCTTGTCCCAATATCTTTGCCGGTGGCTTGAACTTCCACGGCCGCTATGAGTTCGTGCCTATCCAGAACATGGAGAAAGCCATGAACGTCATCGTCAAGATTGCCGAGCTCGTAGCAAGCAAATAGATAATTCATAACTCATAACTCTAATAGTTCCATGAAAACCACTCCGTTTACCGAAAAACACATCTCGCTGGGTGCCAAGATGCACGAGTTTGCGGGATATAATATGCCTATCGAGTATTCCGGCATCATTGACGAGCATCTTACAGTATGTCAGGGTGTCGGTGTATTCGACGTCTCACACATGGGAGAATTTTGGGTGAAAGGTCCCCATGCTTTGGACTTTCTGCAGAAAGTGACTTCCAATAACGTAGCTACCCTCACACCGGGGAAAGTACAGTATACCTGCTTCCCAAATGAAAATGGAGGCATTGTGGACGACCTTCTGGTCTATCATTATGAGCCGGAGAAATACCTGCTTGTCGTGAATGCGTCGAACATTGAGAAAGACTGGAACTGGTGTGTGTCTCATAACACGGAAGGCGCTGAATTGGAAAATGCTTCCGACCACATGGCACAGCTTGCTGTGCAAGGACCGAAGGCTATTCAGGCTTTGCAGAAACTGACTTCCATTAATCTTTCCGACCTTCCTTACTATACTTTTACCCACGGTGAGTTTGCCGGAGAAAAGGATGTCATTATCTCCAATACCGGATATACCGGTGCGGGTGGTTTTGAGCTTTACTTCTATCCGGAGGCTGCCATGAAGATTTGGGATGCCGTGTTCGAGGCAGGCGCGGAGTTCGGCATTAAGCCGGTTGGTCTGGGTGCGCGCGATACGCTTCGTCTGGAAATGGGCTTCTGTTTGTATGGCAATGATTTGGATGACACCACTTCGCCCATTGAAGCGGGTTTAGGATGGATTACCAAGTTTGTGGAGGGAAAGAACTTCACCAATCGCCCGATGCTGGAAAAACAGAAAGCGGAAGGCACTACCCGTAAGTTGGTGGGATTTGAAATGATAGACCGCGGTATCCCCCGTCATGGTTACGAGCTGTATAGTACAGACGGTACTGCCATCGGTGTGGTTACCTCCGGAACTATGTCGCCTACCCGCAAGATTGGTATCGGAATGGGGTATATCAGACCCGAGTACAGCAAAGTCGGTACGGAAATCTGCATTGACATGCGGGGACGTAAGCTGAAAGCTGTGGTTGTGAAGCCGCCGTTCCGCAAACAGTAATTTGAATGAATAACTAAAATAAGAAGAATGAAGAATTTGTCATGCGGCATCATCGCGCAGTCAAATTCTTCATTCTTAGTTATTCCTTTCTCTATATTCTGCTTATCCTGTCCAGCATTTGGTTTGCCCAACCTATCTCTTTATTGGTCCATTCCTTTTCGGTTCCTTCTATGCCCTGGCCTTCGTAGGCCGAAAGCAAGGTGATATATTCTTTCAGTATATCGGCGGCTTGGGCTTGTTTGTTCATGCGCATCAATAATAGTATTTTTTGTTTATATATGTCCAGATTGGGGCTTGTTCCTGCCATCTCCTGGGCTTTATCAAGCATGGCGAGGCAGCGGTTGTTCACTTCTTCCGTATTAGACAGTGCCATTTCCGCTTTTACCAGGATGATGTAGTCATTGTCTGTGGCTAGTCTGTTGTCAATGTTCTTGCGTATCAGCCGGGCAGTTTCCTTATAGCGCTTGTTGGCGTAGTTCATACTTGCGTTGAAAGAAACGACATCGCTGGTGGTCCGTAGGTAGGGGCGGGCACTCAGGCTATGGGATTCACCGGCCTTTTCTATACGCTTTTGCAGGTTGCCGATGCTGCCGTAGCGAGGAATGTCCTTGTTGCGTTGGTGCAGGTTGTAATACCCTATAATTTTACCGAGGGCCGATGCGATTCCGTCGGGATTATATCCCTTGAATGCCAGAAGTTGGCGCGCAAGGCGGTCTGAAGAGATTTCCTGGGAAGTTTTGTATTTCATCCCCAACCGGTCCGTTGCCGGAATGCTCAAAAGGGAAGCGATGGCTCCGATATCTGCCACCAGACTGACGGCATAAGCATCTTCATTATCGTCCCAGTAGGCCACATCGAGGGCTGCACTGGCGGTAGTGGCAAAGACATCTGCCCAAAAAGCTGCACGCTTGGCACGCCGCTCGGCACGGTAAATGTTGTTTACCTGATGGTCGAGGACGAAATGTCCCAGCTCACATGCGATGACGGCGGCCAGTTCGTCTTCGGAATCAAGAGTGCAGAGGAGGCCCGTACTGATAACCATGGAGCCGTTGGGAAGCATGAAGGCATCTGGTTCGGGCGACTGGATGATACGTATGTTCAGGCTTTCTCCACGATTGCTGTCAATGGTGGTGGCATTCAACTTGGAGAACACTCCCTGCACGTACGAAACGATGTAATCTTCCTGATAGGCTATCTCATTCAGTTTGTCGAGATACTCCAGGCACTCTTCGTCGATTTCCTGGCGCAGTTTGTGCTTGTAGCCGCGGTCGCTGAAATATTCGTAAAGATGGTTTTTCAAGTATATCTGCTGCCAGAATTCCCGGTCGGTTTGCGGAGCGGATATGGCAATGTGCCCCATCTCATTCAAAGGAATGGTCTCTTGTATGCCGTTCATTTCGACAGCATAGCAAATGTTGTTGCTGCTTTCACCGGGATTCTTCATTTTGACAACCCGGCGGATAATGACCGGTGTACCGGCGGGAGATTGCCGGTACTCTTTTGTCAATTCTCCTTTGACAGCGATGTTTCCGCTTAAATCTTTGTACTTTTTGGGCTTGGCAAATCCTGCCGTTGCGACAAGGATTGTCAGGATGAATAGGGTGGCGAGTCGTTTCATGATTAGTATATGTTTTCGGTTTTGATGATACAAAAATAGGGAAGTGTTTTTCTCCTTTCTCGTTTTTTTCCCTATTCTGTGATAGGAGATTCCCTATTTATCGGTCCTGCAGTGGGAGGCGGAAACAAAAAAGGGAACCTTTCAGTGAAAGACTCCCTTTTTTCAGTTTGCTTGAAACTGATTATTTCTTACGGTTACCGTAACGGCTCATGAACTTATCAACACGACCGGCAGTGTCAACCAGCTTAGACTTACCTGTGTAGAACGGGTGAGAAGTGCTGGAGATTTCCAGCTTTACCAGCGGATAAGTTTCACCTTCGAATTCGATAGTCTCTTTCGTGTTGCAAGTGGAACGAGACAAGAATACATCACCATTTGACATATCTTTAAATACTACCGGACGGTAATTTTCAGGATGAATACCTTTTTTCATTTTGATATTTTCTTTTAAAAATTTATATTCTGTTACTATTTTGGTAATAAATAGTGTAATGGTCTTCTTTTCAGAGCGCAAAGATAGTGCAAGTTGGAGACTCTACAAAATAAATTCAGATTTATTTTTATTTAGTAGGTTTATCGCATTTTATTTCTGATTTTTGCAGGACTTAATCTTGTGAATTTATGAGGAAACTACTTGTCTTATGCTCTTTCTGGCTGTGCGTGGCAACGCTGGGGGCACAAAATGCGGAACGGAAACTGTATAGTGTTGCGTTCTACAATCTTGAGAACTTGTTTGATACGATTCATGATGCAGGTAAGAATGACTATGAGTTCCTGCCCGACGGCAGTTACCAATGGACGGCAAAGAAGTATGAGTCCAAGCTGCAGAACCTTTCCAAAGTGTTGGGTTCCCTTTCGCGTGATTTAGTGCCGGAAGGTCCGGCATTCATCGGTGTGGCAGAGGCGGAGAACAGCCGGGTGCTGGAAGACCTCGTGAAGCAGCCGGCCATTTCCAATTATGAGTTCGTGCATTATGAAGGACCGGACAGACGGGGTATAGACTGTGCCTTGCTGTACGACCCGAAGCAGTTTAGCGTTACCCACTCAAAGTTGGTGCTTTCTACTCCTTTTGAGGGGGATACGCTGCACTTGACGCGCGGCTTCCTGATTGTGGACGGGCAACTGGCGGGAGAGCGTGTCTGCGTGATAGTGAACCACTGGCCCTCCCGTGGGGCAAAGTCACCGGTGCGTGTGCATGCAGCCAGGCAGGTAAAGGCCTTGAAGGACTCTCTGATGCGTAGCGACAAGAAGCTGAAACTCATCGTGATGGGGGATATGAATGACGACCCGATGGATGAAAGCATGAAGGTGCTGGGTGCACGCAAATATCCGAAGCAGGTGAAGAAAGGCGAATTCTACAATCCCTGGTGGGAGACACTGGAAGACAAGGGAGTGGGGACATTGCTCTATCGGGGCAAGTGGAACTTGTTTGACCAGATTGTCATTTCGAAACCGTTGCTGAAGGCTAAGAAAGGGTTGCGCTATGATCACAATGAAGTTTTCATCCGCGATTATCTGATTCAGCAGGATGGCAAATACAAAGGTTCCCCCTTGCGTACGCATGGAGGCAGGACTTGGCTGAACGGTTACAGTGACCATTTGCCGACCATCATCTATCTGAAAAATTAGTATTACATAATAATGTGTAAACAGATGCCGGAGAGCAAACATGTTCTCCGGCTTTTTTGTTGATAGAAGTATAGATGGCAAAAGTATGGCTGGCAGAGATAAATGCAAAGAGTTTGTAATATAGAGATTACAATAATCTGTTAAATGAAGCCAATAGCTTTAAAATAGAATGGATTTGGTAGGATGAGCCGGATATTTTATTCCTCTCAAGTTCTTTACTTTAAAGGATAATGATTACTTTTGCGTAGAATTTTAATTCACTAACAATAAAATTTAAACAAAATGGTTAATTACAAAGATTTAGGACTGGTAAACACAAGAGAGATGTTTGCTAAGGCTATCAAAGGTGGATATGCTATTCCGGCATTCAACTTCAACAATATGGAACAGATGCAGGCTATCATCAAGGCTGCAGTTGAAACAAAGTCTCCGGTTATTCTTCAGGTATCTAAGGGTGCCCGTCAGTATGCCAACGCTACTCTGTTGCGTTACATGGCTCAGGGTGCTGTTGAGTACGCTAAGGAATTGGGTTGCAAACATCCTGAAATTGTTCTTCACCTCGACCACGGAGATACATTCGAAACTTGCAAGAGCTGTATCGACTCTGGTTTCTCTTCAGTAATGATTGACGGTTCACACCTTCCGTACGAAGAAAACGTTGCACTGACTAAGAAGGTAGTTGATTATGCTCATCAGTTCGACGTAACTGTAGAAGGCGAACTCGGTGTATTGGCCGGTGTAGAAGATGAAGTTTCTGCAGAACACCATACATATACTAATCCTGAAGAAGTTATTGACTTCGCTACCCGTACAGGTTGCGATTCACTGGCTATCTCAATCGGTACTTCTCACGGTGCATACAAGTTCAAACCCGAACAATGCCACGTTGACCCTGCTACCGGTCGTCTGGTTCCTCCTCCTTTGGAATTTGCCGTTCTGGATGCTGTAATGGAGAAACTTCCGGGATTCCCCATCGTTCTTCACGGTTCTTCTTCAGTTCCTCAGGAAGAAGTTGATACTATCAACAAGTATGGTGGCAAATTGGAAGCTGCTATCGGTATTCCCGAAGAACAGTTGCGTAAGGCTGCCAAGTCTGCTGTTTGCAAAATCAACATCGACTCTGACTCACGTCTGGCTATGACAGCTGCTATCCGCAAGACATTTGCTGAAAAACCGGCAGAATTCGACCCGCGTAAGTATCTGGGTCCGGCTCGTGACAATATGGAAAAACTGTACAAGCATAAAATCATCAACGTGCTTGGTTCAGAGAACAAATTGGCTCAACTGGACTAATCGAAAGATAATCCGAATATAGCGTCAGCCCTTGCAATATTGATGTTGCAAGGGCTGACTTGTTGTATATAGGCCGGTGTTGTGGGATGGTTAAGTTCGCCGCTTATTTCAGAAGCGGATGTTTCAATGTGTACAACAGTCTGTTTCCTTTAACAAAACAGTCTGTTTCCCTTAACTGAACAGTTTGTTTCAATAAAGAGAACACTTTGTTCCAATATGCAAAAACACTTTGTTCCAATACGTAAGAACACTTTGTTTCTACATATCCGAACACTTTGTTTCTCTATACTGGAACAAAGTGTTCACCGTTATGAACTAACAGATTAGCTATATTTGAGACCGGTGAAAAGCATATCCCCGTGACACCTGTTCCATACTAAAAATCCCTTGCAGATGGCTGGCAGGAGAAGTGTCTGCCAGCTATCTGCAAGGGAGATTTGCAAGAATGAGCTCTCTGTGTGGAGTACGCGTTATAATTCTATCACTAATGATTCTCTGGGGCCCATCTTCAGCTCTTCACCGAAGGTGATGGCCTTGCCGCTAAGAATATCTTTTCCCTGCTTGCTGTTTTTCAGGATTTCCTTGTAGAATTTCAAAGGAACGGTGGTCTCTGCATCTGTACCGTTCAGCATCACGAATATCGTCTTGCCCTCGTACTGGCGTGCGTAGGCATAAACACCATTCTGTACCATGAACTGCACCATGCTGCCTTTGGCAATCACATCGTTTCCTTTGCGCCAGTTCAGGATGGTCTTGTAGAAGTCGTAGCACTCGTTCTGTATTTTGGTACGTCCGGCTGGGGTCAGTGCGTTTGTTGCGTCACCGGTCCATCCACCGGGGAAGTCCTTGCGGACATAGCCGTCGCTCTTGCTCTTCACGCCATTCATCATAACTTCCGTTCCGTAGTAGAGTTGCGGAATGCGGCGGGTGGTAAGCAGCAGGGTAGAGGCTTGCTTCAGCATTGGAAGGTTGTTGCCTTCGCCCAGGAAGCGGTCGGTGTCGTGGTTTTCGATGAATGCCAGTACGGAAGCGGGGTTGGGGTAGAGAAAGTCGTATACGAAGTTATTGTATATGCGGTCCAGTCCCTTGAACCAAGTTTCGGTCTGTTCATTCTTGGCGGTGTTTATCTTGTCGAAGAAGCTGAAGTCCATAACGGTCTTGAGGTTACTGTTCTTGGGGGCTGATAGCTTGGAATCCTTCTGCCACCAAGCGGTGTAGGCGGGTTCGGTAACCCAGGTCTCGCCCACGGTGTTGTAGTTGGGATATTCTTCGTTTAGCTCTTTCATCCAGTTGCTCATGGCATCATAGTCGGCATACGGGTAAGTGTCCATGCGGATGCCGTCGATGTTGGCGAATTCAATCCACCAGAAACTGTTCTGTACCAGGTAGCGGTAAACGTGAGGGTTCTTCTGGTTGAGGTCGGGCATGGAAGGTACGAACCAGCCGTCGTTCATCTGGTCGGCATCGTACTGGGAAGTATAAGGGTCTACGTGCGGGGTCAGTTTGAAGGAGGTCTGCACGAAGTTGTTTTCGTGGTCGGGGTTGTTGAACCAGTCTTTGGAGGGCATGTCCTTAATCCATACATGCTCTACGCCGCAGTGGTTGAAAATCATGTCCATTACGATTTTGATGCCGCGTGCATGGGCTTTTTCAATCAGTTGCTTGTATTCTTCGTTGGTACCGAAGCGCGGGTCCACCTTGTAGTAGTCTGTGGTGGCATAGCCGTGATAGGAACCGCCGGTCATGTTGTTTTCCAGTACCGGAGTAAACCAGAGGGCTGTGACGCCGAGGTCGGAGAAGTAGTCCAGGTGTTGTTCTATGCCGGCAAGGTCACCGCCGTGGCGTGCATTGGGGTCATTGCGGTCTACCTTGTACTCGGCCATGCTCGCAATCTGGTCATTGTCTGGGTTGCCATTGGCAAAGCGGTCGGGCATCAGCAGGTACAGTGCGTCGGAGGCGTCGAAACCTTTATGTTCGCAACCTTTCTTGTTGCGTGCCTTCAGTTCATATTCCTTTACGAGTTTCTTTTTTCCTTCAGTGAAGGTGAGGTTGAATTTGCCGGGTTTTACATCCTTGTCCAGTTTCAGATAGACCAGGAGGTAGTTGTTGCTTTCCAGCTTGACGGTGCTGCTCAATGAGACGCCAGGATAATTGACGGATACTGCCGCGTTGCCGATGCCTTCGCCATAGACCATCAGCTGGAGTTCCGGGTTCTGCATGCCGGTGTACCAAAACGGAGGGTCGATTTTGTTCACATTCATAGCTGCATACGTACTGAGGGAGAGTAAGAGTGTTCCCAAGATTAAGAATACTTTTTTCATGATAGTAACTTTACGGTTAATTTTTGCGCTAATTTAAAACAAATAACGGAGAAAGTTAATCTTTCTCCGTTACTGTACTTTATTATATTATGCAAACGTTTTCATTGGGGCTATTTGATGGGGGTTACGCTGGCGGTATCAACCTTTCCCTTGAAGAAGTCCTCTTTCTTGCGCTTTTCTCTGATGTCCTTCAGCCAGTTTTCGGCGGCATTGTATCGGTTGTCTTCTCCGATGATGGGAACTCCGTCCGCATCTACTTCCTGCACTTTGTCCTTGCTGTTTTTCGGACGGGTTTTCAGGTAGGCCGTTAGGTATCTCTCTGCTTTGGACGCATCTTTCAGATAGTAATAATAGATAAAGGCTGCGTCGTAGAGCAGTTTGTGTTTCTGCCGGTCGTATTTTTCGTATTGTGTCAGAAGGGTATTCGCCTGGTCGGTGTATTGAAATGCCATCTTGTAGCAGTCCGCAAGCCCCACATATAGGCGGGACATGACACTGTCGCTGGGCATGGCGAGGCTTACGGCAGTTTCCAGATAAGTCACTCCATCCTCTTTCCATGATGTCTTGGAGCAGGCGCGTCCCAGATAATAGAGAACGTTGATGTTGGTATTGTCATCTTTAAGAGCCCTTTCCAGCAGGTCGTGTGCTGGGTAGAAGTCTTCGAGGGCATAATAACTGATTCCGGCGTAGAAGCAGGTTTGGAAAGAACTGTCTTTTTCCTGTAACAGTTGTTCATATCTTTCTATTGCTTTGGGGTAATCTTTGTTCAGGCAATAGGCTTGGGCATTGATGCGGTTCACAAGGACGTTGGTGGAGTCTATGGAACGGTATTTCTCCGTTATGCTTATGGCGTCTTCATACTGGTGGCCTGCTACATAGATGTTGCCGAGTTTGGCAGCAGACAGGTAATCATTGGGATATCTTTTCTGTATGTCCAGATAGGCATCTATCACATGCATGATTTCTGTGTTGTCATAGACTTGCCCCATACTTTCGGCTCTAAGGTGTAGTACATAGGCGGAACTGTCCCTTTCTGCCAGCAGGTTACTTTCCTTTAGAGACTCACGGTATCTCTTCATGTTCATCAGCAGACTGATATACTGGATGCGTGCGTATTTATTGTCCGGATTTATGTGGAGCGCATTCTGGTAGTAATCCAGTGCCTCGCTATATTTGGCTAGTGATTTGCAGCATTCGGCAGCTTCAATGTATGCCCGGGGATTGAGAGAATCCTGAGCTACGACTTCTTGAAATACGCTCAGAGCTTCAAGGTTATTGCCCAGTCCTTTCAGCACTTTCCCTTTTTGGTAGAGCAGGGGGACGGTCGGGGTTTCTTGATCGATCAACATCAAGGCTGTTTCATAATCGTAGTTGGCCATCGCCTCTTGAATGGGATTTGTGGTCTGTGCCGCCAGAAGCGAACAGCATGCACTGAAACATAAGGAGATAAAAAGCTTTCGCATACAGTATATCATTTATATGAGGTTAAACTGACTGCAAGTTACTAAAAAGAATGTATTTACGAAATAATCGTAATCTGTTTTAGATAGATTAACGAAAAAGCCCCTCCAAAAATGATGGAGGGGCTTTAAAATAGTTCGGAATTCAATCCGGATAACGGAATGAATAAATGTATTACATTAAGAATCCCAGCAGGATACCTGCTGCTACAGCGGAACCGATTACACCGGCAACGTTCGGGCCCATGGCATGCATCAGCAGATAGTTGGTAGGATCGTATTCCAGACCTACTACTTGGGAGATACGTGCAGAGTCGGGTACGGCAGATACACCGGCATTACCGATCAACGGATTAATCTTGTTGCCTTTCTTCAGGAAGAGGTTGAAAATCTTCACGAAGATGACACCGGATGCTGTGGCAATGACAAATGATAAGGCGCCCAGACCGAATATCTTGATTGAATCAAGGGTTAAGAACTCGGATGCTTGCGTAGAAGCACCTACTGTCAAACCAAGCAGAATAGTAATGGTATCAATCAGCGGACCACTGGCTGTGTTTGCCAGACGACGTGTAACTCCACTTTCTTTCAGTAAATTACCGAAGAACAGCATACCCAGCAAAGGCAGACCGGATGGTACAAGGAATGTGGTCAGTAACAAACCGATAATCGGGAACATTACTTTTTCCGTATGTGAAACCACACGGGGAGGTTTCATACGGATAAGACGTTCATTTTTACTGGTCAGCCAACGCATAATAGGCGGCTGTATCACCGGTACTAATGCCATATATGAATAGGCTGATACCGCAATGGCACCCATTAAGTTAGGAGCCAGTTTGGAAGAGAGGAAGATGGCAGTCGGACCATCGGCACCACCAATGATACCGATTGCACCAGCCTGCATCGGGTCAAATCCTATGGCAAGGGCAATCATATAAGCACCGAATATACCGAATTGGGCTGCTGCACCAACCAACATTAATTTGGGGTTCGATATCAAAGCGGAGAAATCCGTCATGGCACCGATACCCAGGAATATGAGTGGCGGGTACCAACCGGAGGTTACTCCCTGGTACAGAATATTAAGTACGGAACCTTCTTCATAGATACCGACTTTCAATCCGGCTTCCATATTGAAAGGTATATTACCAATCAGCATACCGAAACCGATAGGAATTAATAGCATCGGCTCAAATTCCTTGGCTACAGCCAAGTATATGAAAAACAAACCTACCAGAAGCATTACCACATGTCCTACCGTTGCATTGGCAAAACCTGTATAAGTCCAGAAGTCGGCAAGGTTGTTTCCTAAAAATGTGATAAATTCTCCCATATTATTCAATAATTACGAGGTCAGTACCTTCGAGAACAGAGTCCCCTTTGTTTACATTGATGGCTGTAATCTTACCGTCTTTATCAGCATTGATATTGTTTTCCATCTTCATGGCTTCCAGAATGATGATAACTTGTCCCTTCTTTACTGTATCGCCGACATTTACTTTGATATCGAGGATTACACCGGGAAGCGGAGATTTTACACCTGACTTGCCGGTAGAAGCAGCGGCCGGTTTTACTACCGGAGTAGCAGGAGCAGCAGGAGCGGATGTGGCTGCCGGACGTGCTACCGGTTTAACGACTACCTTCGGTGCTTTTTCCATTTCAACTTTGTAGGGAGTACCGTTCACTTCTACGTGAGCGATGTTGTCTTCAATATCTCCAATGGCAACTTTATATACGTTACCGTTAATTTTATATTTATATTCTTTCATCGTTTTATTTTATTATGGGTGACTTACTTTTTGTGAGGAGTCTCACGCAACGTATAAATCTTTGAACTCCACGGTGAGTAACTGCGTTTTACACGGGTAATGGTAAGTATCGTGTCTTCCACATCGTGTACATCGCTTTGGAATTCGTGCATGGCCATTGAAATGGCAGCAAAAACTTCTCCCGGAGCCTGCCCCAGTTGTTTCTCTTTTGCTTCTTGTTTATCAGTAATACCTTTAGCTTTCATAGCATTGCGTTTGCTGAGGTTAACTGATATTTTACCTATAATCTTGAAGGAGATGTAGAGTAATATCAGCCCGCAGAATACAACGCTCATGGCAGAAATAGCCATACCGATACCTACGCTGTCATGCTCTTCGAATTTTTCCATTTTGGCATTGCTGTCGATAGTCTTGTTGTTGGTACTCGGAGTGACATATTTATCTTCGCTTCCACCCTTTACTTCCCATTGGTCGGCTGCATCACTGACACGGGCATAGGATTGGTTGGCTTTTAAAGTACCGGCAGGCACTATGACTTGATCAAGCAATTTCTTGCCGGAATCATACAACCCAATCCAGTTGGCATTTGTGGCATCCAGTTTGAAGTTCGTATGAAATGTACCGCGTCTTGGTTCTCCATCAGCCCAGAAAAGTGCATGCTGACGTGGTTTTATGAGTGTCAGAACGTCACCTTTGGGAATGAAATAACTGGCAGTATCACCCGGCTGGCTGCTGAATTTCAGATAGCAACCTGCAAGGTCGGCGCTGCCGTATGATCTGTTGAATATTTCAATCCATGCGCTGTGCACACCGTAGTCATCCTGATAGTTGCTTTCGTTGTTGACCAGCACTTCATTCAGCAGCAGTTTGTTGTTCGATTTCTGTTCTTTGCAAGAAGAGCAAAAGCCTAACACCAGCATCAATGAAAGGAATATTCCGATTTTTGTTTTATTCATAATCGTTCTTGTTTTAGTGTGAAAAGCTTGATTACAAGGGAATATTACCATGCTTCTTAGCCGGGTTAGTCAATTTCTTGGTTTGCAACTGTTGCAGGGCACGAATGATGCGGAAACGTGTGTTACGCGGTTCGATAACATCATCAATGTAGCCATATTTAGCTGCATTATAAGGATTGGCAAACAACTTGGTGTATTCAGCCTCTTTTTCAGCCAGGAATTGAGCCGGATTTTCCTGCTCTTTGGCTTCGCGGGCATATAATACTTCTACAGCACCTGCACCACCCATTACAGCGATTTCAGCAGTAGGCCAAGCATAATTCATGTCGCCACGCAGCTGCTTACAGCTCATCACGATGTGCGAACCACCGTAGGATTTACGCAGTGTGATGGTAACCTTGGGTACAGTAGCTTCACCGTATGCATACAGCAGTTTGGCACCGTGCAGGATGACGCCGTTGTACTCCTGGCCGGTTCCCGGAAGGAATCCCGGTACGTCTACCAATGATACGATAGGAATATTGAAGGCGTCGCAGAAACGGACGAAGCGTGCGCCCTTGCGGGATGCGTTGCTGTCGAGCACACCTGCCAGATACTTCGGCTGGTTGGCAACAATACCTACGGACTGTCCGTTGAAACGTGCGAAACCAATAATGATATTCTTTGAATAATCTTTTTGGATTTCGAGGAACTCACCATTATCTATGATAGCGCCAATTACCTCGTACATATCGTACGGTTTGTTCGGGTTATCAGGAATGATATCGTTCAGGGAATCTTCCAGACGGTCAATAGGGTCTGTACAGTCTACATAGGGAGCTTCTTCCAGATTGTTCTGGGGAATGTAGCTCAACAGTTTGCGGATAAGGGCCAAACCTTCTTCTTCTGTCTGTGCAGTAAAATGAGTAACACCTGATTTGGTGGAGTGAACGCTCGCGCCACCCAGGTTTTCCTGGCTTACGTCTTCTCCGGTTACAGTCTTTACTACCTTCGGACCGGTAAGGAACATGTAGGATGTACCTTCCATCATCAGCGTAAAGTCAGTCAATGCAGGAGAGTAAACGGCACCACCGGCACAAGGACCGAAAATACCGGAAATCTGCGGGATGACACCGGAAGCAAGGATGTTACGTTGGAAGATTTCAGCGTAGCCAGCCAAGGCATTGATACCTTCCTGAATACGTGCACCGCCCGAGTCGTTGATACCGATACACGGAGCACCCATTTTCATGGCTTGGTCCATAATCTTACAGATTTTCAGAGACATGGTTTCGGACAGTGAACCGGCAGAAACTGTGAAGTCCTGTGCGAAGATATAAACCAGACGGCCTTCGATTGTACCGCAACCGGTTACTACACCGTCACCGGGGTAGTGTTTCTTTTCCATGCCGAAGTTCGTACATCTATGTTCTACGAACATGTCCATTTCTTCGAAACTGCCTTCGTCAAGAAGCATGGCTATACGCTCACGAGCTGTATATTTACCCTTCTCGTGTTGCTTTGCAATCGCTTTTTCACCACCACCGAGACGTGCTGCAGCGCGGCGGTCTATAAGCTCTTTAATCTTTTCAAGTTGATTACTCATGAATTTATATTCTTTAAGTGTTTATACAATTTATGATTTGATGATTTTACAGTCTTGCTTATTCCGGTTTCTCGCAAAGCTCGGTCAGGACACCGAGAGTTGACTTCGGATGCAGGAATGCAATGTTCAGACCTTCTGCACCTTTGCGGGGAGCTTTGTCTATAAGGCGGATACCTTTTTCTTCGACTTCTGCAAGCGCACCGGCCACTCCGTCTTCAACGGCAAATGCCAGATGATGCATGCCGCCGTTGCCGTTGTTCTTCTCAATGAATTTGGCAATTGTGCTTTCGGGAGAAGTAGGTTCCAACAATTCGATCTTTACATCGCCCACTTTCAGGAAAGCGGTTCTAACTTTCTGATCTTCCACGGTTTCGATGTTGTAGCATTTCAAACCTAAAACGTTTTCGTAGTACGGAAGGGCTTCTTCAATGCTCTTAACGGCAATGCCCAGATGCTCAATGTGTGAAATCTTCATAACTATATAAATTAATGTTAGTATTGTATCCTTTTAATAAAGGTATAAAGCAGCACAAAGAAAGAGAATTCTTCCTTAATAAAGAAATTTTTCATCAATTAATTCATGGATAATTGAACTTTAGAAGGATTTTTTCAGACTTTAGATAGAGACCGGTTGTTTTCCTGATATCGTCCGCTAACGGACATCCCCACTGTCCGAAAATGAACACTTACCCCTCTATGAAACCTTTCCGGCCACTTGGCACACTCTTTGCTTTTCTGTTTGCGACAATTTTAAAGATTGAACATGAAAAAGAATATTTTACTTGCAGTTTGTTTTTTGATGCCGTTGGCAACCATGGCGCAGAATGATACTTTGGGACATGAACGCAATATTACGCTGTCGGAGGCCATTGTACTGGCCCGTACGCAGTCTGTGGATGCTGCTGTGGCATTGAATGAATTGAAAACCGCGTATTGGGAATACCGTACATTCCGTGCGGACTTGTTGCCGGAAGTGAATTTCACCGGTACACTACCCAACTATAACAAGTCCTACAGTACCTACCAGAATTCCGACGGCTCCTATAGCTTTGTTCGCAACAATACACTGGGGCTGTCCGGACAGCTTTCGGTAGACCAGAACATTTGGTTTACGGGGGGTAAGCTGTCACTGACTTCTTCGCTGGATTATCTCAAACAACTGGGTTCCGGAGGAGCGAAGCAGTTCATGTCAGTCCCCGTGAGTCTGGAGTTGACGCAACCGGTCTTCGGAGTGAATACCTTGAAGTGGAACCGCCGTATAGAGCCCGTACGCTATGCCGAGGCAAAGGCCGAGTTCATTTCAGCTACGGAAGAGGTGACGATGAAAACCATCACTTATTTCTTTGAGTTGCTGCTGGCCAAAGAATCGCTCGCTACCGCCATGCAGAACAAGACGAATGCCGACCGCCTTTATGAAGTGGCCATAGCCAAACGTAAAATGGGACAGATATCCGAGAATGATTTGTTGCAGCTTAAACTGAATTCATTGCAGGGCAAGGCCGACGTGACTGAGGCAGAGAGCAACCTAAATGCAAAAATGTTCCAGCTCCGTTCTTTCCTCGGGGTGTCCGAGCAGGAAAGCCTGAATCCGGTGTTGCCCGCCACTGTTCCCGATATAAAGATGGAGTATGACCGTGTGCTGAACAAGGCACTGGAACGCAACTCCTTTGCACAGAACATTCGCCGCCGCCAGCTCGAAGCTGATTATGAAGTGGCAACGGCACGCGGAAACTTGCGCAGCATCGACCTCTTTGCCAGTGTGGGCTATACGGGGCAGAACCATGAATTCTCTTCAGCCTACCGGGACTTGCTTGATAATCAGATTGTGCAGGTAGGCGTCAAGATTCCTATCCTTGACTGGGGCAAGCGCCGCGGCAAGGTAAGAGTGGCAAAGAGCAACCGTGAAGTGGTCTTGTCCAGAATCCGTCAGGAACAGATGGACTTTAACCAGGACATCTTTTTGCTGGTGGCTAACTTCAACAACCAGGCGCAACAGCTGGACATAGCCAAAGAGGCGGATGTCATTGCTGAGAAGCGTTACAAGACTAGTGTAGAGACCTTTATGATAGGTAAAATCAGCACCCTGGACCTGAACGATGCACAGAACTCTAAAGACGAAGCCCGTCAAAAGCATATTTCAGAGCTGTACTACTATTGGTATTACTTCTATCAGCTCCGCAGCTTGACCCTTTGGGATTTTGAACGCGATACGGAATTGGAAGCTGATTTTGAAGAGGTGGTAAGAGGATAAGTCGACGGGTTGCAAGTGATAAGTTATGAGTTATTTGCCGGTAAAAGTACCGTATATGCGATATTATAGGTAAATAACTTATAACTTATCATTCATAACTCTGCTTTTTTACTTATTTTTGCGGGAAACAAACTACAATTTTTATGATACTGATAATAGACGACGATAGTGCTGTGCGCTCTTCCCTCAGCTTTATGCTGAAGCGTGCCGGATATGAGGTGAAAACGGCTCCGGGCCCTCGCGAAGCTATGGACATAGTGAGGGCCGAAGCTCCCGCCTTGATTTTGATGGATATGAACTTCACTCTTTCCACTACCGGAGAAGAGGGACTTACCTTATTGAAGCAGGTAAAGGTGTTCCGTCCCGATGTGCCCGTTATTTTGATGACGGCATGGGGAAGTATCCAGCTTGCCGTGCAGGGTATGCAGGCCGGCGCATTCGATTTCATAACCAAGCCTTGGAACAATGCTGCTCTTTTGCAGCGCATCGAGACGGCCCTTGAGCTTACGGCCGCCCCGAAAGAGGTGCCGGAAGAACAGACTACCGCATTGAATCGCAGCCATATTATAGGTAAGTCCAAAGGGTTGATGGAAGTGTTGAACACAGTGGCCCGCATAGCCCGTACCAATGCTTCGGTGCTGATTACGGGCGAAAGCGGAACGGGCAAGGAGCTGATTGCCGAAGCCATCCATATCAACAGCCAACGTGTGAAGCAGCCTTTTGTCAAGGTGAATCTCGGCGGCATCTCGCAGAGCTTGTTCGAGAGCGAGATGTTCGGCCATAAGAAAGGGGCGTTTACCGATGCCAGCGCCGACCGTATAGGGCGTTTTGAAATGGCAAATAAAGGTACTATCTTCCTCGACGAGATTGGTGACCTCGACCCTTCCTGCCAGGTGAAACTGCTGCGCGTGCTTCAAGACCAGACATTCGAAGTGCTGGGCGATAGCCGTCCCCGCAAAGTCGATGTGCGCGTTGTGTCCGCCACTAATGCAGACCTCCGCAAGATGGTGTCCGAACGTACTTTCCGTGAAGACCTTTTTTACCGTATCAACCTGATTACCGTAAAACTGCCCTCCTTGCGGGAGCGCCGTGAAGATATTCCTTTGCTGGCACGTCACTTTGCCGACCGTCAGGCAGAGGTGAACGGCTTGCCGCGTACGGATTTCTCGGCCGACGCTCTGAATTTCCTTTCCCGCCTGCCTTATCCGGGCAACATTCGTGAGTTGAAGAATCTGGTGGAGCGTACCATTCTGGTCAGCGGCAAGCCGGTGCTGGATGCCGCGGATTTCGATGCCCAATATCTGCGTCACGACGAACCGGCCAAAGCTGCCGAAGGTACTTCTTTTGCAGGTATGACCTTGGATGAAATAGAGCGGCAGACTATCTTGCAGGCGTTGGAACAGCATAAAGGGAATCTCAGTCAGGTGGCAGTGTCATTAGGCATCAGCCGCGCTGCGCTTTACAGACGTTTGGAAAAATATAATATTCAAGTCCCGTGCGCATAAAATTCTTTTTCTTCATACTTGTCCTTTTTCTGCTCGGTCTGGGTGGAATGTTGGTATATTTGCTGAGTGGGAAGCCGCTTTTGTATCTGTACGTATTGGAGGGGCTCATCGGGTTTATCCTTATCTATCTGATAGTATTCTATAATAAGATAGTGAAGCCGATGAACACCATAGGCAGCGGTATGGAGTTGCTGCGCGAGCAGGATTTCAGTAGTCGTCTCAGCCGGGTAGGGCAGTACGAAGCAGACCGCATTGTGAATATCTTTAACCGAATGATGGAGCAGCTCAAGAATGAACGGTTGCGCATGCGCGAGCAGAATCACTTCTTGGATTTGTTGATTCAGGCATCTCCAATGGGGGTTGTTATCCTGACAATGGACGATGAAGTGTCTCAACTGAATCCGATGGCGGTAAAGATGCTCGGTGTCCGTATGGAGGAGGCGATGGCAAAGCGGCTGGACCAGATGGACTCTCCGTTGGCTGCCGAACTTTCGTCCATTCCCAAAGACGAGACGGCAGTGGTCCGTCTCAATGATGCGAATATTTATAAATGCACCCATTCTTCTTTTATTGACAGAGGGTTCAAACATCCTTTTTTCTTGATAGAGCGTATGACAGAAGAAGTGATGCGTGCCGAGAAGCGTGCCTATGAAAAGGTTATCCGCATGATAGCTCACGAAGTGAACAATACCACTGCGGGCATCACTTCCACACTCGATACAGTGGAGCAGGCACTTTCTACAGAAGATGATATGGAGGACATCTGCGACGTGATGCGCGTCTGTACGGAGCGTTGTTTCTCGATGAGCCGTTTCATTACCCGTTTTGCAGATGTGGTAAAGATACCCGAACCTACCCTGGCACCCGTCCAACTGAATGAGTTGGTGTCCATGTGCAAGCGTTTCATGGAAGGAATGTGCAATGACCGCAATATAGAGCTACGTCTGGAATGCGACCCGGAGGTGGGAATGGTGCGTATGGATGCTTCTCTTTTTGAGCAGGTGCTTGTGAATATCATCAAGAATGCTGCCGAAAGTATAGAGGGGGATGCCGGAGAAAACGGACAGCAAGGTGAGATAATAGTAAGGACCACTGCCCCCGCTTCTGTCGAAGTCGTTGACAATGGTCCGGGGATAAGTAAAGAGACCGAAGCTAAACTCTTCAGCCCCTTCTTTTCCACCAAGCCGAACGGGCAGGGAATTGGCCTGGTGTTTATCCGGGAAGTTTTGAGCCGTCATGGTTGCACGTTCTCCTTACGTACCTACAACGATGGATTGACCCGCTTCCGTATACTATTTAATTGAAATTTGAAAGTTTTACCTTTCACCTTTCAATTTTCAATTTTTACCTTTCGCCTTTCCATTTTTAAAGAATTCTTTTGCATACTCCTCCAGTATCTTTTTAATGCCTTGGCCGATGGTTGCATAGTCTTTCTCGTCCAGATTGGCGAGTGAGGCGCGCACGCTCCATTCGGGGCCGTCAAAACCACCGCCGTTCAGCAGCACCAGAGAGGTTTCTTTGGCAAGGCGGAAGACTACGTTCAGCGGGCTGTAGGTACGTTTCAGATATTCTACAAAGTCGTCCCCATAGAACTTCTTTGCCCAAACCAGCATGTCGATTTCTGTATAATAACCTACGCGCAACGGGTCTTCCGTCAGCGTGAAACCGGTATTCTCCCAAAGGGCATGCAATCGGCGGCGGATAATCTCCTGCATCTTTTGCTTGTATTTGTTTTCCTTGTCCAGCAGGGCAAAGGCGGCGAAAAGGCCCATCTGCATCTGTTGTGGTAATGACAGTCCGGCGGTATGGTTCAGTGCCACCTGACGGCTGTCGGCAACCATACGGTCGATAAACTTCAGTCTTTCAGGTTCCAGAGTGAGGGTGGAGTAGCGGTGGTGCAGAATCTCCCGTTTCTCTTTCGGCAGTTTGGCTATCAGCTTGTCGAACAGGTTGAATTCGTGCAGGGCAATGACCGCATTGCGCCATCCGGTGGCACCGAAGTATTTGGAGAATGAATAGACGCAAAGCGTATTGTAGGGAATTTCTGCCATGAACGAACGGAAGTGCGGACTGAATGTACCGTATACGTCGTCTGTAATAATCATCAGATTAGGGTTGTCATTCCTGACGATGCTCACGATGCGCGCCATTGTATCCGGACTGAGTGTGTAGCTGGGCGGATTACTGGGATTGGTGACAAAGAGGGCCTTGATTTTAGGGCTTTTCAAGCGGTCTATGTCTTCGTCGCTGTACTGCCAGAGGTGCATCCCTTCGCTATTCATGCGGTTGGCATGTATTTTGGTCACTCGAAACTGGTAGCGGCTGAGTTGTGGGATTTCAATATAGGGGGTAAAGGCAGGAACCATGAGGACGATGCCGTCCCCTTTGTTCAGCAGGAAGTTTTCCTGCAGGGAGTCGAAGATGTAGCACATGGCGGCTGTTCCACCTTCGGTGGCAAACAGGTCATAGGCACCCCGGGGAGGACGGTTGTCGCACATCTCTTGCGAAAGGTAATCTTGCACAAGGATTTCCGTAAAATGAAGGATGCGGTCGGGCACGGGATACTGGTCGCCTACAATGCTTTCGGCCCATTCGTGTACAAGGCTGTCGGGGTCGGCGGCATGCTGCATCAGCAGGTAGTTGTAGGTTTGTTCCAGCAATTTGGCGCCCGGTACGTTATTGTTCTTTTTCAGGAAGGCTTCGAAGCGAGAGGCAATGCCTTTTTTTTCGGGGATGCCTGCAATGCCCTCGGGCAAATCCATGATGCGGCGGCACTCTTCCAAGCCGAAGCTTCCCAATAGGAAAAAGGCCTCGCGTGGAGCGGTTGCAATCCAGTTGGGGTTGCCGCGCCCTGCGTTCAGCATGGTACGGGCGGTTTTCTTCAGACTCTCGTCTGCCATGTCTATCAGGCGGTTCTTCAGTTCGAAAGGACTGATAGATTCCATTTTCTTTTCTAAAAGTTTTGTATCCATAAGCTCAAGTTTAGGTTCGTTATTTATTGTTTTCAGTCATTCGGCGAATAATCTCTGTTCATGCGGTATACTATTTCTTTCCTTGCTTGAAATTAATCGTCCGATATATGTTTCCTTTTCGTCCGACAGTTGTTGAATCATCGTCCGACAACTGTTGAATTATCGTCCGACAGCTGTCGGACGAATAGCTATTAGTGAATGGGTATATAGTCGCTTGCATTTCCGGCAATAATTCTTTGAATGCTCCGGATTAGTAAGCATTGGTACAGAATCGTCTTATATTAGCAAAACGATGACTACACCCCATATTATTAATAAGGTATTGCCCACGGCATAGGTCACGGTGTATCCCAGAGCAGGTGTCTCACTCTCAACGGCATCCTGCACCGCGCCTAAAGCGGCCGTAGTGGTACGTGCCCCCGCGCAGACGCCCAAAGCCAGTGCCGGATGGAACTTGAAAACATACCTTGCCAGCAGCAAGCCGATAATCAGCGGCAGGGTGGTGGCGGCTGCTCCCACCAGAAACAGGCTGATACCTACGTCGTGGAAGCCCTGCACGAAACTGGGACCTGCCGAAATGCCCACTACCGCAATGAACATGTTCAGACCGACATTGTTCAACACCCATTGTGAAGGTTCGGGAATGCGCCCGAAGGTGGGGTGCTTACTGCGGAGCCAGCCGAAGAACAAGCCCGCAATCAATGCGCCGCCGCTTGTGCTCAAGCTGATGGGGATGCCGCCGATATGGACGGAAAGTGCTCCGAACAAACCTCCGACAAGGATACCAAGGCCTACGAATATCATATCCGTCTGGTTGGTAGGACGGTCTATATACCCCAGACGTTTGGCTGCTGCTTCCACTTCCTGCCTGGTACCTACCACTTCGATGACGTCGCCGGCATCTACTACCGTTTGTGCCAGCACGGGAATGGATATTCCGGCGCGCTTGATGCTCCGGATACTGACACCGTGCATGAACTTTTCCCTTCGGATAACTGCAACCGTCTTGCCGGCAACCGTCTTGCGTGTGATTGTAACCGGTAACTTTTCGGCAGGAAAATCCAGGAGCTGGGCATCTTGTACTTCCGGCCCTATCCAGCTTTCTTCGCCTATGATGTATTCGCGGCGTCCGCTTAGCACTACTTCGTCTCCCGGCTCTATCTGCAAGTTCATGCTGACTTCCACTACAACGCCGGATTTGCGGAGACGCTCTACAAAAAGACGTTTGTCGTGTTGC
The DNA here is from genome assembly GCF_003602795.1 of Bacteroides sp. AF34-31BH. Lineage (NCBI taxonomy): Bacteria > Pseudomonadati > Bacteroidota > Bacteroidia > Bacteroidales > Bacteroidaceae > Bacteroides > Bacteroides sp. AF34-31BH. The sequence continues at coordinate 66,981 of NZ_QTLV01000015.1, forward strand.
CGGAAGTAAACTTCCAGGTCAATCACCCGCTTTCCATTCTTGAACCATTCATTTTCGACCCGGTAGGCACGGAAAGTGACGGGGCGTGCCGCCGGCATGAATCCCGGTTCGTCAGCCAGGGAACTACCCATCTTTGCCTCCAGTTCCTTGCAGGCGGCTTTCACCTTTTCCAGTCCACCCAGCATCTTGGGGCCGATGGATGACAGAACCCATGCCGAGCCTGCCGTCCCGAAAATGTAGGTGACGGCGTAGGATACGGGAATGATGTTGACGTAACTTTGTCGTTGGGCCTCGTCCAGCCCCATATTGGCCATGGTGTCTTCTGCCACTCCGATGACGGCGGAGATGGTCTGCGAACCGGCCAGCAGTCCGGCAGCTTCACCGGCATTGTAGCCCATCATCAGGGCCAGCAGCCAGGTCACTAGCAGGACGGATACACACATCAGTACGGCAAAGCCTACTTGGGGCAATCCGTCCTTTTTCAGTCCTCGGAAAAACTGGGGGCCTACTTTATAGCCTACGGCAAAAAGGAACAGCAAGAAAAATACTGATTTTATTGGGCCTGGCACGGCAATGTTCAGTTGCCCCACCAATACACCTACAAGCAGTACGCTGGTTACAGTACCCAGTGTAAACTTACCGATGCGTAGCTTTCCCAGCCAGAATCCCAGGAATATAGTGAGGAAAATGGCAAGTTCGGGGCGTTCCCTAAGTTGATTGAAAATCCATTCCATAATCAAGTTGTTTAGGTTATATATTGGTTGTTCCGATGCTTTCTGGAGCGTCGTTTCGCTATACAACGGCTTTTAACGGGAAGTGTTTGGTGCAAAAGGAGTTTTTTAGAACATTTATTCCGTAAAACCGAACTCTGAAGAAAAGTTTTCTTCCGTACCTTTGCCGTCTAAATTAGGTAAAACAAGGTATGAAGTTGTTTTTTAGGGTATTTCTGCTTATCCAGCTGGTTACTCTTCCATTGAGAGCACAATATATGGTGCAAGGCGTTGTCACCGATTCGTTGACGAAGGAGCCATTGCCTTATACGTCAGTTTATCTGAAAGGAACTACGGAGGGAGGGATGACGGATAATAACGGTCGTTTTTCCTTCAAGACTTATCGCCCGGAGGCCACGCTGGTCGTTTCGGCTGTGGGCTATAATGAATATGTCCGGCTGATACATCCTGCCAGAGCTGCGAGGTTCAATGTCGCTCTTTCACCTGCCACTTATGCGCTGGATGAGGTGGTGGTGAAGCCGAAGCGTGAACGGTATAAGAAAAAGGATAATCCCGCAGTGGAGTTTGTACGCAAGATGATAGAACATCGGGATGACTACTCGCCCGACGAACGCGACTTCTGGAAACGTGACCGCTACGAAAAGATGACTTTTGCCATCAATAACTTCGACAGTTTGAAGCAGCAGAAGTGGCTTTACCGTAAATTCAAGTTTCTGACGGATTACGTTGACACCTCTGCTGTCACCGGTAAGCCGGTACTGGCCATCTCCAACCGTGAGTTGCTTGCCACAGACTATTACCGCAAGTCTCCGCACAGCCGGAAACAGTGGGTCACTGCCCGCAGGCAGGCAGGAGTGGACGAGATGCTTTCCCAGCAGGGTATGGAGCAGGCCATCAGTGTCACCATGACCGATGTAGACCTCTATGAGAACAACATAACCTTGTTCACCAATAAATTTGTCAGTCCGCTTTCTTCCCTTGGCCCGTCTTTCTACAAATATTATCTGATGGATACGCTTACCGTTGCCGGAAAGCCTTGTGTTGATTTGACATTTGTTCCTTTCAATTCCGAGTCGTTCGGTTTTACGGGACATTTGTACGTTATGCTGGACAGTACCTATTTTGTAAGGCGCGCCGTCATGAACTTTCCCCGGAAAATCAATCTGAACTTTGTGGATTACATGAAGATTGAACAGAATTTTGACCGTGCGGAAGACGGCACGCGGCAGCTACTCAACGAAAGCATTACTACGGAATTTAAGTTGGTGGATAATAGCGACGGCATTTATGCCAAGCGAGATGTGTATTACAGAAACTATCAGTATGAACCGGATGACAAGGCTTTGCAGGCTTTCCGGAGGCCGGAAAAGGTGATTGAAGAGGCATCGGCTTCAACCTATTCGGAAGCATATTGGGATGCTAACCGGCAGGTAGAGGTTAGTGAAAAGGAAACTTCGGTGGACAAGATGATGGCCCAACTGCGCAGCTACCCTGTTTATTTTTGGACGGAAAAGGTTCTGAAAGTGCTGTTTACGGGTTATATTCCCGCTCCGAAGGAAAAAGAACCTTTGTTTTATATTGGTATGATGAATACTACTATTAGTGGAAATACTTTGGAAGGGGTGCGTCTGCGTGCCGGAGGTATGACGACAGCATGGCTCAATCCACATTTATTCGGTAGAGGATATATGGCATATGGTTTCCGTGACCATCGTGTGAAAGGACTTGCCGAGTTGGAATATTCATTTCATAAGAAGAAGGAGTATGCCAATGAATTTCCCATACATTCGTTAAAATTGCGTTATTTGTCAGATGTCAATCAATATGGACAACACTATCTTTATACCAGTCAGGACAATGTTTTTCTTGCCTTGAAACGCCAGAAGGATGACCGTATAGGTTATCAGCGAAAGGCGGAGCTGACCTATACCAATGAGTTCCATTCCGGCTTTTCCATCCAGATGACTACGCGTCTGCGTAAGGATGAATCGTCCCATCTGATTCCTTTCATCAAGCAGGATGCGCAGCATACGTATGTGAAAAACATTTCAACCAGTGAGCTGGAACTGAAGTTGCGCTATGCTCCCAACGAGAAGTTCTTCCAGACTCAATGGAACCGCTTCCCCGTGTCATTGGATGCTCCGGTCTTTTCGCTTACGCATACCATGGCTGCCAAAGGGGTATTTGGGGGAGACTATACCTATCATTACACGGAAGCCGGCTTTCAAAAACGTTTCTGGTTCTCGGCATTCGGTTATACGGATGTTATCCTGAAGGCCGGAAAAGTCTGGAATAAGGTTCCTTTCCCTCTGCTCATCATTCCCAATGCGAACTTGTCATATACTATACAGCCTGAGTCTTATTCATTGATGAATGCTATGGAATTCATGAACGATGAGTACGCTTCTTGGGATGTGACTTATTACTTGAACGGCTGGCTTTTCAACCGTGTTCCTTTGTTGAAAAAGTTGAAATGGCGTGAAGTGCTTTCCTGTCGCGGCTTGTATGGGAATTTGAGTGATAAGAATAATCCGGCTTTTCAGCAGGATTTGTTCCGTTTTCCCGTTGGCAGTACTACCATGAGGCATACGCCGTATGTAGAGGCAGGCGTAGGCATTGAAAACATTCTTAAGGTATTGCGTATCGATTATGTATGGCGTCTGACTTACCGAAATTTACCAAATATCGACAAATCCGGACTTAGAATTAGTCTGCATATGACATTTTAACTTAAATCTTACTAATAGGACACTAAATCGGATAAAATGACTAATCCCAATTGAGTAAAATACCCTAAATTTGAGCAATTTTTTAAACTCTAAATAATACAATGGCAATGAAAGAAAACATTAAGCCGGCAACCGGACGTCTTGGCGTGTTGGTAGTCGGAGTAGGTGGTGCGGTTGCAACTACCATGATTACTGGTACATTAGCTGCTCGCAAGGGCTTGGCAAAAGCTATAGGCTCAATTACACAAATGGCTGCTATGCGCATGCAAGACGGCAAAGAAAAACTTATCAAAGACATAGTGCCTTTGGCTGATTTGAACGATATCGTTTTCGGAGGTTGGGACATTTTCCCGGACAACGCCTACGAAGCTGCTATGTATGCCGAGGTTTTGAAAGAAAAAGACCTGAATCTGGTGAAAGACGAATTGCAGGCCATCAAGCCGATGCCTGCTGCATTCGACCACAATTTCGCAAAACGTTTGAACGGTACACACATAAAGAATGCTGCTACCCGTTGGGATATGACAGAACAGTTGCGCGAGGATATCCGTAACTTCAAGGCAGCCAATAACTGCGAACGTATTGCTGTGTTGTGGGCTGCAAGTACCGAAATCTATATTCCGCTGTCCAAGGAGCACGAATCTCTCGCTGCTTTGGAGCAGGCGATGAAGGAAAACAATACTGAAGTAATCTCTCCGAGCATGTGCTATGCATACGCTGCCATTGCAGAAGGCGCTCCGTTCATTATGGGTGCTCCTAATCTCTGTGTGGACACTCCGGCTATGTGGGAATTCTCCAAGAAGATGAACGTGCCCATTTCCGGTAAGGACTTCAAGAGCGGCCAGACTTTGATGAAGACGGTGCTTGCTCCGATGTTCAAGACCCGTATGCTGGGTGTAAGCGGCTGGTTCTCTACGAACATTCTGGGTAACCGTGACGGCGAGGTACTCGACCAACCGGAGAACTTCAAGACAAAAGAGGTCAGCAAGCTGTCTGTTATCGACAATATCTTCGAACCGGAAAAATATCCTGACTTGTACGGTGATGTATATCATAAGGTACGCATCAACTACTATCCTCCCCGCAAGGACAACAAGGAAGCATGGGACAACATCGATATTTTCGGCTGGATGGGTTATCCGATGGAAATCAAGGTTAACTTCTTGTGCCGCGACTCCATTCTCGCTGCTCCCATCGCGCTCGACCTGGTAATTTTCAGTGACTTGGCATTGCGTGCAGGCATGTGCGGCATCCAGACTTGGCTGTCTTTCTTCTGCAAGAGTCCGATGCACGACTTCGAGCATGAACCGGTACACGATTTGTTCCAACAATGGCGTATGGTGAAAGAAACTCTCCGCAACATGGTGGGTGAGACAGCACCGAGTTACTTGGACTAAAAAAACTGTGATAAGGTGATAAAAAATAAGGTGGTAAGGTGATAGAGTGATAGCACTTTACCACTTTATCACTTTTATCACTTTATTTATTTGTCATTTTACCGTTTTTATCGCATTTATCACCTTATTACTTTTTTGATGAAGAAACCCTCCCTCCTCCCAGTTATTATCGGTACGGGCTTTGGCTCGGGCTTTTCTCCTTTTGCACCCGGCACTGCGGGAGCTTTGCTGGCTACGCTTATCTGGTTCGGGTTGTCTTATCTGGTTTCAAGTGCCTGCCTTTTGTGGCTGACAGTAGCATTGATTTTGGTATTTACACTTGCCGGTATCTGGGCTGCTAACCGCCTGGAGGCATCTTGGGGCGAAGACCCTTCGCGCGTGGTGGTCGATGAAATGGTCGGTGTGTGGATTGCCTTGCTTGCGGCGCCCGCCGGACATGTATGGTATGCATTGGGAGCATTTGTCTTGTTCCGTTTGTTTGATATATTCAAGCCCTTGGGCATTCGCCGTATGGAAAGTCTGCCGGGTGGAATCGGGGTAATGATGGACGATATTCTGTCTGGAGTCTACGGATTTATAATTTTGATTGTGGCAAGATGGATAATCAGTTGAAATCAAATGGCAAAGGTGTGTCGTGGCGCCATTCTGTCTGGATCTTCTTCAAGGCCCAGATTTCTGCGCAATTCGCAAGCTTTGTCGATTTTCTGGTGACTATCCTTCTGGTAAAGGCTTTTGCTGTTTTTTATCTTTATGCCACATTCACGGGTTCCGTGGTAGGAGGCATTGTAAACTGTGCCATTAATTACGGATGGGTGTTCCATGCCGAAGACTGTAAGAAAACGCATGTTGCCGTGAAATATCTCTTTGTCTGGGGAGGCAGCATTATACTGAATACCTGGGGCACTTTTGCACTGACCGAGTGGCTTACGGGCATGACATGGGTCAATGGATTGTTGGGATATTATATCGACAATGTATTTATTCTGTCAAAGATAATTGTAGCAGTGCTGGTAGCTTTTTTTTGGAACTACCATCTGCAACGTTTTTTCGTTTATCGTAATCACAATATAAAAGGCTTTCTGAAACATTATTTAGAGAACAAAAAAGACGAATATGAATTATAGAGATTGGTTGCAGCAGGTGATATACAAGATTATCAATCCTGTGGTGCATGGTATGATTAGAATTGGCATTACGCCTAACTTTATTACGACTACGGGGCTGGTGCTGAATATCGTGGCGGCTGCCTTGTTTGTGTATGCCGGGGTGTACAAGAGTGGTGAACTGGCCTATGTAGGCTGGGGAGGCGGTATTGTGCTCTTTGCCGGGTTGTTTGACATGATGGACGGACGTGTGGCACGCGTGGGTAAAATGAGTTCTACTTTCGGTGCGCTCTACGACTCCGTACTCGACCGTTACAGCGAGCTCGTGACATTGTTCGGCATCTTCTATTACCTGATGCTGCAAGGCTATTTGTGGGGCTCCATCATTACATTCATTGCGCTGATAGGTTCGCTGATGGTGAGTTACGTGCGTGCCCGTGCCGAAGGTTTGGGGCTGGAGTGTAAAGTCGGTTTCATGCAGCGTCCCGAACGCGTTGTGCTGACTGCCCTCGGTGCCATGTTCTGCGGTATCTTTGGTGATTGTACCTTGTTCGACCCGATGCTGATACTAATTGTGCCTATGGCAGTGATTGCAATATTGGCGAATTTGACGGCATTTGCCCGCTTGGCGCATTGCTATAAACTACTGAAAGACAAGGAATGAAAAATAGTTTGTTTCCCTCTGTGAGAGAGGCAGTGCTGGTGATTGTCATCACAGCGTTTTTCCTGATTCTGACAGCGGTCTGTATCGGGCTTCGTCCGGAACATTTCCTGATGGCGGGGGTATTTCTGTTATTGTTCTTTGCCGGACAGACAACCCGTAAGTTGGCAGTGGCGCTGTTGCCGTTTTTCATATTCGGCATTTCGTATGACTGGATGCGCGTATATCCCAATTACCAGGTGAATCCCATTGATGTAAAAGGACTTTATGAGGCAGAAAAATCCCTTTTTGGCTTGTCTGTAGACGGTGCTGTCCTTATCCCTTGTGAGTATTTTGCTTTGAACCATTGTCCTGTTGCCGATTTCTTTGCCGGGATATTCTATCTCTGTTGGGTACCGGTTCCCATTGCATTCGGGGTGTGGCTCTATCTGAAGGGTGACCGTAAGGTATATCTTCGTTTTGCGATGGTGTTCCTGCTGGTTAATCTCATCGGTTTTGCCGGCTATTACATCCATCCCGCTGCTCCGCCCTGGTATGCCATGAATTATGGTTTCGAGCCGATACTCGACACTCCGGGCAATGTGGCCGGCTTAGGACGTTTTGACGAATTGCTGGGATGCTCCATCTTCAACTCCATTTACGGAAGGAATGCCAATGTATTTGCAGCAGTGCCCTCGCTCCATGCCGCCTATATGGTGGTGGCTTTGGCCTACGCGGTTATGGACCGCAGCAAAAAGTGGTTGATAGCGTTGTTTGCGGTGATTATGGTCGGTATCTGGTGGACGGCTGTCTATTCGGGACACCATTATCTGATTGATGTGATGCTGGGCATCTCTTGTGCATTGCTGGGTATTTTTGTTTTTGAGAAAGGACTGATGAAGTGGGGAGCGTTCGGACGCTTCTTTGAAAGATACAGTCGATACATTAAATAAGGTATACAATGAATAATTTTGTTTTTTATAGTCCTACAGAGTTTGTCTTTGGCAAGAATACTGAAGTGCAAGTCGGTGCATTGGCACGTAAGTATGGTGCACAAAAGGTGATGATAGTATATGGAGGCGGTTCTGTTGTACGGAGTGGTCTGCTGGATAGAGTGAAGCAATCCTTGCAGGAAGCCGGTGTGGCTTATTGCGAAATGGGAGGTGTCCAGCCCAATCCCATTGACGGGAAGGTATACGAAGGTATTCAGCTTTGCCGTCGTGAGCAGGTGGATATGATGCTTCCTGTGGGAGGTGGTTCGGTCATAGATACGGCAAAGGCCATTGCTGCCGGAGCCCTCTATGATGGTGACTTTTGGGATTTCTTTATCGGTCGTGCCAAGGTGGAGAAAGCGTTGAAAGTAGCCGTGGTGCTGACTATCCCGGCTGCCGGAAGCGAAGGTTCGGGCAATACGGTAATTACCAAGACAGAGACACTCCAAAAGCTGGGGCTCTGTGCCCCCGAGCATTTGCGTCCCGTATTTTCCATCATGAATCCTGAACTGACCTACACCCTTTCGGCTTATCAGACGGCTTGTGGTATTGCCGACATGATGGCTCACATCATGGAGCGTTACTTCACGAATACACCGGATGTGGAAATCAGCGACCGGCTTTGTGAAGGTACCTTGACAGCTATCATTAAAGAAGCTTACCGGGTGAAACAGCAACCGGACAACTATGCCGCGCGTGCCAACATTATGTGGTGTGGCACTGTGGCGCATAACGGAACTTGTGGGGTAGGGCGTGAGGAAGACTGGGCATCCCATGCACTGGAACATGAAATCAGTGCTATCTATAATGTAGCCCACGGTGCCGGCTTGGCTGTAATCTTCCCTGCCTGGATGGCTTTTATGGCGGAACATAATCCGGCAAAGATAGCCCAGTTTGCCCATCGTGTTTTTGATATACCCAAGTCCGAAGATTTGGAAGAGATGGCTTTGGCAGGTACTGCCCGACTGAAACACTTTTTCCGTTACATGGGCTTGCCGGTTAGCTTTAAGGAGTTGGGTATCGAGCATCCCGATATAGACCGTATGCTCGTCAGTCTGCGGCGCAATAAAGGCGAACTGCTTGGCAACTACGTGAAGCTGACCATGACTGATTGCAGGGAAATCTATCGTTTGGCTTTATAGCGGAAGGCATGTTTGAGGAGAGCTCCCCCAAAGCAAGAGATAAAAAAGACGGCGAAGATAAATACCCTTCGCCGTCTTTTTTATTTGATTTCGATTTCTTCCTTCATGTCTATCTCTTCCCCTTGCAGGTCGTAGAATACATATTCCAGGAATGCTAATTTCTGGTTTGGAATAATCTTGATACCGAATCCGTACTTCATCTGCCACTTCCGTTTCAGGGAGACGAGTCCCTGATTGACGTAGGCTGCGATGTACGGGTGGATGTGTAACGAGAATTTCTTTATCTTCAATTTGTTGACCAGGTAGTCAATCTTACTCTCTAAGGTGTCCGTAAAGAGGATGGACGATTTGATGGTGCCTTTACCGAAGCAGGTGGGGCAGGTTTCCGTCGTATTTACATCCATAGCCGGGCGTACACGCTGGCGTGTAATCTGCATCAGTCCGAATTTACTGAGCGGCAGGATGTTGTGACGTGCTCTGTCTTTCTGCATGTTGGCACACATACGTTCGTAAAGCTTCTGTCGGTTTTCGGCTTCATTCATGTCGATGAAGTCCACTACGATGATACCACCCATATCCCTTAGTCTGAGCTGGCGTGCCAGTTCGTCGGCTGCGCCCAGATTCACTTCCAGTGCGTTGGCCTCCTGCCCGTTGGCATTCTTGGTGCGGTTACCGCTGTTCACGTCTACTACGTGAAGCGCCTCAGTATGCTCAATAATCAGGTAGGCACCACTTTTGTATGAAATGGTCTTGCCGAATGATGACTTGATTTGTTTGGTGATACCAAAATTGTCGTAAATGGGGAGTTGACCTTTGTACAGCTTCACGATTCCTGCCCGTTCAGGGGCGATGAGGGTTACGTAATCCTTGATTTCGTGGTACACAGCCTCGTTGTTCACGTGGATGTTTTCGAAGGAAGGATTGAACAAGTCGCGCAACAGTCCTACGGCACGGCTGGTTTCTTCGTAAATCAGTGTCGGAAATTTGGTGGCCTTCTGTACTTTTGTAATGGCATCTTCCCAATGTTTCAGTAATACTTTAAGCTCTCCGTCGAGTTCGGCAACACGTTTTCCTTCGGCCACGGTGCGGACGATGACGCCGAAGTTTTTCGGCTTGATACTCATCAGCAGTTGCTTGAGGCGTGCGCGCTCTTCGCTCGATTTAATTTTTTGTGATACGGAAACCTTGTCATTGAAGGGAATCAGCACGAGGTATCTTCCGGCAAAGGAAAGCTCGGAAGTCAGTCGCGGCCCTTTGGTAGAGATAGGTTCCTTGACAATCTGCACCACTACTTCTTGTCCCACCTTGAGTGTGTTGGAAACCGTTCCGTCCTTTTCAAGGTCGGGAAGTATGGTTGCTTTGGTAATGGGATTCAGCTTCTTCTTGTCGCTTAAAGTTTGCTTTACGTACTTCTCTAACGAGTTAAATTGAGGACCCAGGTCCAGATAATGAAGAAAAGCGTCTTTCTCGTAACCCACGTCCACGAAGCAGGCATTCAGGCCGGGCATCAATTTCTTGACGCGTCCCAAATACATGTTGCCCACCGAAAAGGAGATATTTCTTCCTTCGCTCTGGAGTTCCACCAGCTGCTTGTCTTCAAGCAGTGCAATGGATACCTCTTTGGGCTGTACGTCTACAACGAGTTCGCTTGTCACAATAATTGGCTTTTAAATGATTCTATTTACTACTTAAACAAAGAACAAACCCGCGAGACATTTTGCTTCACAAGTTTGTTCTTTATTTTGTCCTTCAGACTAAAAATTACTTTTTGCTTTTATGTCTGTTCTTTCTTAGTCTTTTTTTACGCTTGTGCGTAGACATTTTATGTCTTTTTTTCTTCTTTCCGCTTGGCATAGCTTCAAAATTTTTATGGGTTAATACTATTGTTTATTATTTCTTCACTGAGAGGGTGAACGTTTTTGCAGGCTTAAATGCCGGAATGTTATGTTCCGGAATGATTATTGTAGTGTTCTTGGAGATGTTGCGAGCAGTTTTCTGAGCTCTTTTCTTCACTACAAAACTACCAAACCCGCGGAGGTAAACATTTTCATCTTTGGATAAAGATGCCTTTACTGCGTCCATGAATGCTTCAACGGTTGTAAGTACGGTTGTCTTATCAATTCCGGTGTTCTTTGTAATTTCGTTTACAATATCAGCTTTAGTCATTTTTCTTTAAAAAAAATATTATTACTATAGTTTTCCTAATTTTTTGGACTGCAAATATATAGCTTTTCCGTGGCTCTAAAAAATATATTTCGGACAATTTTCTAAAAAAGTCTTGGCATTAAGCTTTGTTAGGCTGAAAATGAAGTATTTTTGCAGCATGAATATTTTTAGCGGAACATTGTTGGACTGGTATGCGGAGAACAAACGCGACCTTCCGTGGCGAAATACCACGGACCCTTATCTGATATGGATTTCTGAAATCATCTTACAACAGACAAGAGTGGCGCAGGGGTATGAGTACTTTCTGCGTTTCATAAAACGCTTCCCGGATGTGGCGTCGCTGGCTGCTGCGTCCGAGGACGAAGTGATGAAATATTGGCAGGGCCTGGGGTACTATTCGCGTGCCCGCAACCTGCATGCCGCAGCCAAAAGCATGAAGGGTACATTTCCGAAAACCTATGCAGAGGTACGTGCCTTGAAGGGAGTGGGGGATTATACGGCAGCGGCCATCTGCTCCTTTGCCTATGATATGCCTTATCCGGCGGTCGACGGGAATGTGTATCGGGTGCTTTCCCGCTATTTCGGCATTGATGTTCCCATTGATTCTACTGAAGGGAAAAAGACTTTTACCGCTTTGGCGGGAGAGGTGCTCGATAAATCCAGGCCGGCAGATTATAACCAGGCAATTATGGACTTCGGAGCCGTGCAGTGTACGCCGCAGTCGCCCAACTGTCTGTTTTGCCCTTTGTCCGGCAGCTGCCGGGCATTGTCTGAAGGAAAAGTGCAGCAACTGCCCGTGAAGCAGCACAGAACCAAGACCACCAACCGCTATTTTAATTATATATATGTACGCATGGGCGCGCATACCTTGATACATAAGAGGACGGAGGACGATATCTGGAAAAATCTCTTTGAATTGCCTCTGGTTGAAACGGAAAAAGATTTATCCGAAGAGGAATTTCTGGCATGTCCGCAGTTTCACGCGCTGTTTGCAGAGGGAGAGGTGCGGATGGTCCGTACACTGCTTCGGGGGGTGAAGCATGTATTGTCCCACAGAGTGATTTACACCAACTTCTACGAGGTTACTCTGCCCGATAATTCGAGCTCCTTCTCAAGTTACCAACGGGTTGCAGTCGAAGATTTGGACCGTTATGCGGTACCCCGGCTGATACATGCTTTCTTGGAGAAATATGTATAAAAGTTGTTCGTATTCTTGCATGGTGTGAATATTCTCGTTAATTTTGGCAGCAAATTAATAAAATAGAAGCTTATGTCAGTAAATAAAGTGATATTGATAGGAAATGTGGGACAAGACCCTAAAATAACCTATTATGAAGGTGGAAACTGTGTTGCCCAGCTTTCTTTGGCCACTACGGAGAAAGGATACACTTTGCAGAATGGTACGCAGATTCCGGACCGTACCGAATGGCATAACCTGATATTCCGTGGCCGTTTAGGCGAAATCGTTGAGAAATATGTGCATAAAGGCGATAAGCTTTACGTGGAAGGTAAGATACGTACCCGTTCTTACGATGACCAGGGAGGCATCAAGCGTTATGTGACTGAGATATTTGTCGACAATATGGAGATGCTGACTCCGAGAACGGCAACTCCCGGTGCTGGCCCTTATGCGCCGCAGGCGGGAGCCGCCCCCCAGCCACAACAACCAGTACAACCGCAGGCTGCCCCTGCACAAGATAACCCGACGGACGACTTGCCGTTCTAATTGTTTAACTAAAACCAAAATCTTTGGACCCAGACGCTTATTTATGCCAGTTGGCAGATGTTTTTAACGGTATATCCGTACAGACTCCTTCTATTTCGGCCGTTGTAGCCATTGTGTTGGCAGGTTTGCTTTTGCTTGTTTCCGGTTTTGCATCAGCTTCCGAAATAGCCTTTTTCTCTCTTTCTCCGTCAGACCTGAATGCAATAGCGGAGAGAAAGCATCCTTCGGATGAGAAAATCAGTAATCTGCTGGACAACAGCGAACGTTTGTTGGCAACGATTCTGATTACGAACAACTTCGTGAATGTAACCATAATCATGCTCTGCAACTTCTTCTTTATGAATGTGTTCCAATTTCATTCTCCCATTGCAGAGTTCCTCATTCTGACAGTAGTCCTTACATTTTTGCTGTTGCTTTTCGGTGAAATCATGCCTAAGATATATTCGGCTCAGAAGACGCTGGCTTTTTGCCGCTTCGCCGCTCCCGGTATCACGTTTTGCCGTTCCGTATTCTATCCGATGGCATCCATGCTGGTGCGTTCCACTTCTTTCCTGAACAAGCATATGGTCCGCAAGAACCATAACATATCGGTCGATGAACTCTCGCATGCGTTGGAGCTGACCGACAAGGCAGAGCTTTCGGAGGAGAATAATATTCTGGAAGGTATCATCCGCTTTGGCGGGGAAACGGCCAAGGAGGTCATGACCTCTCGCCTTGATGTGGTGGACCTGGATATCCGTACCCCTTTCAAAGATGTGGTGAAGTGCATCGTAGAGAATGTCTACTCCCGTATTCCCATCTATGCGGATAGCCGTGACAATATCAAGGGGGTACTTTATATCAAGGATTTGCTTCCCCATCTGAACAAAGGGGATAATTTCCGTTGGCAGTCGCTTATCCGGCCCGCCTATTTTGTGCCCGAAACCAAGATGATTGATGATTTGCTGCGCGATTTCCAGGCAAACAAGATTCATATAGCCATTGTGGTCGATGAGTTCGGCGGTACGTCGGGCATTGTCACCATGGAGGACATTATTGAGGAGATTGTGGGCGAAATTCATGACGAATACGATGATGAAGAACGTACATATGCCGTACTGAATGACCACACTTGGGTATTTGAAGCCAAGACCCAGCTGACCGATTTCTATAAAATAACGAAGATAGACGAGGAAACGTTCGATGAGGTGGCAGGGGATGCCGATACGCTTGCCGGACTTCTGCTGGAACTGAAGGGGGAATTTCCTGCTCTCCATGAAAAGGTGACCTACGGCCGTTATGAGTTTGAGGTGCTGGAGATGGACAACCGCCGTATCCTGAAAGTGAAGTTCACAGTAAATGCCCCGGCAGAACCCAACTCTTCTTCCCTTTAATTTTTAATTATTAATTTTTAAATTGTTCCGTGCCCCTCTTCTTACAACATACCGCTCTTCCCTGCCGATGGGGAATTTGGAAAACGGAGGAATCTCCAGAGGAATTGCTAGCCATGCTTCCTCATCAGGAAGTATACCGGGAAGGTATGCGGCGCTTCACCGCGGCACACCGCCGTTTGGAGTGGCTGGCTGTCCGCGTATTGCTTTATACTCTGTCGGGAGAAGAGAAAGAGATTGCCTATCATCCCAGTGGGAAACCTTATCTGGCAGATGACTCTGCCTCTATCAGTATTTCGCATACGAAAGGTTATGTGGCTGTTGTCTTGGGATTGCCGGGTCGGGAAGTGGGTGTTGACATCGAGCAGTATGGTGAACGGGTAAGGAAGGTGGCGCATAAATTCATGCGCGAAGATGAACAGCCATCCGTGTTTCGCGGAACCGACACTTGGTCACTGTTGCTGCACTGGTCGGCTAAGGAGACCATGTTCAAATGCCTGAATGCTTCCGAGGTTGATTTTCGCGGGCACATGCGCATTCTGCCTTTTGCTGTAAATGAAAGCGGCGTATTCTCCGCCGAAGAATATCGTACGGTGGAGAAACGCCGGTTCACTATTCATTATTATTTGTTTCCGGATTTTGTCTTGACATTGAGTCTGTAAATCTCTTACAGCCTTTCCAGTTGTACCGTGAAGTGTCTCATCAACGGAGCTTCCCAGGTGATGCGCACTCCGCGGGTAATACTTTCCCGTTTGTCATATACATTTTTCAAAGCGGCTGCCACCACATCCATGTGGTTGTTGGTATACACGCGGCGGGGGATGGCAAGCCGGAGCAAGTCCAGGCCGTTGAAGCGGTTTTCGCGGGTCACCGGGTCGCGGTCTGCCAGCAGATACCCGATTTCGCAGCCGCGTATGCCTGCTTCCAGATAGAGCTCAGCGGTCAGTGTTTGTGCCGGGAATTCTTCTTTGGGCACATGTGTCAGCACTTTGGGGGCATCCACAAATATGGCATGGCCGCCTGCGGGACGTTGGTAGGGTATCCCGTACTCATCCAGTTTCATGGCTAGATAGCCCACCTGGTGAATGCGGGTTTCCAGATTGTCAAATTCAGTATTTTCATCCAGGCCGATGGCAAGGGCGTTCATGTCACGACCGTTCATGCCTCCGTAAGTAAGGTAGCCTTCGAACTGCACGCAGAAGCCTTTGGCACCTTCATACCAGTCTTTCCGGCGGGTGGCTATGAATCCGCCCATGTTGACAATACCGTCTTTTTTGGCACTCATCGTCATACCGTCGGCAAGGTCAAACATCTCGCGGGTAATTTCCTTTATGCTCTTGTTGCGGTAACCTTCTTCTCTCATTTTGATGAAGTAGGCATTTTCCGCAAAGCGTGCCGAGTCAAAGAGAACGGGCTTGCCGTACTTGTCGGCAATGGCGCGGACTTCGCGCAGGTTCTGCATGGAAACCGGCTGGCCGCCTGCAGTGTTGTTGGTTATGGTGACGATGACGAACGGTATCCGTTCGCTATGTTCCTGTAATGCTTTTTCCAGTTTTTTAGGGTCTACATTGCCTTTGAAGGGAATTTCCAGCTGTGTCTGTTTGGCTTCGTCTATGGTGCAGTCCAGAGCCAATGCCCGGCGTCCCTCGATATGTCCTTTGGTGGTGTCGAAATGGGAGTTTCCCGGCACAATGTCGCCCTCGTGCACCAAGTAGGAGAAGAGTACATTTTCGGCAGCGCGTCCCTGGTGGGTGGGGATAATGTATTCAAATCCGGTGAGGCGGGTGATGACTTCTTTCAGTTTGAAGAATGAGGTGGCTCCGGCATAGCTTTCGTCACCCAGCATCATGCCTGCCCATTGGCGGTCGCTCATGGCGCCGGTACCTGAGTCGGTGATGAGGTCGATATAAACTTGTTCCGATTTGAGTTGGAATACGTTGTAGTGGGCTTCTTTCAGCCATTGTTCGCGTTCCTGGCGGGTACTTTTACGGATAGGTTCCACCATTTTGATTTTCCATGCTTCGGCAAATGGTAATTCCATAGACTCTGTATCTTTAATAATTTGACAATAGGTTAACGGATAAACCGATTATTGCGGTTTAATGTGCCGAATTTAGGTAAAATCTATGTAATAACCAATTTAAATATGACTTTTTGTAATGTAAATGTCCGGACGAAATCACTTCGGCCGGACATCATCAAATAAACTTGGCAGAGTTTATTACCTTCTTTACTTTCTCTGAATTAGGTTTGATGAATGAAATGATGGACGGTTTGTCCGGCTCATTAGACTCAACGCTTTTTCCTCGAAAGCAATGATAAAGTATGCATGGCAGGTCTTCTGACTTGTTTCTGTTGCAGGCGCCTTCCCGGAAGAATATTCCAGTGGCATAGAGTAATTGTCTGCAACGTTGCACGAAACTTACAGCAGCGGGACTGTCCAGGATTTACACCTGATTCCCTTTTAATCGCTTTCCCAGAAGAGGGGGAGCGAACCAATGCATGACAAAGATACGGATTCTTTTTGAGAAAACAATTCTATGAGTGATAAATTTTCTTCCCCTCTCTCTTTCTTTTTGCCGACAAATTGGCAAGGTTTTGCCACCCTCTTGGCAAGACTTTGTCACCGCGTTGGCAAAACTTTGCCATAGGTATGGCAAAAGTTTGCCAAAAGCATGGCAATAGGTTGGCAAAATTACTCTCTGATTGATAGTGACTTAAGGCGATTTAAGCAATCCGTCATGTCGGTAAGGTGAAAAGATACCAATACAAGCCACACTTGCCACAAGAACCTTCTCCAGAGGTATGCAAAGCATTTTGTTTGGTGTGGTAAAACGGGCTGTTATCTCTCTTTTGCCAGTGTGAATACAAACTCCAGTCCTCCACCTTGGTTGTTTTTGGCAGAGATGGTGCCTCCGTGAATAAGGACTGCATTCTTCACTATGGCGAGCCCCAAGCCGGTGCCGCCCAACTTGCGCGAGCGTCCTTTGTCTACACGGTAGAAGCGTTCGAACAAACGGTTCAGATGTTCGGGAGAAACGCCGATGCCGGTATCGGCAAAACTGAAATAGTAGTAATTCTCGTCTTCGCGGAAACAACTGATGTTGATGTGTATGTTGGTGCCGGCATAAGCGATGGCGTTGTCCATGAGATTGCGGAAGATGGAGTAGAGTAGAGAGTAGTTGCCCCGCAACTGTATCTTCGGTTTTAGGGAATTGACAACGGTGATTTGCTTCTGTTCCAGTTCCAGGGACACTTCGTTGACGATGTTTGAAACCAGCATGCTGATGTCCACCTTTTCCATATCAATCATGTTGGCGGCTTCGTCCATGCGGGTCAGTACGGATATGTCGCGCAGCAGGCGGCTCAGGCGGTTGCTTTGCGCGTAGCAGCGTTCCAGGAAGACCTGCATCTTTTCGGGTGCAATGTTTTCGTTGTTCACGATGGTTTCCAGATAACCTTGTATGCTGCTTACGGGGGTTTTCAGCTCGTGGGCGATGTTCTGGGTCAACTGCCGTTTCAGCCGTACTTGCTCTTCTTCCTGGGTGATGTCGTTGATGGAAATTTCAAAGCTGAGGTCTTGGAAGATGATGCACTCCACGATGAAGGTGCGTCCGTTCTTGTTGATGTGTACGGACATCCTTCGTTCTTCGTTGTAGGAGGGGCGCTTCTGCGCCTTGTTGATGAAATCCGTTATCTTCTGGAATTCGCAGATGGAGAATATCTCTTCGGTAGTCTGCAGGTTGGAGTCTGAAATCAGATTGCCGTATTGGGTGAACAGATTGTTTACCAATATCTCCTTTTTGTCTCTGTTGAATACGCCCAGTCCTTCGCGGGAGGTTTGCAAATGGGTGATAAGCTTTTCGCGCTCAATGTAAAGCGCCTCTTTGGTTTCGCGCAAGCGCTTGTATATCTGTATGATATGCTGCGAAATCTCTCCAAGCTCATTGTGCGGAAAGGCGGCTTGTATGTCCATGTCTATAGGTTCGTTCTTGTCGGCTCTTTTGGCAAACTCGCGCAGGTGGTTGATGGCGCTGCCCAGTTTGGAGGTGAATTTGTAGAAGACGGATATCAGCAGCAGTGATACAATGACCGTGAACCAGATGTAGTGTGGGTCGGCAGCCAGATTGTTCATCAGGTTGACGTTGTAGGGGAGGGCTGAGCGGATGATGCAGCCTTCGTAGGCGGTGGCAGAATAGAAATAGGTCTTGCCGGTGGTTTCGGAGATGCGCCGTAGGTCGTAGCCCTTGCCGTCTTTCAGCGCTTTCTGCACTTCGGGGCGTTTGATGTGGTTGTCCAGTTCATGGCTGTCGTTCTGGGAGCTGTCGAACAATACGTTGCCATGAAGGTCTACCACAGTGACGCGCAATTCCTTGTTCACATGCTTGGAGATGTAGCTGTCCAGCATGGAAGTCCATAGGCTGTCGGGGAGGTAGCGAAGCTCCTGGTGCAGTCTGTCGTTATAATCTTGCAGCTGCATGTCCAGCAGCTCCACTTTGTATTCCTTTTCCCGCTGATACTGGTAGGCGATGAAGCAGGCGGCGAATACGAGGAACAGCGAGATGACCGAAAGGAAAAGTTTCCGGCTGAAGGACAGAAAGTGTCTGTCGTTATTCGGCTTCGAAACAATAACCATATCCCAAGCGTGTTACGATACATTTGCCATAAACTCCGATTTTCTTGCGCAGGCGTGTGATGTTCACGTCGATGGTGCGGTCCAGCACATATACTTCGTCGCTCCAGATGCGGTTCAGTATATCCTCGCGCGAGAATACGCGTCCTTTATTCTGCAAAAGCAGCAATAAGATTTCAAATTCTTTTTTGGTGAGCGGTGCCTCTTCGCCGTCAATGCAGACTTTCTTCTTGATGATGTCCAGTACCAGCGTCTTGTAGACAATCTGTTCCGGTGCATGTTCCGTTTCTCCTTGTCGGGTGCGTCTAAGTACGGCTTTGACACGTGCCGCCACTTCGCGCAGCGAGAAGGGTTTGGATATGTAGTCGTCCGCTCCCAGGTTGAAACCGGTCACGGTGTCATTTTCCGTATCTTTGGCGGTAATGAAGATGATGGGTATCTGGGCTGTCTTCTTGTCCTTCTTCAGCATGCTCGCCATTTTGAAGCCGGAAATTTCTCCCATCATCACGTCCAGCAGTAGCAGGCTGTAGCTGCCAATGTCCATTCTCAGAGCTTCTTCAGCGGAGTTTGCCGTATCCACTTCGTAGCCTTCGTTTTCGAGGTTGAACTTCAGAATTTCACATAAGTCTTCTTCATCGTCCACTACTAAAATCCGGTAATCGTTCATTGCTTTGTTGTTTATGTATGACAAGGATAAAACAATTCTCTTGTCACAAAGTTAAACTTTATTTCTTTTTATCAGCAAAAATAGTGCAAACCGAATGCAGAATTTTCATGTTTGCATGAAAACTTGTGCTGAGATGCAGGCCATTTCTACTTTCTGGGTACAAAAGTGAGGCTAATTTGTTACGGAATGATGAAACAAGTGTTACATTTGGGTTACATTAAATTCTCGTTTATCTAAAAGCCCTGTCACATATAAAATATTATCTTTGCTTCGTAAATATTGAATTGTATGAAAGAACTTATGTATATCAGGAGTTTCTCTAAAAGGCGTTTGCCGGTTATTGTGGGAACTCTGCTTTTAGTGATAATCGGCTCTGTCTGGCTGAATACGGCTCCTTTCCGTTCGGGCTTTGATATCGCGGATGAGCTGGGCGGTAATATATTCCCTTCCAGTATCCTTTCAGTGGCTACCACCGATGCTCAGGTCATAGTGCCGGTAGACTCCATGTATGTAGGTAATCCGAAGTCGTGCATCGCTGTCCGTGTCCGTTCGAGGAATGCTTATAGCCGGGTGCGGGTAGAAGTTGCGGAGACTCCGTTCTTTTCCCGTTCAGTGTCGGAGTTTGTGTTGGCAAAACCGCGTACGGAGTATATTATCTATCCTGATATCATATGGAATTATGAGGCTCTGAAGAATAACAACCAGGCGGAACCCATTAGTGTGGCCGTTATGGTAGAGATGAACGGTAAGGATTTGGGGCAGAGGGTGCGTACTTTTTCCGTTCGCAGCATTAATGAATGTCTGTTGGGGTATGTCACGAATGGTACAAAATTCCATGATACCGGCATCTTTTTTGCAGCATATGTAAATGAGGAGAATCCTATGATTGACAAACTGTTGCGTGAAGCGCTGGATACGCGTATCGTCAACCGGTTTTTGGGTTATCAGGGAGGTACCGAAGTGGTGGACAGGCAGGTTTACGCCTTGTGGAATGTACTGCAGAAGCGTAAGTTCCGTTATAGCTCGGTCTCCAATACGAGCCTTTCCAGCAATGTGGTCTTTTCACAGCGTGTGCGCACGTTCGATGACGCCTTGGAGTCCTCGCAAATCAACTGTGTGGATGGAAGTGTGCTTTTTGCTTCTCTGCTCCGTGCCATCAACATAGAACCTATATTGGTGCGCACCCCGGGGCATATGTTTGTAGGATACTACACGGATTCCAGTCATAAAGACATGAATTTCCTTGAAACGACCATGATTGGTGATGTGGATTTGGATGATTTCTTTCCGGACGAACAATTGGATTCGACGATGGTGGGAAAGTCGCAGAACCAGATGTCGCGTATCACCTTTGACAAGTCCAAGGAGTATGCCAATAAGAAGTATGCCCAGAATAAGGAAGGCATTCATTCCGGCAAACTGAACTATATGTTTCTGGAAATATCCAAAGAGGTGAGAAGGAGAATACAGCCGATAGGGAAATGAGGCGTAGAATGCAAACAGCCGATTTTCACGAACCGGCCGTTCCAATCATCATCTATGAATGAAGACCGTTGAGAGGCTTCAATGAATTAAATCTCACACTCATGCTACGTGCTGTCATGAAATAATCTGTACCATTATATATGTCACCACTACTGATATGGAAATTCCACAACATGGAAAGAGACCAGTTTTTATAAGTGAAACTTGTATATATTAGTATTATGCTGAAAAATAAAATGTTAATGTAGATTATATATGGAATTTATTATTGTTAATAGTCTAACACTATTTTTTGATGAACTTATGAATCATTTTGACTAATTTGCTTTTTAGAATCCTTATCCATACCAATATCCCCACGTAATCAAGTTCTTTTTATATAAAAAGATTTATGAATATGCTTTAATGCGTAAATCAAATAGTTCAAAACATCGCTATATATAAATGATAAATGTGATGTGTTTTTCGTTTTTTCGCATCATTGAGATATATTATATACAAGTACGGCATTAATATGATTAAGAGTTAATGCTTTGAATAATTACTAAATAGATATTTAAAACTTTGCAAAAATATAAATGCAAATGTTTTAATGTTTATTTAGTAATTTTTAATTCGATTGATGATAGAATTTCTAAATTAATTCATATGTTTGCAAACAAATCCAAATAATAGAGCTTATGAAAAGAAATTATTGCTTATCATTAGTGTTGCTTGCATTGTTTGGGGTGTCTGCACCTTTTGCTGCTAATGCAGCTGTTGAAAGTGTGCTAAGTTCCCAAAGTACTCAGCAAGCCAAGAAAATCACAGGTAAAGTTTTAGATGCGGCAGGCGAACCCATCATCGGCGCCAGCGTGTTAGTAAAAGGTTCTGGTACCGGCGCTGTGACGGATATTGATGGAAATTTTTCTGTAGAGGCGCCGGTGGGTAGCACATTGGAGGTATCTTTCATTGGCTACAAAACAGTGACATTGAAGGTGACGAACGCCACTACTTATACTGTGAGTTTGCAAGATGACTCGCAAGCGCTGGACGAAGTGGTTGTGACGGCAATGGGTATCAAGAAAGAGCGCAAGGCTTTGGGATATTCAATGGAGGATGTGAAGTCGGATGAATTGATGAAGATGAAAACTGCCAATCCTATTTCATCCCTTTCGGGGAAAGTGGCCGGTGTGAATGTTACTCAGTCATCCGGTGCCGCTGGTGCGGGCGCTCAGATTATATTGCGTGGAGGAACGTCGGGTGCTGAAGGCAAAGACAATCAGCCGCTCTTTGTGGTGGATGGTGTTATTTTTGATAACTCTTCATCAGTGGTGGGCAATTCGGCTTTCGATGGTTCCATGCGTTCTGCCTCTACTACTTCCAATCGTTTGATGGATATAAACCCCGAAGATATAGAAAGTATGTCGGTGCTCAAAGGCCCTGCAGCTGCCGCTTTATACGGTTCACGTGCAGCCAACGGAGTTATTCTTATCACTACCAAGAAAGGTAAAGAGGGCGTGGTTGAAGTGAATATCAATTCTAAGTTTACTGCTTCATGGGTAAAGAGCCTGCCGCAAACGCAACGCCAATATGCCCGTGGATATATGGAAGACCAATATGATTCAAAGAAGAACTATACTGGTACTGTGTTTAATGACTTTGCTTATACTTCGTGGGGAGAGAAGTCGAACGCAGCTACTTATGATAACATAGGTGATTTCTTTCAAGGCGGAAACATTTTCGATGAAAGTGCCAGCGTAGCCGGGGGTACCAAGAATAGTAAATTCTATCTTTCAGGGTCTTACTATGATCAGGTAGGTGTTGTGCCCGAGACCGGATACAAGAAATATGCTTTCCGTTTCAATGGTGAGCAGAAGGTGGGGATTTTTACCTTTAACGCCAGTGCCGCTTATAGCGATGCTCATACGGACCGTACTTTGACGGGTGCCGGGCTTTATAATTCGAGTGGTAATGGTGCTCTTTATGGTGTGTACAACTGGTCTCCTTTCGACCGAATGACCCACTATCAGAACGAGGATGGTACCCGTTATCGTTTGTTTGGCGATCGTCTTGATCCATGGGACGAACGCGACAACCCCTATTGGATTGTCAATCGTAACCACATGTATGACGACATCGACCGTTTCAATGGGATGCTCAGTATAAAAGCCGA
Source organism: Bacteroides sp. AF34-31BH (assembly GCF_003602795.1). Lineage (NCBI taxonomy): Bacteria > Pseudomonadati > Bacteroidota > Bacteroidia > Bacteroidales > Bacteroidaceae > Bacteroides > Bacteroides sp. AF34-31BH. The sequence continues at coordinate 89,917 of NZ_QTLV01000015.1, forward strand.
TATTGCCAAATGGTGGTTTGTTTCTTATAAAATAGGTATTGACCGTTATACCCAAACTGCTTCCAACCGTTTGGCTGCCAATGGCGTGCTTAAACAAGTGTGGCAAAAAGGTATGATGAGTGACAACACCCAGCAGTTCCGCTATATGAGCCATGACTTTATGTCGAACATGAGCCATAAGTTCGGTGATTTCGATTTGAATCTTTTGTTGGGTGCCACAATGGACGAAACCAAGACAGACCGTAGCTCGATGATGGCTTGGAACTTTTCCGTTCCTGATTTCTTCTCATACGCCAATGCCAGTAAAGACAATAAGCAATTCACACATGCAGCTACTAAGAAACGTTTGGTAGGAGCTTTTGGAGAATTCCGTGCATCATGGAAAAATATGCTCTATCTCACTGTGAGCGGTCGTAATGACTGGACTTCTACTCTTCCTCTTGAAAACCGTTCGTACTTCTATCCTTCGGTAAGCGGTTCATTCGTATTTACTGAAGCCTTGCAGCGACTCGGTTGGCTGGATGACAGTGTGCTCAACTTTGGTAAATTGCGTGCATCGTGGGCCAAGGTAGGTAAAGATACCGGTGTGTACGAATTGGAAACTGCCTTATGGCCTACGGGTACCTATCTTGACGGTACGGTAGGTGTGGGAAATACTTGGACACGCGGTAATGACAAACTGAAACCGGAAATGACCAAGTCTACCGAAATAGGCGTGGAATTGAGTTTCTTCAAAAACCGCCTGCACATAGACTATGCTTACTATACCAACGATTCATATAATCAGATTCTTGCTCCTCGCGGTCCGCAATCTACCGGTTACATCTTTTGGAGTATCAATGCGGGCAATGTGTATAACAAAGGTATGGAACTCTCTATTTCGGGAACTCCCATACAGACTAAGGACTGGACATGGGACATTGGCTTGAACATGGCAGGTAATCGTGGTACTTTGGACGGGCTTCCCGAAGGTATGGGCGTGATGTATGTTACCGATGTGCAATATGCCGGTATGCAGGCAGCCTCGTTCAGCGGTGGAGATTTTATGGGTATTGCCGGTACCAAATGGAAACGTAATGACGCCGGTGAGGTGATACTCGACAAAAACGGTATGCCTACTTATGACAAAACCCTTGTAGCAGTAGGTAATCGTGAGTCATCGTTTACCGGTGGATTGAACAATACCCTTACTTGGAAGAATTTTACTTTCAATATGCTATGGGAATTCCGTGTAGGTGGCGATGTGGTCAACGGTACTCAATATGCTATGGATAACAGCGGTGTGAGCCAGTTCTCTGCCGATGTACGCAATCGTTCTCTCACTGTAACGGGTGTCAATGCCAATGGTGACCCAGTGACCAATACTTGGGAAGCCGATAAAACCTATACTTTTAATGGAGTACAAATGAGTGGCTACAACATCATTAAGGATTACTATCAGAACTATTACTCCAAGGAGTCAGCCAACTATATTACCGATGTCAACTCTTTGCGTTTGCGTTCTGTTTCATTGAGCTATGAGTTTCCTAAAACGTGGCTTTCCAAGATTGGATTTGTAAAGCGTGCTTCGGTATCGGTAGCTGCTACCAATCTATTGCTCATCACCAATTACGACGGTGACCCTGAAGTGGCTGCCGCCGGTGCAGGTGTAGGTGGCTCATCATCAGTAGGATTTGACTACTGCGGTGTACCTGCCACTTCTACCATGTCGTTTGGCTTGAATCTTACTTTCTAACTCTTAAAAAACAGAAGCAATATGAAACTATTCAAATCTATGATATTATGTAGTGCGGGTGCCCTTATGACTTTGTTCTCGGGGTGTAATGATTGGCTCGATGTAAATGTCGATCCCGAAAATCCCACAGCCGGAAATGCGACCTATGATTCACGATTGGCACATATTGAATTTTATACCAACAGTGCCACTCAGTTTGCTGCTTGGCGTTCCAGTATGTCTATGGGCGATTGGACACGCTATTATGACGGCGGCACTTATTGGAATATGTCTTATTGGAGTCCTCAGACCGGTGCCGTTACCACTCCCTACCAATGGTGGTTCTGTGGAGCTGCTGTAAATATTCCATTTTTGATTGACAAGGCTACGGCAGCCGAGGCTTGGCATTATGTGGGTGCAGCTCGCGTAATTCGTGCCTATGGTTTTATGCTTATGACAGACCTTTATGGAGAAATGCCTTACAAGTCGAGTGAGGCTGAAGCCGGTGTTACTCCTACCTATAATGACGGAAAAACAATCTATTTGGGCTGTTTGGCCGATCTTGACACCGCTATCGAGATGTTCCAAAAAGAGCAAGGGTCTGCGACAGCTTCGTTGGCTGTAGGCGATATTTGGAATGGTGGTAGTGTAGACAAGTGGCTTAAATTGGCATATTTACTTAAAGCACGTTACATTAACAAGCTTATTAAAAAGGGTGAAGGCAGTTATCTTGAAGGGAAATACGATGCCGCAGAAATCTTGGCTTGTCTTGACAAGGCTCAGCAAAGCAATGCCGACAATACCGTATTCAATCATATTGATGCCAATAATTCGCATGATGTATTGGGATGGGACGAACCGGTTGATTATTCACCGCTCTTTTCTGTATGTGGCATGAATGCCGGCTATATGCCTACCAAGATGCTTTACGATAATCTGACAAATTTTGCCGGAAGTGGAATAGAAGATCCGCGTGCCGATAAGATTTTACCTTGGGCATATTCGAAGCAATCAAGTAATTCACCCGCAGAGGTGAAGTTCAAAAACGGTTGGCGTCGTTCTATGGGTGTAGACATGATTGGCAATGATAGTCCCAGCCTTACCGGCGGACCGTTGCGCTCGAACTTCTCGGCAGCCAAAGGTTGGTGGATTGACAGTGAATCTTCTACCCGTAAGGGGGACACTATTTATGTAGAGTGTACCAGTCAGTGCAAAGCTTATCAAGGACGTCCTGATTTACTTTATCGTCGCGATGGCACTGATGCCTCTCGCGAATCGGGAACTTTCTATACTCGCGTGTCTTCTCCCACCTATATTGGAACCTATGCCGAAGCTTGTTTCATACGTGCTGAAGTACTCTTTAACCAAGGTAATAAAGGAGCGGCTTTTAATGCTTATAAGAAAGGTATTGCAGCCAGTATCGACGGTATGAACGATAAGTTGAAAGTGTGGTGCCGTGAAGATGCCAATTTGGAAGCATGCCCCTCGTTCTCTCCTATGACGCAAACCGATATTGACAACTATTTGAACAATGGTATCGGCACTGAAGAGAATATTACTTTGGGCAAGATTCTTACTCAAAAGCGTTTGGCATTGCATTTTTCCATGGAAATTTGGAACGATATGCGTCGCTACGATTTTAATCCGGAGCTTTTCTTAGGCTGGGGTATTCCTGCACGCTATGGCGTTGATGCTACTGCCCAAAAGAATATTCCGCAAGGTAAACAGTTCCGTCGTTGGCAGCAATGCAGTCATGAACTCAACTACAATACGGCCAATCTGCAAGCTATCGGTGCCACTGTTCCGGGAGCTGATACTTCAATTGCACTTTGGAATGCTGCCGAGGACGTATGGACTTTACCCGTATGGTGGGACAGTGCCCAAAACTAATTTTTCATTGCATTTTATTTTGTGATACAAATTCATTATCTTTACGCCCAAAATGTGGATTTTAAGATATAGTTAAGATATTGAAGGCTCTAATGGTCTTCATTCATAGATGATGATTGGAACAGCCGGTTCGTGAGAATCGGCTGTTTTTTTGTTTCGTTTGTTTGCATATCAACGGCGGTAATATGTTACTTTTGCCCTAAAACCGAAGATAGGCTGCACCTCAGCATAAAAAATGGACAAGTTCATTTTATTTTGCATTCGGTTTGTACTATCTTTGCGAGAAATAGCTGAGATGGTGTGAACTGTCTTTGCAAAGATTAGTCTATATATGGAACAAAGCAAGAAATTTATCTCTCCGGGGGCATGGTTCTCCATGACTTATCCGGCAGACTGGAATGAATTCGAGGACGGGGAAGGCTCTTTCCTTTTTTATAACCCCAATGAGTGGACCGGTAATTTCCGCATTTCGGCTTTCAAGGGGAATGCTACATACGGCAAGGACTCCGTGAAGCTGGAGTTGAAAGAAAACCCCTCTGCCACTCCGGTCAGGATAGGCCGGCTGGAATGCGCATATAGCAAGGAGATGTTCGAGGAAGAAGGTGCGTACTATACTTCCCATTTATGGATAACGGGCGTGGATGAAATTGCCTTTGAATGCTCGTTTACGGTGAAGAAAGGAGAGCCGGTTGCAGAAGCGGAGAAGATTATCGCTTCGCTGGAAACGCGGAAGGATGGAGTGAAGTATCCAGCGGAGATAATTCCGGTGCGCCTTTCGGAAATCTACCAGATTAATGAAGCATACGAGTGGGTGGATACTACTATAAAGGAATCGTTGAAGAAGGATTTCCAGGGAGCCGAGGAAGACATTGCCAAGATGCAGCAGATGATGGAAGAAAGCAACATCGGTCCTAAGAAGAAGGATGCATGGCTGGCTTTTGGCATCGCGCTTTGTGTTATTTTCGCCAATGAAGTGGACGGTATGGAATGGCGTACCTTGGTGGACGGAAACCGGGAAGCGCCCATATTGCTGAACACGTCTACCGGTGAATGGATAGACCCCATGAAGCTGGTTTGGAGCAAAGTAAAGGCAGGAGGTAAAGTGAATCTGCCGGAGATATACAGCTCCTTGTTCTAAGGTCCGGTCATCTCGGTACTGTGATTTTCAACTTTCAATTTTCATTTTTCAACTATTAAAGCATTGGCAGCAGTAAATTCAATTCTTCAGGTGGAAAACTTGACCAAGTCGTTCGGTGACTTGGTACTATTCGAAAATATTTCTTTGGGCTTGTCCGAGGGACAGCGTGTCGGGTTGATAGCCAAGAACGGCAGTGGCAAGACGACATTGCTCAATATCCTTTCCGGCAAGGAAGGGTATGACAATGGCACCATTTCCTTCCGTCGTGATTTGCGTGTGGGTTATCTGGAACAAGACCCGCAATATCCCGAAGAGCTGACCGTGCTCGAAGCGTGCTTCCATCATGGCAACAGTACTGTCGAGTTAATCAAGGAATATGAACGTTGCATGGAAACGGAGGGGCATCCCGGCTTGGACGAAATTCTGGTGCGTATGGACCATGAAAAAGCTTGGGAGTACGAGCAGAAGGCGAAACAGATTCTGTCTCAACTTAAAATACGTGATTTCAGTCAGCACGTAAAACATCTGTCCGGCGGGCAGTTGAAGCGTGTGGCACTTGCCAATACCCTTATCACTGAACCCGATTTGCTGATACTGGACGAGCCTACCAACCACCTCGACCTCGATATGACGGAGTGGCTGGAGGAATATCTCCGCCGGAACAACCTCAGCTTGCTGATGGTGACGCACGACCGTTATTTCCTCGACCGGGTATGCTCCGAAATCGTAGAGATAGACAACCGGCAGATTTATCAGTATAAAGGCAATTACAGTTATTATCTGGAGAAGCGCCAAGAGCGTATCGAGGCCAAGACTGTGGAGATAGAACGTGCCAATAACCTCTACCGCACAGAGCTGGAGTGGATGCGCCGCATGCCGCAAGCCCGCGGGCACAAGGCACGCTATCGGGAGGATGCCTTTTACGAGTTGGAGAAGGTGGCTAAGCAGCGTTTCAACAACGACAATGTAAAGCTGGACGTTAAGGCTTCTTATATAGGCAGTAAGATATTCGAGGCAGACCATCTGTACAAATCCTTTGGTGACTTGAAGATTCTGGATGATTTCTCCTACATCTTCTCCCGTTACGAAAAGATGGGTATCGTAGGGAATAACGGTACGGGCAAGTCGACCTTCATCAAGATACTGATGGGGTTGGAGCAGGCAGACAGCGGTACGCTGGACATTGGCGAGACGGTCCGCTTCGGTTACTACTCGCAGGACGGCTTGCAGTTTGACGAGCAGATGAAAGTGATTGATGTAGTGCAGGACATTGCCGAAGTCATAGAACTGGGCAACGGCAAGAAGCTGACGGCATCGCAATTCCTGCAACATTTCCTGTTTACTCCCGAGACACAGCACAGCTATGTCTACAAGCTGAGTGGGGGAGAACGCCGCCGCCTCTATCTGTGTACGGTCCTGATGCGCAATCCCAACTTCCTGGTGCTGGATGAGCCGACCAATGACCTCGATATTGTGACGCTGAATGTGCTGGAAGAGTATTTGCAGAATTTCAAAGGATGCGTGATTGTGGTGAGCCACGACCGTTATTTCATGGACAAAGTGGTAGACCATCTGTTAGTGTTCAACGGACAAGGGGACATCCGCGACTTTCCCGGCAACTATACACAATATCGCGACTGGAAAGATGCGAAAGTCCATCAAGAAAAGGAGAAAGAGAAAGAAGCCGCCAAGGCTCAGGAGGACAAGACGGCGAAGGTGCGTCTGAACGAAAAGCGGCGCATGTCTTTTAAGGAAAAACGCGAGTTTGAACAATTGGAGCAGGAGATAGCCGACCTGGAAACCGAAAAGAATGCAATTGAAGAGGCTTTGTGCAGCGGTACTTTGTCTGTGGACGAACTGACGGAGAAGTCGAAACGTTTGCCGGAATTGTCGGACTTGATTGACGAAAAAACATTGCGCTGGCTGGAGCTGAGTGAGATAGAATCGAACTGAAGTTCGAAATTGAAAATTAAGAATTAAAAATTAGAACTGAGAAAGTGGGAAATCTGACGAATTATCATAGCCATAGCCTTTATTGTGACGGGCGTGCCGGCATGGAGGACTTTGTGCGTTTTGCATTGAGTGAAGGTTTTACATCTTATGGCTTTTCATCGCATGCTCCATTGCCTTTTTCTACGGCATGGACTATGGAGTGGGATATCATGGACGACTATCTATCTGAATTCCATCGTCTGAAGGAGAAGTATGCCGGACGTATCGAACTGTATATCGGTCTGGAGATTGATTATCTGAATGAAGCGAGTAATCCGTCCATCGCCCGTTTCAGGGAGTTGCCGTTGGACTACCGTATTGGTTCTGTACATCTTCTCTACAATGACAAAGGGGAAGTGGTGGATGTAGATGTACCTGCGGATACCTTTAAGACCATTGTAGACGGACATTTCTGCGGTGACTTGGAGCATGTGGTCCGTCTCTATTATGGTAGGTTGACGAGGATGCTTGAGCTGGGTGGTTTTGATATTGTGGGCCATGCCGATAAGATGCACTACAATGCAGCATGCTATCGCCTGGGATTGCTGGACGAGCCTTGGTATGATGAGCTGGTTAGGGCGTATTTCGCAGATATTGCCCGTCGCGGCTATCAGGTAGAGGTCAATACCAAAGCCTATCATGACTTGGGCACTTTCTATCCCAATGAGCGGTATTTCTCCTACCTGCATGATTTGGGTGTACGTGTGCAGGTGAACAGTGATTCACACTATCCGGAACGGATAAACAACGGACGTCCCGAAGCTTTGCGTGCCTTGAGGAAAGCTGGATATGAATCGGTGATGGAACTACACGGAGGAGAATGGAAAGAGATGCCTATCGTGTTTTGAGTGAATAGGATACAAAAACTCCTGACTTGCCTTTTTGTAAAGGTAGTCAGGAGTTTTTCTTTCTATTATGAACTATTCTGTTTTCAGTAAAAAGTCATCAATCGCCTTTTTGTAGGTAGCCTTATCGGCTGCTCCGCGGAAGAGCTGAGGCTCTCCATTCATAGGGATGAATACAAAAAGAGGGATGCTTGTTGCATTGAACAACGCTGCCAGTTCCTTTTCCTTATCCACATTGACTTTGTAGACAACGATTTTATCGGCATACTCTTTGGCCAGTTCCTTCATAATGGGAGCCACCATGCGGCAAGGTCCGCACCAGTCGGCATATAAGTCTATGATGGCAGGCTTGTTTCCCTTGTATTTCCAGTCCTGGGATTTCTCATAGTCGAACACATCCTTGATGAACATGGCTTTGTTCATGACGATAACTTCTCCGTTTGTTTGAGCATAGGCCAGCATGCAGGAAAACACGAGGGCAACCATTGCTATAATCTTCTTCATTTCTTCTTGTTAAGAGTTTTGTTCTATAACGGCTTTCAAATCCTTACCGCTGATGACACCCGAGTGGCGCCATACGGCTTCACCTTTCTTAAATACGATAAATGTCGGTACTGCTTGTATGCGGTAGCGGGCAGCAAGTTCTTCGTGCTGGTCTACATCTATTTTGGCGATACGGGCAGCATCTCCTATTTCGTTTTTGAGTTCCTCCAGTACCGGATGCATGGCCTTGCACGGGCCACACCAGGTTGCAAAGAAATCAACTAAAACGGGCTTTTCTGATTGTATCAATTCTTCAAACTTTTCCATAATTTTTTCCTTTCTGTTTTTATTTATTTGTAATGATAACAAAATAGGAGGAGGATTTGTTCGCTAAATCATTATTTAATCGTCATCTCTTCAATGAGATGCGAAGCTCCCGCGTATTTGTCGATGATGAACAAGGTGTAGCGGATGTCTACACATGCTGCTCGTTGGGAGGACGGACGGAAGGCAATGTCGCCAGTCAAACCTTCGTAATTGCGGTCAAAGCCGGTACCTATCAGTTCTCCTTTGGCATTGAACACTGGGCTGCCGGAGTTTCCACCGGTATTGTCTGTGTTGACAATGAAGCAGATGGGCATTCCGCCGTTCGGCATGGCATAACGTCCGAAATCCTTTGCCTGATACAGCTGTTTCAGTTTGGCGGGGACTACAAACTCCCAATTGTCGGGATCTTCCTTCTCCATAGCTCCTTTCAGAGTGGTGTAGTAATCATATTTCACACCGTCTGCCGGAGCGTAGGGGAGTACTTGACCGTAGGTCAGGCGCAAGGTGGAGTTGGCATCCGGATAGATGGGCTGACCATTGGCAAGTTTCATGTCCATCATGCCCTTTACCCATACCTTGTGGGCGGCATTGTAGTTTTTATTGGCATCCATCATGGCAATGGAGGTCTGAAGCAGGCCGTCCGTGATGGAATATTTCAGCAAGACCATCCAGTCTGTATTAATCTTGTAGAGGCTGGGCTTGCGGATGAACTTGGCAAAGTTCTCCTTGTTGCCGAAGATGGAATGTTCAAAGCAGGCGTCGATGAAAGCGTCGCTGTTGCCCTTGAAACGCTTGTCTATGATTTGGAAAATACCGATGCGTTGTTCGGCAGGGATATACTTCATGTAGATTTTCAGCATTTCCTTGCCAACAATACGTTCCACTTCGGGGAAGGGGACAGAGGCAAAGTAGCGGTCGGCTGCCTTCTGAAGGCTGTCTTTAGCTGCTGCAATCTGTTTCTTGTCCTTGTTCTTCAAGGCAGATGCCAGTCCTGCGGTGCTGGGGATACGCATGAAATCGAGTCCCGTCACCAGTGCTTCTTGAATGGCTTGCTGGTGGTAGAGGGCTGGACGGCGTTGCTTTACGATGGCGCGTATCTGGTCGAATGCTTGCTGATAGCTATTGTCGTTCAGCGAGCGTCCGCGTGCCAGGAGTGCCTCTTGTTGTGCACGTTTGGTGTCCAATACTTTCAGACGGACGAGACCCTCGTTCATACCGATGGCATTTTTCCAGTAGTTGGCAGAAGATGCATACTTGCTGGCATAGTGGATGCGTACGGCATCGTCTTGCAGCATCTGCTTCATCAGAGCTTTCTGGCGTACGTCACGCACGTGGTGGCGCATGAAGTTGGTGGTTTGCATGCGTTCCTCTACTTCGTCGGAAATCATGTAGCGCCAGTTGCGTCCGGGGAAGCCCATGACGAAGGTAAAGTCGCCCTCGCGATAGCCGTCGAGGCTGATGGTGAGGTGTTTCTTCACTTTCAGGGGGACGTTGTCTTTGCTGTAAGCGGCGGGTTTCCCGTCTTTGTCGGCATAGATGCGGAAGATGGAGAAATCTCCCGTGTGGCGGGGCCACATCCAGTTGTCGGTGTCTGCACCGAACTTGCCGATGGAGGAGGGGGGAGCACCTACCATGCGGATGTCGCTATAGGTGGTCTTTACGAACAGATAGTATCTGTTTCCACCGTAGAAGGCTTTCAGTTCCAGCTTGCGGCCGGGTGTCAGGGCGATGCCTTCGGACTTGGCGAAGCGGTCGGCTACTGTCTTCAGGTATTTGGGAGACAGATAATTGGTGCCGTTCGGGTCGTCGTCGGTTTTCAGTTGTTCGTTTACGTAGTCTGTCACGTCCAGTATCCGGTCGATGTAGGTGACGGTGAGTCCCTTGCAGGGAAGCTCCTCTTCGCGGGACATGGCCCAGAAACCGTCGGTCAGGTAGTCGTGTTCCACCGAGCTGTGTTGCTGTATGGCGCCATAGCCGCAGTGGTGGTTGGTCAGTACCAGGCCTTCGGCAGAGATGACTTCGCCGGTACAGCCACCGCCGAAATGCACCACGGCATCCTTCAGAGCAATGCCGTCGGGATTGTAGATTTGGTTGGCGGGGATGAGCAGTCCGAGTTCCGTCATGGCTACTTCGTTCTGCTTTTGCAGGTCGGTGAGCATCCACATACCTTCGTCGGCGTGAACCGTGGCAAAGGCAGATGTAATGAATAATGATAATAGGATTCTTTTCATGATGATATGCGTTAGAAGAGCATCTGAGAGGGGGGCTATTCAGTCGTATACTGAATAGGGTTAAGTATACTACTGAATGGCATTCAGTCGTATAGTGAATGCCATTCAGTATGGGAAGTAATTTCTCAGAGGCTTTTATTTATTCTACGATGTTCATTTCGTTTATCAAATGTCCGCAGTTGCCCAGCTTGTCGAGGATGAAGAGCACGTAGCGGATGTCCAGTGCAATGCAACGCTGCAGGTCATTGTTGAAGTTGATGTCACCGCTCAATGACTCCCAATTACCGTCGAAAGCAGTACCGATGAGCTGTCCTTCGCCATTGATGACGGGGCTGCCGGAGTTGCCGCCGGTGATGTCGTTCGTCGTGAGGAAGCAAACCGGCATGGTGCCGTCTGCCATGGCGTAGCGTCCGAAGTCTTTCTTCTGAATCAGTTCTTTCAGCTTGGCGGGTACTACGAATTCACGGTCTTCGGGATTCTCTTTTTCAAGGATACCGTCGGTAGTGGTATAGTAGTCGTAGTGTACGGCATCGCGTGGGCTGTATGATTTTACATTACCATAGGTCAGACGCATGGTGAAGTTGGCATCCGGATAGGAGGGGACGGGCTGTTTCATTTCACCCAAGCCACGGATGTAGGCCTTGTGGAGCAGTTCCATTCCGCTTTCCAGTTCCATGTATTGCTTTCCGAGTTCCTGCAGCTTTTCGTTCTTGGAGCGCGAGTAAGCCGTAGCAGGGTCTTTCTCGATGGCTTTCACGGTGGGCTTTGCCAGGAATTTATCCAGGTTCTTGCGGTTGGAGAGGATGGAGTTGTCGTAAATGTTGTCTACGTATGCGTTGTAGTCGCCCTTGAACTCTCCGTTGATGGTTTGGTAGAAGGAGGGCAGCTCGTCGGCGTTCAGTGCCTTGGCAAGGGCGGGCAGGATGGCTTTGGCTACGGCGCGGTCCACTTCGTGGTCGTAGTCTTTATTGTGGATACCATCGTATGCATTTTCCAACTGCTTCTTCGAAGCTTGCAGCAATGAGTCGTTCTTCTCTTCGAGCGCTTTCTTTATGTTATCCATAATAAGGTAGGTACTGCCGAATTCGATAGCACCGCGCAATGCTTCGTTGGTATAGTAGAGCTGGCGCAGCGTGGGGGTGCTTTTCTCGATGATGGCATCAATTTTCTCTACCACACCCTCGTATTCGGGTTTTCCTTGGGCAAAGGCGGCATACTTTTTCTCGATTTCGGCTTTGGCGCCCAACACGTCATTGTCGATGATTGCCTTGTTCATACCAATGGAGTTCTTCCAGTAGTTACTGCTTCCGGCAAACTTGCTGGCATACTGGATGCGGGTCTTGTCACTGGCATCCATATACTTGCGCAGCACTTCGAGGCGTACGCCGCGCATGTCAATCATTGCCTGGTTCACGGCGTTCATGCGTTGCTTCACTTCGCTCTGGGTGAGGTAACGTTCTGTGCTGCCGGGGAAGCCCATAATCATGGCGTAGTCACCTTCGTTCAGGCCTTTGATGGAGATGGGCAGGAACTTCGGCGTTTTCAGGGGTACATTGCTTTCACTGTATTCAGCCGGCTCTCCGTTGGCATCGGCATAGATACGGAACATGGAGAAGTCGCCCGTGTGGCGCGGCCACATCCAGTTGTCGGTCTCACCGCCAAACTTACCTACCGAGGAGGGAGGAGCGGCAACCATACGCACGTCGCTGTATACCTTATAATAGAACATATAGAATTTGTTTCCTGCATAGAAGGGGAGTGCGCGCACTTCAATGCCCGGTTTACCCTTCAAATCGCTCTTCTCCAGTTCCTCTTTTGCCAGTTTGTTGAGGAACGGGGAAGTCAGTGCATCGATTTCCGTCACTTCGCCTGCCTTTATTTTAGCGTTGACAAGGTCGGTGATGTCTACAATGCGGTGCACGAAACGGAATTTCAATCCCGGGGTGGGCAGTTCTTCACTGCGGTTCATGGCCCAGAAACCATCTGTCAGATAATCGTGTTCCACGCTGCTGTGCTGCTGTATGGCACCGTATCCGCAATGGTGATTGGTCAGAATCAGTCCTTCCGGAGAGATGATTTCGCCAGTACAGCCGCCGCCAAAGATACCTACGGCATCTTTAAGTGACACGCCGTTGGGATTGTAAAGGTCGTCAGCCTCCAGCTTCAGTCCTTGCTTTTTCATCATGTCGATGGAGTTCTGCTGCTTCATCAGTTGCAACAACCACATTCCTTCGTCTGCACGCGCAGAGCAGACTGTCAGTGCGGCAATGGCCGCAAGCAAACCTTTCTTAAATGTAATCTTCATATAATCAATTATTAAGTAATGTCTTTGAATTTCATTGTCATCGCTTGTGGGCTTATGGCTTGATGGCATTGTTTCTTATTGCTTCCATAATGTTTGCAGGCGGACGCTGGTTCATCAGTTCGTTCTTCATAAAGTCCATGTATGGGGCTACGTGACTGAAGAACTTATGATATCCTGCACAAAGGTAATTCAGTCCCGGCTCTCCGTCGGCTGTACATGCAAAACGGTTCTTTGGACATTCGCCGTTGCAGGCAAACAGCCATTCACACTCCCTGCATTGGGTGGGGAGCGATTGTTGCTTCATCAGTCCGAAGGCTTGTTGCCGTTCGCCGTACATCATCTCCACCAGTGTATTCTGATGGATGTTGCCCAGTTTATATTCGGGGAAAACAAAATGGTCGCAGGTATATACGTCTCCGTTGAACTCCATGACACCTGCATGGCCGCACGTCTTTGCCATGGAACATACACCCGGCTGTTCGCCTATCCAGTTGGCAAGGGTAGAGTCGAATAACTGTATGTAGTAAGTACCCACGTCCTGCTTTACCCATTCGTCGAACAAGGCGCATAGGAAGTCTCCCCATTGTTCCGGTGTGACGGAAAAGTCTGCCAGTTGCGTGCTCTTTTCCTTGTCTGCCAGGGAGGCAAGATGGCGTCCGTCCCCATGAGGGGCAATGCGCTCCACGATGGGGGCAAACTGGATGTAATGGCATCCTATCTCCTTGAAGAAATTATAGAAGTCCAGCGGATAGTCGGCGTTGTAGTCATTGACCACAGCCATTCCGTTCCATTCCACACCGTGCTTTTTCAGCAGGTTGATGCCTTGCATCACCTTGACAAAAGAGGGCTTGCCCTGCTTGTTCTTCCGGTATTCGTCATGGAACTCTTGCGGTCCGTCTATGGAGACGCCCACCAACCAGTTGTTTTCTTTGAAAAACCGGCACCATTCATCGGTGAGCAACGTGCCGTTGGTCTGTATGCAGTTGTCGATGGTGCGTCCGTTGGCATATTTCCTTTGCAGCTCCATGGCCCGTTTGTAGAAAGACAGCGGACGCATCAGTGTCTCTCCGCCATGCCAGGTGAATAGAACCTGGGGCATAGTCTGCGAGTTGATGTACTCCTCGATAAACTTTTCCAGAAGTTCATCACTCATTACATGCTTGGGATTATCTCTATATAGTTTGGATTTCTCCAGATAATAGCAATAATCGCATGCCAGATTGCATACCGCACCTACCGGTTTCAGCATTACATAGAGCGGTTTGGCAAAAGGTGCATAGGTTGACATGTATATTTTCTCTATTTTTATAATTTATAATTGTGCAAAAATACGTAAACCGAATGAAAAATCCTTTCTTTCTATCCGGTTTATAAGGAATATTAATACCTTTGCTGGGTGTAATTCAAAAATCGTTTCTTGCATGATTAGAATGAGTGTGAACCGCATTTTACCCTTTTTGCTCCTGCTTGTGCTCTTTACTTCTTGTAACCGCAAGTATAAGATAGAGGGCAGTTCTTCGGTAACCAGCCTTGACGGAAAGATGTTGTTTCTCAAGACGCTTCGGGACGGACAATGGGTGAACGTTGACTCGGCAGAGGTTATCCATGGGCATTTCAAGATGAAAGGCCGGGCCGATTCCGTGATGATGGTGACTCTTTATATGGACCAGGAAGGCATTATGCCTTTGGTGCTGGAAGATGGCAAAATCGTGGTTTCCATCTCCAATACCCAGTTGATTGCCAAAGGAACCTCTTTGAATGACAAACTGTACGAGTTCATAGACAAGCGCAATTCCCTGGAAGTGAAGATAGAGGAGCTGGAACGGAAAGAGGCGCGTATGGTGCTGGACGGTGCCAATCTGGATGACGTGCATGGGCAGTTGGCAAAGGAAGGCGAAGCACTTGTGAAAGAGATGAACGACTACGTCCGGCAGTTCATTGTAGATAACTTTGAGAATGTGCTGGGCCCCAGTGTATTCATGATGATGTGTAGCACACTGCCCTATCCGGTAATGACTCCGCAGATTGAGGATTTAATGAGAACTGCTCCCTTATCTTTTAAAGAGAACAAATTGGTGAAGGATTACCTTACAAAGGCAAAAGAGAACATGAAGCTGATTGAAGAACAGAAACGTATGGAGCAAAACCGTTAGTCTTGGTCCTCGTTTTTCACCATCCCCTTATACTTTTCCGGTAGTGCGCTCTCCACTGCCACATAGGCCTCATTCATACTGGCTTTGATGTTTTCTGTTCCTCTCCCTTTAGGAGGAATGGGCTCATGGATGGTCAGTATCATCCGGTGGCGGTGTATCCACTTTCCGGTGCGTGGAAGAATCTCGAACGAGCCGTCTATCGTGACAGGTACCACTTCCAGTTGCAGTTCATCCGCCAGCTGGAAGGCTCCTCTCTTAAAGTAGCCCATGTGTCCCGTGAAGGTACGTGCCCCTTCGGGGAAAACTACCAGTGATACGCCGTCTTTTAAAGATGATTCAGCCTGCCGCATGGTGGCAAGCACCTTTTTAGGGCTGGAACGGTCGACGAAGATATGTCCTGCACTTTCGCATGCCTTACCGACAAACGGGATTTTGCGCAGGCTCTTCTTCATCATCCATTTGAAGTTTCTTCCCAGGAACCCGTATATCAGGAATATGTCGAAGGAACCTTGGTGATTGGGCACAAACACGTAAGAGGTACGTTTGTGTATTTTCTCCCTTCCATGCACCTCGACCGGAATAAGCAGGATATAGCAGATGAGCTGCGACCAGATTTTACCGGGATAGTAACCCCAGAAGTGTGCACCTCCTATCAACGAACCGATGATGGTAACCAATGCTGTAAGGATAGTCAGTACCAATAAGATGGGCAACGCAAAGCAAACCTGGTAAATATTGTAAAGTATCTTCATAGGGGTTGGATTTTTTATTGCTACAAAGATATACCTTTTTCTTATTTCGTCACTCTTTCTCTCTTACTAATTTTATTACTGTAATCTCCGGCCATGCTCCGAATCGGAACGGTAGTCCTACATAACCGATGCCAATATTTACATACAAAGCCCTCTTGCCTTCGTAGTACATTCCTTTCCATTCCGGATAGATAAGTTCGGCAAGGGAGTGTCCGAACAAGATGCCCTGCATGGCATGGGTGTGCCCTGCAAGCATCAGTGAAATATCCGATTGGGGCAGTACTTCACGTCTCCAATGGGTAGGGTTATGGCTGAGCAATATTTGGAACATTCCCTCCGTGCCCTGCATGGCTTGTGGCAAGTTTGCAAATTGGGAGAAAGGAGGCTCACCATCGTTTTCCACACCGATAAGGGCTATGCTGTCACCTTTATGATGGAGGATGTCGTGCTCATTGTTCAACAGTTTCCATCCCATTGCTTTCTGCTGCCGGATTAAATAGTCCAGATTGGCTATTTCTGCTTTCTGGCTTTGCCAGTGATAGTATGACCCATAGTCATGGTTACCGAGGATGGAGTACACTCCGTCCGGTGCGTGCAGTTGGGAGAGTATTTCTTGGAAACCATCCAGTTCATGGCTCTGCTGGTTCACGAGGTCACCGGTGAAGACAATCAGGTTCGGCTTTTGCCCGTTGACCAAATCGACCAGTTGCTTGATGGGAGCCGGATTGCCTTGCCAACTGCCGATGTGTATGTCCGATATCTGCACGATGCGGTAGCCGTCGAAACCTTCCGGAATATCGGCAGAACGATATTCTACTTCTTTCGTATCAAAACGGGTGATACCTGCAAAGGTTCCGTAGAGGATATTGAAGAAGCTGACGACAGCCAAAACCAGTCCTATAGCGGTGAACGGGCTGCGGGGACAACGACGGATGATGAAGTGCGCCAGTACTCCCACCAGCGAGCAAAGCATGAATATGGTTTTTGGAAAAACAAACAGCATGATGGTAATTGCCAGTCTGCCTATAGCCTGCGTATGGTTTGACATCGCATTATCGCCCGTAAGGAACATGAAGTAAACATAGCCTGCCGCCAGCAATAAGGTGGGAAGCCAATAGAGGCTGCGTAGAAATGTCTTTCTGGTTTTTCTTACTACATAAACCAAGTAAATGTAAAGGTCGGGGATGAGAAGGAAAAGGATGAAAACAAGAGTTACTCGGTGCATATATCTTTCAATTCTTCAATGTTCTTTTTAATATTGTCCAGATGTTTATAGATTACCTTTTTGTAGAGAATATAGATGATTAGCGCGTCAAATACTACGAAAAGGGTAATCAGTAGGGCTTGTACGCTGGCTGGTGCCAGATGATATTCCATCACCCAATAGTTGAGGATATTGAAAAGGATAATCCAAATGGAGATGCCCATCACTTCATATCTGGTCCATTGGCGGAAGGTGGTCATACGGCGACTGACTTCGGCAACCCCCATTTCATCAATACGCGTGTCCTTGTTCCAGCGGTATGTTTTCCAGTCCCACCACATGCCTATGAGGATGCTTATAGCGATGAATCCCAGTAAAGCGACAATCTTACCTTGCAGCTGCTCATTGAAGCCGAAGGTGGGCAGCAACAGCCATATAAGCAGAAGGGCTGCCAGACCTACCGCTCCCATTCCGATAGAGAAACGCTGTATGACTACGAGTCGTCCCAGACTTTTGCGGGTATTTGCCTTGTAGCCGGCAATTAGTTCGGTAATCTGCTGTTCGTCAGCAATCGGTTCTTTCTGCAACTGTTCATTCAGTGCGTTCCATGATTTCTTCAGTTCATCCAGTTCCATATATTTATTCCTCCTTATTCATTTTTTTCAATTTGTCCTTGATGCGGCTGAGTTTGGTGGCAACGTTTGTCAAGGTCAGCCCGGTGATTTCGGCAATTTCTTCGTAGCTTTTCTCTTCCAGATAGAGCAGTATGATGGACTTTTCCAATTGTCCCAGTCGGTTTATCATCCGGTAGAGCTGCCGTAGCATGGCTTGTGTCTCGTCGGTTTCTTCAGTCCGGTCGGCTTCCTGGGTGAGGGTAACGATTTCGGGGATGTTCTTTTCTTTGCGGATAAAGCTGATGCACGTGTTCAGTGCGATGCGGTAAATCCATGTGGAAATCTTACACTCCCGCCGGAACTTGGGAAATGCTTTCCATAAGTTGAGCACCACTTCCTGATACAGGTCGTTGAGGGTAGCATTGGGCGTGGTGTACAGATAGCACACCTTATATATCACGCGCTCATACTCCCGTACCACGGATACAAACTCTTGTTCTGCATTTTCCATCTTTTAGCTTCTTTCGAATTGCTTTTGCACTGTTAGTCGCATTGTGTGGCGATAAATCACAGTTCAAAAAGGATTATTTTAATGTGTTAATGTGCCTATATGCTAATGTGCCAATGACCTGCGGCATGGTAGCACAATATACATATAGCGCAGCCAATTGGCACATTAGCACATTATTCATATTGTAGTGGCTAAAAACTTCCGCATATCCCCTATTGGCATTCCCCGGCGGCGGGCGTAGTCGTCCAGCTGGTCTTCTCCAATCTTGCCCACTGAAAAGTATCGGGATGCGGGATGTGCCAGCATCATGCCGCAGACGGAGGAGTGAGGGTGCATGGCTCCATGTTCAGTCAGCGTGATGCCTATCTGCTTCATGCCGAGCAGTTCGTCCAGCAGGAAATTCACGGATTGGTCGGGTAGGGAGGGGTATCCCACAGCGGGGCGGATGCCTTGGTATTTCTCGACCAGCAGATCCGGAATGGACAAGGATTCGTCGGGGGCATACCCCCAAGCCTCCTTGCGGACATATTCGTGCATCTTTTCTGTGGCGGCTTCGGCAAGGCGGTCGTTCAGAGTCTGTACAAGGAGATGTTTGTAAGGGTCGCTCTTATAAGTCTCTTCGGCCTCGTCACTGATGGTGGAGGCGAAAAGTCCTACGATGTCGGGCGTGCCCGAAGAGAGGGGACGTACAAAATCGCTCAGACAGAGAAATGGACCGCCATCGGGTTGGGGTGTCTGCTGGCGGAGCAGCGGGAAGGTTGTTCCTTCTATCAAGAGGTTATCTCCGTCTGCATTTGCCTGGCAAAGTCTGAAGATGCAATGGATGGAGATTGTCTCGTCCAGTCGGCCGAGCATTCTATTGGCTTCCTTGAAGAGCTGCATGGCTTCGGAAGCTTTGGTACGTTCCTCCTCGGGAAAGGTTGTCAGCCAAAGTGCACGGCAGGAATCGCAGCCATGGATGTTGGCAATAGCCGCAAAGCGAGGCTGGAAGCCCCAGGCATGGAAGAAATAAATCCAGTTGATGTAAGGGGTTACTTCATGAATCCGATACGAAAGCAATTCATGCCCCGGTGCCAGTATTGTCCTTTTCATCCCATTTAATCCCTAATCTCTAATCCCAAATCTCAGTTCCTCGCCACGATAAGCGTCGTCCACCATGCCGTCACTATAAACGGGATGTCCGTTGGCAAAAGTCCTTTCCACTTTCCAGTTGAAGGTATACCCTTCCAATGGGCTCCAGCCGCATTTGCTCAAAACTTTGTCGGCTGTCACTTCCCACGGGGCATCGGGGCGTACCAGCACAAGGTCTGCCCGGTAACCTTCACGGATATAGCCGCGCTCGTTGATGCGGTAGATTTGTGCGGGAGCATGGCACATTTTTTCAACGATGGTCTCGAGTGTGAATACTCCCTCATCCACTAATTGCAACATGCTGACAAGTGAAAACTGTATCATCGGCATGCCGGACATGGCCTTCAAGGCACCTCCTTCTTTCTCGGAGAGCAGATGGGGCGCATGGTCGGTGGCTATTACGTCTATCAAGTCGGAGTTGACGGCTGCACGCAGGGCATCGCGGTCGGCTTGCTTCTTAATGGCAGGATTGCACTTGATACGTGCACCCAACGTGCGATAGTCACTGAGCGTGAAGAGGAGATGGGCAACGCATGCTTCGGCGGTGATATGCTTCTCGGAAAGTGAATAGTCATTGAACAGTTGCAGTTCCTTGGCTGTGGACACATGCAGAATATGCAGCCGTGCACCGGCAATCCTTGCCAGCCGTACTGCCAGCTCAGAAGATGCATAGCATGCTGCCGAGGAGCGGATGTAGGGATGCTTGCCTATGGGAATATCATTCTCTCCGGCAAACATTTCCTTATACTTGGCAATATTGTTCTTGATGGTTTCCTGGTCTTCGCAGTGGGCGGCAATCAGCATGTCTGTACCGTTGAAGATGTTCAGCAGGCTGTTCATCTTGTCTACCAGCATGTTTCCGGTACTGGAACCCATGAATAGCTTGATACCGCAGACGCGGTGCTTGTCCAGCTTGCCGAATTCGCTGTAATTGTCGTTTGTTGCGCCGAAGTAGCAGGAATGGTTTACGATACACTTCTCGTTCAGCAAATCAAGTTTGGCGTTCAAGGCATCCAGCGTAGTGGTCACCGGATTTGTATTGGGCATATCCATGATGGAGGTCACACCACCTGCGGCAGCCGCACGGCTTTCGGTGAGGATGTCCGCTTTGTGGGTCAGCCCGGGATCGCGAAAATGTACATGGTCGTCGATGATGCCAGGCAACAGATAGCATCCGGTGGCATCTATGGTCTCGTCACAAGGGGCGGAGAGAGGTTTCCAGTTTGTCAGTACCTCTGCAATGCGCCCGTCTTCTATCACTACGGAACCTTTCACGGATTGTCCTTCGTTGACAATCGTAGCGTTATGTATCAATGTTCTTTTCATATCTTCCTAATATTTATAGTAAACCCCTATCACTCTATCACCCATTACTTCATCTCCTTATCTACGGTAGGATATTTATGGAACCAACTGTTCCATTTCAACCGAATCACTCCGAATACGGCTTCACCAAAAATACTGCTGTTCATTTTGGAGGTGCCCAGTTCGCGATTGATGAAGATGACAGGCACTTCCTTTACCTTGAAGCCGCATTTGTAGGCGGTGAATTTCATTTCTATCTGGAAGGCGTATCCTTTGAAGCGGATACCGTCCAGATTGATGGTCTCCAATACCCGGCGGCGGTAACATACGAATCCGGCTGTAGTATCGTGGATGGGCAGCCCGGTGATGAAGCGTACATACTTGGAGGCAAAATAAGACATCAGTACACGTCCCATGGGCCAGTTCACTACGTTCACACCACTCACATAACGTGAACCGATGGCTACATCGGCACCCTCTTCGGAGCAGGCGCGGTAGAGTCGCGGCAAGTCTTGGGGATTGTGGCTGAAGTCGGCATCCATTTCGAAGATATACTCATAACCTCGTTGCAATGCCCACTTAAAGCCGGCTATATAGGCTGTTCCCAATCCCAGCTTTCCTTTGCGCTCCACCATGAAGAGGCGTTCAGGAAACTCCTGCTGCAAGGTCTTTACAATGGCAGCCGTTCCGTCGGGCGAACCGTCTTCAATGACAAGGATGTGAAAACCATGTTTCAGAGCAAAAACGGCACGGATGATATTTTCTATATTCTCCCGTTCATTGTAGGTGGGGATGATGACAATGCTGTCTGATGTTTGCATACTTATAGGTAATGGGGGTTATAACTGGGAACAAATGTAATACATTTCTTTTTTATCTGGCAGCATTTTCACACAAATCTTGATTTTGCAAAGTTCTGGCGCCACGACTCTTTCATTTATGTAGTTCCTTCTAACTCCTGACTATGAGGAATGCAGGTTAAATCAAAGAACCGTATGCTTGACTTTGAACTTTAGCCTCAATCTTTAGCTATTCCCGTTTCAATCATTAACAGAAAACATTCAAACTATTAAAGAAAAACTTTCGAAGTATAAAGGATAAAGTGGGTAGATATAGGGAGAAAAAGTGCTCTTCAGTCTTGGTCTGTCTATCCCAAGCCTTGGGATAGACAGACCAAACCCTGGGATACATGTCCGCAGGCTGGGGATAAACTTTGTGTAACATAACTCCTGAATAGGGATTGTGCAGGCTGTGTTATTCATAATTGGAGGAAAAGAAGTTTCATTGCCTTCCCCGATAAATAGGGCGATACAGAAAAAAGGTGAAGGATGTGCAGGCTGACAGCAGAAAGATTATTTCAGAGAACATAGTTGCCGACAGGTCAAAGCTAAAGATTATTTGTGTATTTTTGCACCGAATTTATTTCGGTAGGATACCTTATGAGAGGCAATACCGGGGGAAAAAGCGCAAAGCAATGAATATAACTGAACTGCAACAATCTTATGCTTCCCATCCCAATGTAGAGGGGGTGTGCAGGCTTCTGAAAGATAACTCTGTCCGTCACCTATATTGCGGAGGTTTATATGCCTCTGCCGCTTCTTTGTTTTCGTCTGTATTGGTTCAGCGGGCTACTTGTCCGCTCGTTTTCATTCTGGGCGATATGGAGGAAGCCGGTTATTTCTATCATGATTTGACGCAGATATTGGGGACAGAGCAGGTATTGTTTTTTCCTTCTTCGTTCCGCCGCGCCATCAAGTACGGGCAGAAGGATGCGGCAAACGAAATACTCCGTACAGAAGTGCTGAGTCGCCTGCAAAAAGGAGAAGAGGGGCTTTGCGTGGTGACCTATCCGGATGCGCTGGCCGAAAAGGTAGTCTCTCGTAAGGAACTGGGAGAGAATACACTGAAACTGCATGCAGGCGAGAGGGTGGATATGAACTTCGTGACGGACGTGTTGCGCAGCTACGGCTTCGAATATGTGGACTACGTCTACGAGCCGGGGCAGTATGCCGTTCGTGGCAGTATTATCGACGTCTTTTCCTTCTCTTCCGAATATCCCTTCCGTATAGACTTTTTCGGCGATGAGGTGGAAAGCGTCCGTACCTTCGAGGTGGAAACACAGCTCTCGAAGGAGAAGAAAGAAAGCATCGTGATAGTTCCCGACTTGAGCCATAGCCTAGAAAAAAAAGGAAGCGGCGGCATGGTGTCGTTCCTCGATTTCCTTCCGTCGGACAGCTTGCTTGCCATGCGCGACTTTCTCTGGTTGCGCGAACGCATCCAGACCGTGCACGACGAATCGCTCACCCCACAGGCCATCGCCGCCCGTGAGTCGGAGGAGAATGGAGCCATCACGCTGGAAGGCAAGCTGATTGATGGTGGCGAGTTCACCCTGCGCGCCCTCGATTTCCGCCGGATGGAGTTCGGCAACAAGCCCACCGGAACGCCGGATGCTACCGTTTCGTTCCATACTACGGTACAGCCTATCTTCCATAAAAACTTCGACATGGTGGCAGAGAGTTTCCGCGAATACCTCTCCCGTCACTACACCATCTACATATGCAGCGACAGCCTGAAACAGACCGACCGCATCCGTGCCATCTTTGAGGACCGTGGAGACAACATATCCTTTACCGCCGTGGAACGGACGCTGCACGGAGGCTTTGCCGACGACACTTTGCGTATCTGCGTCTTTACCGACCATCAGCTGTTCGACCGCTTTCACAAGTATAACTTGAAGAGCGACAAGGCACGCAGCGGCAAGGTGGCCTTGAGCCTGAAGGAGCTGAACCAATTCACCCCCGGCGACTATGTGGTGCATACCGACCACGGTGTGGGGCGTTTTGCCGGACTGGTACGTATCCCCAACGGTGATACCACGCAGGAGGTGATGAAGATTGTCTATCAGAACGAAGATGTGGTGTTTGTCTCCATCCACTCTCTGCACAAGGTTTCCAAGTACAAGGGAAAGGAGGGTGAAGCGCCCCGCCTCAACAAGCTCGGCACCGGAGCCTGGGAGAAGCTGAAAGACCGCACCAAGACGAAGATAAAGGATATTGCCCGCGACTTGATAAAACTCTACTCGCAACGCCGCGAGGAGAAGGGGTTCCAATACAGTCCCGACAGCTTCCTGCAACGGGAGTTGGAAGCCTCCTTCATCTATGAGGATACCCCCGACCAAAGCAAGGCTACTTCCGACGTGAAGGCCGACATGGAGAGTGCCCGTCCGATGGACCGCCTGGTGTGCGGTGACGTGGGCTTCGGCAAGACGGAGGTGGCTGTTCGTGCCGCTTTCAAGGCTGTGGCGGACAATAAGCAGGTGGCTGTACTGGTGCCCACTACCGTACTTGCCTATCAGCATTTCCAGACCTTCAAGGAGCGCTTGAAAGGCTTGCCTTGCCGGGTGGAGTATCTGAGTCGTGCCCGCACCGCTGTTCAGGCAAAGGCTGTAGTGAAAGGGCTTGCCGAAGGGGAAGTGAATATTCTTATCGGTACCCACCGTATCCTGGGAAAAGACGTTAAGTTCAAAGACCTTGGTTTGTTGATTATTGATGAGGAGCAGAAGTTCGGCGTCTCCGTCAAGGAGAAACTCCGCCAATTGAAGGTGAATGTGGATACGCTGACCATGACGGCTACACCCATTCCCCGTACCTTGCAGTTTTCGCTGATGGGTGCGCGCGACTTGAGCGTCATCCAGACACCGCCGCCTAACCGCTATCCCATCCAGACGGAAGTGCACACTTTCAACGAGGAAATCATTGCCGACGCCGTCAATTTTGAGATGAGCCGTAACGGGCAGGTATTCTTCGTGAATAACCGTATTTCCAATCTGGTTGAGTTGAAGGCCATGATAGAGCGGCACATTCCCGACTGCCGTGTCTGTATCGGACACGGACAGATGGAGCCTGCCGAACTGGAGAAGATAATCTTTGATTTCGTCAATTACGATTACGACGTGCTGCTTGCCACTACCATCATCGAAAGTGGCATCGACATACCCAATGCCAATACCATTATCATCAACCAGGCGCAGAACTTCGGCCTCAGTGACTTGCACCAGATGCGCGGACGTGTGGGGCGGAGCAATAAAAAAGCTTTCTGTTACCTGCTGGCACCGCCTTTGTCCTCCCTTACTCCCGAAGCAAAACGACGCCTGCAAGCCATCGAGAACTTCTCCGACCTGGGCAGTGGCATCCACATTGCCATGCAGGACCTTGACATCCGTGGCGCAGGCAATATGCTCGGTGCCGAACAGAGTGGTTTCATTGCCGACCTAGGCTACGAGACGTATCAAAAGATTCTTTCCGAAGCTGTGCACGAACTGAAGACCGACGAGTTTGCCGACCTTTATGCCGAAGAACTGAAAGCAGACGGAGGCGTCATCAGTGGAGAACAGTTTGTCGACGAATGCCAGGTGGAAAGCGACCTTGAACTTCTGTTGCCTGCCGATTACGTGACTGGCAGCAGCGAGCGTATGTTGCTCTATCGCGAGTTGGACGGATTGACACTCGACAAGGATGTGGATGCTTTCCGTACCCGCCTCGAAGACCGCTTCGGTCCGATTCCTCCCGAAACGGAAGAACTGCTGCGCATCGTTCCCTTGCGACGCCTGGCTGCCCGCCTCGGCGTGGAGAAAGTCTTTCTGAAAGGTGGGCGCATGTCCCTGTTCTTCGTCTCCAATCCGGACAGCCCGTACTATCAGAGCCAGGCTTTCGGTAAGGTCATTGCCTACATGATGAAGTACACCCGGCGTTGTGACCTGCGCGAACAGAACAACAAACGGAGTATGTTGGTGAAGGATGTCAAGACGGTAGAAGAAGCTGTCTGTGTGTTGCAGGAGGTAGTGGCAATGCAGGTGGAAGAGTAAACTGTTGCCACTCCTGCCACTAACGTCCGAACTGCAAGGCGAATCCCAAATTGAAGAAAGTGATGTTGTTTTTGAACCAGCTATGGTCTACTCCGTCATCATACCCGTCTGTGTTATAAAGTCGTGCATCGGGGTTGGCAAACCAGTCTGCTGTCAGGAAATCACAGCGAATCATGCCCGAGAGTTTACGGCTGATGCGGAACTCATAGCCTGCTGCGAAAGTTATTCCACAATATCCTTTATGGAAAAGGTGTCCGTTCCGTTCACCGCGTTTATATGTCCGTTCCTGATAGTTCATATACCCGATGCCGAACGAGAGGAACAGTCCTTGATTCCCGTTGCTCCACAAGGGCCGGTATGTGATGTTGGGGCGTATGCAGTGCAGATGTGCCTTATCCGGCAGGCGTGCCATGCGTAGATAGTCATATTGAAGTCCTGCGGCAAATAGGGGCGTGATGTAGTAGCGGCCTTCTGTCATCAGGTCATATCCCACCCGGTTGCCATTCTTGCTGAAGAAGTCGTTACGGTTTCCCTCTACATGAGGTAAGGATACACCGCCACCGAAGATGATACTGTAATTTTGCGGCAGGCATTCGCTTTGTGCCAGCAGACCTGTCGCTCCGATGGGGAGTAGGGATAGGCAGAGGAGGAGGAATCGTTTCATGCAGTTGCTGTGAGTTTCTTGGAAATATCGTATTTTTATCGTTTCCCGTATAGCTTGTCTATCAAATCCGTCCGTCCTATCCGACGCAGTTCGTTTATGATGTTCCTGCGCTCTTCGGGTTTGTACCAGAAGAAGAATTGGCGTTGAGCCAGTTTCTCGCGCTGCGTTTTGGCACTGAATACCGGTTCCAGCGTATAAGGATGGAAGCCCGTGTACCATGCTTCGGTGGCAACGGTCATGGGAGTAGGGGTAAAGTCTTGCACTTGTTCCAGATGGAAGTCCAGTCGCTTGGTGATGACGGCAAGTTCTGCCATATCTTCCTCCTTGCATCCGGGATGGCTGCTGATGAAATAAGGAATAAGCTGCTGGCGTAGTCCTTCTTCATGGTTAATCCTGTCGAATATCTTCTTGAACTCACCGAACTGGCTGAACGGAGGCTTGCGCATGATGTTGAGCACGCGGTCTGACGTATGCTCCGGTGCTACCTTCAGGCGACCGCTGACATGGCGGACAATGAGCTCGCGGGTATATTCCTGCGTACTTTTGTTAGTGTTCGGGTCCTTGCTCTGGTGCAGCAGCAGGTCATAGCGTACACCGCTGCCAATGAAGGACTTCTTGATGCCGGGCAGGGCATCTACGGCATGATAGATGTCGAGCAGCGGACGGTGGTCCGTATTCAGGTTGGGGCATACCTTGGGGTAGATGCACGACGGGCGTTTGCATTTCCTGCAGACGGCCTCATCCCGTCCCTTCATGCGGTACATATTGGCCGACGGGCCTCCCAAATCGCTCAAATAACCCTTGAAGTCTGGCAGCTCCGTGATGGCTTTCACCTCTTTCAGAATGCTCTCCTTGCTGCGGCTTACGATGAATTTGCCCTGGTGTGCGGAGATGGTGCAGAAGGCACATCCTCCGAAACATCCGCGATGCAGGTTGACGGAGAACTTTATCATGTCGTATGCCGGAATACGTTTTCCCTTGTATTTGGGATGGGGCAGGCGCGTGTATGGCAAGTCGAAAGAACGGTCGAGTTCAGCTTCCGTCAAAGGGGGATAGGGAGGATTGACTACTACCGTCAGCTTGCCGCTCTTTTGCAAGATGCGGGATGCTGTATATTTGTTGCTTTCCTCCTCGATATGACGGAAGTTGGCAGCTTCTTTCTTTTTATCTTTCAGACATTCTTCATGGGAAAAGAGGGTGATATCCCCTTCTTGTACCACTACTTCCTTGTCAAGGTAAACCATTTGGGGAATATCGGCGATGAGCTTTTTGAAGCTTGGGGCGTCCATCTGTGTCTGTTGGCGTTTCAGCCTTTCCGCAAGTTCCACCACCGGTTTCTCTCCCATACCGTAGATGAGTGAGTCGGCTCCGCTGTCGAGGAGGATGCTGGGGCGTACACGGTCCTGCCAATAGTCATAGTGCGTCAGGCGGCGCATGCTTGCCTCGATGCCGCCCAGTACGACGGGGACATCGGGGAATAGCTTCTTTAATATCTGGGTATATACAATGGAAGGGTACTCCGGACGCATATCCGGACGTGCATCCGGGGTATAGGCGTCATCACTGCGCAAGCGTTTGTTGGCAGTATATTTGTTGACCATCGAATCCATACAGCCGGGACTGATGCCGAAGAACAGACGGGGACGTCCCAGTTTTTTGAAGTCGCGCAAGTCGTCGCGCCAGTTGGGTTGGGGGATGATGGCTACGCGCAATCCTTCTGCTTCGAGGATGCGGCCTATGACGGCGGCTCCAAAAGAAGGGTGATCCACGTAGGCGTCACCGCTGAAAAGTATTACATCCAATTCGTCCCAACCACGCAGTTCCACTTCTTTCTTGGTAGTAGGAAGCCAGTCTGTAAGGCGATATTCTTTCATTTGCACATTAAAAACTGTAATGTCATCCGTTCTCCGTCGTAAATCTCACGGAAGCCTATCTGCTGCTCGGAAAGATACTCTTTCATGTCATTGAAGGCAGCAGCGTCGTCCATGATGATTTCCAGCTTCTCGCCTTTTCCGGCCTCGCACATGGCTTTGATGGCAGGGATTAAAGGGCTGTAATGCTGTTGTCCGCAGGTGTCGATGGTTTTCATTTATTCTTCTTCTATGGTGTCTTGTTGGGAAAGCCATTGCAGATAGAGCTTGATGAGCTGTTGTAGTCCGAAGGCCTTCATGTTGTTGTGATAGATAACGTCGATACAGAGGTCGAGCAGGTCTTTGCTGTCTTCCTCTTGCGAGGCGATGAGGGAGCGGATGTTCAGTTTCAACTTGTCGAGCACGGTTTCGTCCACAATACCGTTGCTGTCGATGAGATGGCGGAAGAGGCCGTATTTCTCGATGGTGGCAAGATTCTCTTCAGAAACTTCTAAACTACGGGTTCCGCTGGGGTTGGCTTGTATAGTGTACATGATGTTTAATGTTTAGTGGTTAATGTTTAATGATTAATGGAAGCAAAGATAGTTTTTTCACTACAGATTACACAGATTTTCACAGATTATTTATAGGGATTGCTATTTTGTCTGTGTTAATCTGTGTAATCTGTGGTGAGAAAGCGGAGTATGGATGCCATAATTACATTTCTGGATGTTTCTTCCCGGATGCTTTCAAAAGGGAATCCCATGACAAAAGTGCGATAATCACTGCCTTGATAGGCTACGGCGGCGGGTGTGTTGCCGATGGCATAGGTCATGACTGGAAAAGCGGGAGACATGGGCAGGATGCAATCAGGGGAAGTGACCGGATAGCTTTGCTCATTCGGCAGGCGGGGAAGGGTGAAGGTATGCCCCAGTCCTCGGACAGCGATTTTGTCCCCGTCTGTTTTCAGAGAGTTGCCATGCCGGTACTTCAAGATATTCTGAATAAATTCTTTATTGCCCTGCGAGCTGTCCATATCGCTGCCTACGTAGGCACCGCTGACCAGGAGATGACCTCCCGACTGGCAATAGGAAGTCAGTATGCGCTGCATGGGCGAGGAGAATGTTTTGTAGTAGGTATTGCGTGCCGGATTGCTGGAATTGTCTTCTTTCTCAAGTCCGAGGATATACTCCACTATCGGATAATCCTCTAATGAGAGGATGCCCTTTTCCACAGCCTCGTCGCTGCATGAGACGAAGCTGTAATTTCCGGCTGCCTGGATGGCTTTGCCATGTACGAAGGGGTAATCGAAAGTGTTTCCGATGATTTTCATGCCTTCGTATTCGTCACTGCTCTCTCCCAGACGTCGTCCTGCTTCCTTCCGGCTAAAATTCTGCTGGGCGCCGCAGAGGGAGATGTCATAGAGATAGGGTACGCCGGGATCTTGTGACAAGTCGAAGCCTGCCGCATCGGGGGTGTCTATAACGGCAGGCCCGCTGATGCGGTCAAATCCGTTGACGATAAGTATCTGTCCTTTTTCACGCTTTGCCTTGTAGGCGGCAAGAATTTCCGAAGGGAAGCTTTCGCCACCCCGGTTTACGGCGGTTACTTTAAAGGAATAGACGATGCCCGGTTCTATTTTTACGGTGTGGGATGGGGAGCTGACGCGTACGCCATTGTCAAATCCTCCACGACCGATACGTGTATATACAATGTATTCACGTGGTTTGGCAGTCGGCTCCAACGGGTCTTCCTCTCCTTGCCAGGAAAGCTCTAAAGTATTCTTCTTTTGACCGAAGCGGATGGCAAAGTGGCTGACGGGAAGGGGTTGGACAACGTAGTCTTTGCCGTGCTGGCTGCATATGTATTGCAGAATAGCTTTATAGAGCGCACGCCCGACGGTGAACTTGAAGTTAGGGTCATGTCCCAAGCGCATATCTGCGAAGTTCTGGTGCGACAACAGTTCTACGATGGTGGAAGGGACGGCGGGCAGGCGTGTTTCACTGTAGTTACGGTTCCATAGGCTGCGGCGTGTCCAGTCGACGTTGAAGGTAGAGCGGATATCACGCTGCAACTGCGTCAGCAGAATGTCCGAAAGGTCACGGGAGGCATGGCGGTCTGTACCGGCATGCAACTTGCCGTTGTTGAAGTTGGTGGTATAAATGCCGAGAGTGCCTATAATCTCATCTTCCTTACTGAAACCGGCATCGCTATGCAGGGCCATACTCATTTCAAAGGGGATGCCCAAACCTTCTTCCGTTGGGTTGAATAGTGATTTTCCTGCAAGGTAATTCACTGTACGGGAACGTACGTTGATGTCGTCGTTCATATCATTCTTTCCCTCATAGCCTCCATAGACGGGATAGGGCATGCCTGCCCATTGGGCAAAGTAGCGTGCGCCTTCCAGGTATCTGGGCAAGCCGCTGGTTTGTCCTCCGCGGGCAATGTTGCCCATGCCTCCTCCAAAGCGGACGGCATCGGCACAGACCACGCCTTTCTCTTTGCTTTCGTTGCTCAATACCACCATGCCGTAGTCGTTCCGGCCTTTGTCAAAAGTGAATGTGCCGAGGTACACCCATGTGCCGCCTCCTATTTGCTGGTTCACCTTGAACTCCGTGACGCCTCCATTGTGAAATACAAGATATTTGGCATCGCTTACGCTGCCCGGCAGTGTTTGGTAAGATACGTATACAGCATATTCTCCCGTTTCCGGAATATCGGGTACCCATTCGGCAAAAGCCTTGTCTTTCTTCTTTTCAGTTTTGGCAAAGCGTGCCGTGCCGGAGAGGAAAGGGTTTTCATTGTCCTGATAGATTCGTTTCCGTTGGGCAAATCCGGGTCGGGAGGTCTGTTCCCAACGTGCTTTCCGGCTTTTCACGTCCAGATAAAGGGAACCTTGTCCTCCATGTCCGCTCAGGCTACCGTCATTGTCTACGATGACTTCCTGCTTCTGCGTGTCCCTTTCGCGGGGAGTGAATACATTGGCTCCTGCATTCTCTAGCATGGGCAGGAGGTAGGGCAGGATGAAGGATTGGGTGAACTGGTCTTCTGTAGTGCAGAACAGCCTCGGGCGTTGCCATCCCCATTTGTCCTTGTCATTGATATAATATTTCCCGTGGCTTTGCCAAAGGGCGATGTGGCGTCCTTCCAGTCCGCGGGTGATGTCGTAGGGGCGCGAGGTACGGGTTACCCAGGGTGTACCTTTGTATTCCAGGTGGCTGAACAGACGTGCCTTGTCTTTCTTCCCTTTCCGGTAGAGGTTGGGGATAAGCTCTTCGATGCTCTTCCCGTCAGCAAAGACGGTGAGGTCGAAATAGTTCACCGGTCCCGGCAGGATTTGTCCCAGATGGCGGTAAATGGCATCAACGGTTTCAGGCCGTAGAGGCTGGTAGGCAAAGCGCTCGTTTGTATAGACAAGCAATTTCTTCTTCCGGAAGTCAATGCGGAAACTATCCAGCTTGCAGGTACCGATGTTGGCCGTATGGGTGGTGTATTCCCTAAAGAATGTCTGGAGGCGTTCTTCCACATTCTGCTCTAGTTCTTGTGCCGGAAGGAGGAATCCACACAAGAGCCATATGCCGGTTAGGATAAGTTTTTTCATACTGATGAAATATTGAAGTTGCCAATATCTGCTTTTACCAGACGGTGGTGCGTGCAAAAGTACATAAAAGAAAGCTTCACTGATGAGCGGGTTACTTTCTTTTTATTATTTTGCAGACATATAAGTAAGTCTTAAGAATTAAAAAGCATTAATCGGCAATCTTTTTCAGTTCTGTCAGTTCCGTAACTTTGTCCGGATAGAGGATGGCGTTGTGCGCAGCCATTTGAGCTGCTTTCTTATGGATTGGGTCCATTCCTTCGGGAGAATATGGGTTTTCTGTTACATTCTGATGGGTCAATGCCTCAAACCATGTGCAGGCAGCTGTATATCTGCCTATGGTTAAGTCAAGGTGGTATCCGTCCCTATTCATATGGTCGCCGATAAAGGAGGTACGTGCATTTTGTATGGCGGTTCCCGAAGGGATAATTTTCTTGATACCCACCAGGTTGGCGGCTTTCTTTACTGCATCCACAATGCTGGTGTACATTTTCATTTGGTTCTGGTCATAGTTTTTGAATCCGGTGTGGTTGGCATTGGTAGCATAAGCCCATGTCTGGTGCACCATTAATACGGTTTCCTTTCCAATTCGTTCCCTGATATAGTTAACCAATTCAGGTAGGGAAGCTTTGTAGCTGTCATAGATACCAGACAAAGGGCTGGCCTGCTGAACACTGATATAGTCCCATTTCTCATCGGCCAGTGCTTTCTCAATAGTCATTGACCGGGTTTCTGTTTTTTCCCCGTCTTTCTCTACTTTGCGATAGGCATAGGCCGGAGCGTTGTTGCGTATGTTTTGCACGTGCCGTTCCAGTGAACATCCTCCGATAAACATATTGCCGATAATCATGGTGATACCTTCAGCTTTTCCCAGTTCGTGCAAATATTGCTCTACTGCATCTTGTGAAAAGCTGTTGCCTATTGCCAATACTTTGATGGTGTCGTTATTGGCATGGCATCCATTTGCAAACAATGTAAATGGCGTGAGTAGGAATAAAATGACAAGGATGTTGATAGCATACTTTTTCATAATGGTGTTTGTTTTTAAGTTTTGTCGTTTCGATAAATAAGTAACAAAATTATTTGATTGTTTTTATATCTGCAAATATTCCTTGGGAATATAAGAAGGCTGAGACATGAAAAAATGAGATGCATTGCCGGAGCAATACATCTCATCCTATTGTTAATATTTTATCCGTTTATAGCGGAATGTATTCCACAAAGGCTTCCATCGCCTCATAGGAAGCAAGTCCGAGGCTGTCATACAAGGCAGCTGTTCCGCGGTTACGGTCCTCGCTGCGTTGCCAGAACAGACGTTCGTCATTGCCCAGGAACGGTGCGCTTTCCATCTGCGATTGATGCTTCAGGATAGAGTTACGCTTGGCACGCAGTTCTTCCGGGCTGATGGGCACAGCCATCTCGATGTTTTCGATTTCCCATTCGGCCCATGCACCGCGGTACATCCAGATGCGGCATTCCTTCAACCATTTGGCACCTTCTTCTTTTTCCAAGTCAATGGCGGCAAATACGGCGTCCGTACAAACACGGTGTGTGCCGTGCGGGTCGGCCAGGTCGCCGGCAACGAAAATCTGATGGGGTTTCACTTCACGCAATAGGTTGCGTACAATTTCCACGTCTGCTTCGCTGATAGGATTCTTCTGTATCTTGCCCGTTTCGTAGAATGGCAGGTCAAGGAAATGACAGTGATCCAGAGGGATATTATTGTATGTACATG
Organism: Bacteroides sp. AF34-31BH; assembly: GCF_003602795.1. Classification (NCBI taxonomy): domain Bacteria; kingdom Pseudomonadati; phylum Bacteroidota; class Bacteroidia; order Bacteroidales; family Bacteroidaceae; genus Bacteroides; species Bacteroides sp. AF34-31BH. The sequence goes on from NZ_QTLV01000015.1 coordinate 123,223, forward strand.
CAGTGCGTGCCTCGCCACGGCGAATCAGTCCCTTGATGGTCAAGATGTCGCGTGTATCCATGTCACCGTCTTTCTTCTCCTTCAAGTATTTACGGATTTCAGTATATTTGTCATTGATGACCTGGTCTTCGCTGTTGTTGAAGATTTGGTTGAACCCGTTGATGAAGTGCAGGAAGCGGATAACTTCTTCATCGCCTACGGCAATGTTACCGGAAGTTTCGTAAGCCACATGCACGTCATGTTTCTGCTCTACCAGACGACGGATGGTGCCTCCCATGGAGATAACGTCATCATCGGGATGCGGAGAAAATACGACCACACGTTTTGGATAGGGCTTTGCACGCTCAGGACGATAGGTGTCGTCAGCATTCGGCTTGCCGCCCGGCCATCCGGTGATGGTATGTTGCAGGTCATTGAATATCTTGATGTTCACGTTATAGGCTGAGCCGAACAATGCCAGCAGTTCGCTCAGACCGTTTTCGTTGTAGTCCTTGTTGGTCAGTTTCAGAATGGGTTTTCCGGTGAGTTGGCACAACCAGACGATGGCACTGCGGATGAGCTTGTCGTTCCATTCGCAGGAGGTTACCAGCCAGGGGCGTTGGATACGCGTCAAATTGGCGGCGGCAGACAAGTCGATAGCTACATGTGCATTGTTGTGAGTCTGCAGATAAGATGCAGGGATAGTATCTGTTACCGGACCTTCAACGCATTCTTTCACCTTTTGCGCTTTCTCCTCACCCCATGCCAGCAGATATATTTTCTTTGCCGAGAGGATGGTGGCTACTCCCATGGTGATGGAGCTGATGGGGGTATTTTCAATGCTACCGAACATCTTGGAAGCTTCATTGCGGGAGTCGTTGTCCAGCAATATCAGACGAGTGGTAGAGTTCAGGCGTGAACCCGGTTCATTGAAACCTATATTACCTACACGGCCAATGCCCAGCAAAGCGATGTCTAAGCCACCGAAACTTTCAATGCGCTGCTCGTAAAGACGGCAATATTCAAAGATGGCGTCTTTGGCGATGGTGCTGTCGGGGGTGAAAACATTCTGTTTGTCAATGTCCACATGGTCTATCAGCATTTCCTTCAATGCGTTGAAGTTGCTGTTGATGGCATTGGGAGCTAATGGATAATATTCGTAGAGGTTGAATATGACTACGTTGCGGAAACTTAATCCCTCTTCCTGGTGCATACGTACCAAGTCTGCATATACATTGCGCGGAGAGTTACCGCCTGCCAGTGCCAAGACACAGAAACGTCCCGCCTTTTGCTTGTCACGGATTAACTGTGCAATGTCAAGGGCAATCTGGTTGGCGCCTTCTTCCGCAGACTCATAAATATCTGTCGGGATTTTTTCCAGTCGGGTCAATACCGACCGTTCAAATGCATTCTCAGGTCTGTAGTACCTGGGGGAGACTCTGTTGAGAGTGATTTGAGAGCTTAGATTGGTTTTCATAAATTGAATATTAATAAATGATTAAGTATTGCGCTGTTCTTTCAATCAACAAATATACGAAAAACAATGTTCATTCGCATGTTGTTGAAGATTAATTAAGAGATTGTATTGGTTTCCGGTACAAGTTTGCCCATGGCCCATACGGCTCTTACGTTCAAGTCTTCGTCCATGACGATGATGTCGGCATCCTTGCCTTTTTGGAGGGAGCCTTTGCGGTCGTATACGCCCATAATCTTTGCCGGGGTTTCAGAAGCCATGCGTACGGCGTCTGCCAACGGAATTTCGGCTTTTTGTACCATGGTACGTATCAGTCGGTCCATGGTGGCTACGCTGCCGGCAAGGGCAGAATGGTCGGCAAGCTTGCAGACTCCGTCCTCGATGATAACGCGCGGGTCAAAGGCTTCCCGGCTGTCGCTTGCGGCACATGCCAGGGCGTCGGTTATCAGGCAGGTGCGTTCTACGCCTTTTATCTTGTAGACCAGTCGCAGGATGGTGGGAGGGACATGGATGCCGTCGGCCACCACTTCCACCGTCATGTCGTCCAGCAGATAGATGCTTTCTACCGTGCCTTCGTATTTGTACTCGCGGCGTTTGTGGAAACCGGGCATTGCATTGTAGAAGTGGGTGGCATGGGTATAGCCAGCTTCGTAGGCTGTACGGATGTCTTCAAACTCCGCTTGCGTATGGGCTACCGATGCCAAGATACCTTTGGCGGTGATGTATTTTCCGAACTGCATGGCTCCCGGAAGTTCGGGGGCAGCGTCCCAGCGCTTGATGCAAGACCAGGTTTCTACGATGGGAATATATTCGTTGGGGTCGGGACTCTTGATGTTCTCGGGGATTTGTCCGCCTGCCATCGCCATATTCAGGTAGTGCCCTTCCAGATGCAGGCCGAGGATAGGGCTGTCTTTTTCTTCCATCAGCTTGGTGCAGGTTTCGGCTGCTTGCTCAATCATGGGGACGGTGGAGGAGGAGAGGGTGGGGAAAATACTGGTCGTTCCATATTTCATATGGGTTTTGACGGCTGCACGGAAGGCATCTTCGGTACATTCCATAAAATCACGGCCTCCACCGCCATGAGCATGAATCTCCACGCCACCGGGGAGTACATACATACCTTTTACGTCTATCAATTGTGCACCGATTACGGCAAGGTCACAGTTGGTCACTTCCAATATTTTTCCGTCTCTGATGAGTACAGAGCCGTCTTTAAGCCATCCTTGCGGGGTAAGGATGCGGGCGTTGATAAGTTGGGTCAACATAGGATTTGGGGGTTAGAGTTGTTAAATTAATCATGTTGTCGTTTTGACATTGTTTCGGAGGGCAAAAATAGGTACTTTTTGGAGAAGATGTACTCCTTCTTTTTAGGTATTTTCATTAAATACTCTAAAAATGGACGTTTATTAGATAAAACTGTATGATTTGCAATGCATAGAGAAAGATGCCTATTCTTATTTTGTTCCTCCATAGAGGAGAGAATAGCTAATCTATCAGTTCCTATTCACAGAAAAGTAGTAGATATTGTATGTTTTTTCACCATCTATGGTGGTGAGGGAACGTTTGCCTGGGGAGACTGGAGGGAAATCTTGGTTACGCCTACACCGTTGCTTCTGTTTCGCCTGGGATGAGAGATAGCCATAATGAGAAGTGAGGCGGTTCAATGTCTTTAGGCCTATCTGTTGCAAAAGGTTATGGAACTTAGAGATGCTATAACGCTGTTACATCGTTACGGCGGGTATATTAAGCAAACGTGCCAAAGCCTCTGATTCCGGAGCGTCACCTTTGAACTGTAGACTGAAGTTTTTGAGGTAACTCCGTTTATATTGATAGGAATACCCGGTAATAACTATAAATCTTATCCATCTTCAAAGGCTATAAGTATTACCTTTTTTAGTGATGGGTAATTTTTTTAACTGTATTCGGGTATAATTTCATCTTATCTCCTGAAAGTACCCTTAGTCAATTCTTGATAGTTTAAGTGGTAGTGAAACTTTATCCTCCGGGTCGGAATAATCTAATGAGCTATATATCTGTTGGTAATTCTCGTCTAACATACCATTGATAGCTATTATGGCATCATCTATATGGAATGTGGCCTTTATATTTTCTTCATTTTGTTCCCATGTTCCTGTCATAGTTTCAGTTTCTCCATCTCCTTTAATTGTTAATTTAGCAACATTGTTTTTTGCAAATTGTAAAATAAGAGTAGCTTGTTCCTCGCCTATATTAATGCTTCCCTGATATATCCCAATAATAGATTTAACTTCTTGTTCTATTCTAAGAGTCGCACTTGCACCGTCCTCTTTAGTCCTGAATGTTACAGAGCCTATACGTTTGTTACTTTTAGTATTGGCCTCATATCCTATTTTGACTGGGATTTTGCCAGCTGGCATGTCTTTCAATTGTTTTTCTGATGGATTGACTGATAACCAGTCTGACACATTCTCAGTATGCCAGTCCGCATTTGATGAGACGTTGATTTCGAAATACCCCTTTTGTAGCTAACACTTGAAAAGGGACCCGGAACAACATTTAAAACGTGCCCCACC